>JAZLGI010000076.1:0-28451 GCA_045616225.1 Sphaerochaetaceae bacterium
ATGTTCTTGGACATGTAGCTAAAAAACTGTGTCGTGTAGTTTATGCTATGCTCAAAAACAACTCTGATTATTTGCCTCAGAACTGTTAATTTCTTAAGTTTTTTCTACTTTTCTCTTGACTTGAAACAAATAGTTGTCTCCAGTGTGTAGTTTATACTTGGCAAAAAGAGAGGAGATTTTGTGAAAAAGCTGTTATTTATTTTATTAATTATTTTTGTTTTAACGGTTGTCAGTTGTTCAGGAGAATATTCTTTTGAGGAAAGCTTGCATCAGGAATCTGTGGTTGACAAATGTCAATTTATAAAACATCCACAAAATGCTACTTATGAGTTGTATTCAGAAAACCAAAAACTAAGTGCAGAAATAACAACTGAATATCCTGTTTCAGTTGTTTTTACTTGGTATAGAAGGAATCCGGGAGAATCTGAGTATTCTGCAATTTATACATCTGATGAGACAATAATAAAAGCAAACGATACTTATACCAGTGTCATTACCCTTCCACAAAATAATTATGTTCAATCTGATTATTATTGTAATGCTATAATAACAAAAGATGAGCATTTGAAATCTATTAATTCAGACAGTTGCCAAGTCGTACAAGTTATTAATACCGGGTTACCCACAGTAATAATCAATACTCAAGAGAGGAAGGAACTGGTAAATAAAGATGATAAAGTAAAGTCTGTAATAAAAATAATTGATAAAGACCAACAGCTATTACTTGAAGATACGGATACAACTTTTAGTGGTCGTGGGAACACAACTTGGGGACAAGCAAAAAAACCTTACAAAATAAAGCTTAGTGAGAAAGCCTCTGTTCTTGGGATGCCAAAACATAAGCAATGGATGCTAATTGCTAATTACCTGGATATGTCTTTTATGAAAAATGAGATGGCTTTCTTTTTAAGCGAGAAACTTAATATGGATTGGACTGTTCATGGTAAATTTGTCAATTTAGTAAAGAACGATGAATATTTAGGATTATATTGGATTGGAGAACAGATTAAAGTTGATAAAAACCGAGTTGATATTGATGAAGATAATGATTATTTAATAGAAATGGATGTTTACTATGATGAGACTTGGAAATTTAAGTCTTCCATAAAAGGATTACCTTACCTTATAAAAAATGATGATTCTATGGATGAAGGGCGATTAAATAATCTTTCCGGCAAGATTGCAGATTTAGAAAACATTCTTTATTCTGAGTATTTTCCTTATTCTGATTCTAACAAAAATTTACTTGATGAGACTTATCTGAAAAAAATAGATGTTGAATCAATGGCCAAGTTTTACATTGTAAATGAAATTATGCGCAATGGAGAATTGGGACATCCAAAAAGTTGTTATTTTACTTTTGACAATACAAAAAACATCTTAAAGGCCGGACCTGTGTGGGATTTTGATTATGCGGCGTATACCACTGATACAACATTGATTTGTACCAACTCTATATATTTTGACGCTTTATTTAAAACACAGGAGTTTAATATTGCTTTAAATGAATTAATTTCAACGATTAACGATAATATGGTTTCAGGGAAAATAACAGAATTATCAGGCGAGATTGAAAAAGGAGTAAATCTTGATGGAGTCCGGTGGGGAACGAGCAATAGAAACCCTGTAGGAATTGCTCAATCAAATTGGGAAGCTTATGTAGAAGATTTAGAGAATTGTGTTATTTCCCGGCTGAATTATATAAAAAATAAGAATTTTGAGCCTGGGGTTTAATTTTGGGCTTGGCGGAGGACAGAGTTTTCCAGAGAGAGAAAGCCGGGGTCTGTGGCAAGGATGAGGTCTACCTCGTCTCTGGCATTGGCCATCATTTGAACATCTTTTTGAAGATCTGCATATTTGAGATGCAAAAAGCCGCTTTGTCTTAGGCCGGCAATTTCTCCCGGACCTCTGAGTTTAAGGTCTTCTTCAGCAATCTCAAAACCGTCTGTTGTTCTCCTGAGAACACCAAGACGTTTCTTTCCTTCTTCTGTTATTTCATCTGCAAAAGCAAGAAAACACCATGATTGAAGAGTACTTCTTCCAACTCTGCCTCTTAACTGATGCAGGGCAGATAGACCAAATCTTTCTGCGTGTTCAACAATCATACAAGTGGCATTTGGAACATCAAGTCCAACTTCCACTACACTGGTTGCAACGAGGTATTGGATTTTCCCTTCTGAAAAGTCATTTAATATTCTTATTTTCTCCTCATCTTCTATTCTTGAATGGATAATTGCACCTTTATATTGAGGATACTGTTTTGTATGGAGATATGAATACATTGTCTGAACATCTAAAAGATCACTGTCGCCCTCATTGTCTATCCTTGGATAAACAAAATAAGCTTGATGACCTCTTGAAAGTTCAACACCAACACTTTTGTACATGTCTTCTCTACGATTTTCATCTACAAGGTAGGTTATGATTG
This sequence comes from Sphaerochaetaceae bacterium, assembly GCA_045616225.1. GTDB lineage: Bacteria > Spirochaetota > Spirochaetia > Sphaerochaetales > Sphaerochaetaceae > JAZLGI01. Next base: position 2,429 of record JAZLGI010000076.1, read on the forward strand.
GGATTCTACCTATAGGCATGGTCTTGATAGTTGAAACATTAAGGTTGCCAAAGACAGTAAGGGCAAGAGTTCTTGGTATAGGTGTTGCCGTCATAAGAAGAACATCAGGGTTAATGCCTTTTGCAAAAAGAGCATTCCTTTGCTCAACTCCAAATCTATGTTGTTCATCAATGATTACCAGTTTTAAATTCCTGTAACAGACATCTTTTGAAAAGAGAGAATGAGTTCCTATTAAGAGGTCTACATTTCCGTTTTGCAATTGTTTCAACAATTCTGTTCTTTGTTTTCCTTTGACTTCACTGTCCAGATAAGCAATATTTATTCCCGTTTTTTCCAATAGCTTTGCAGCATTTTGGGCATGTTGTCTTGCAAGTAATTCTGTAGGAGCCATAAAGGCAACCTGTCCCCCTGCGTTAATTGTATGAAGGGCGCTTATCCAGGCAACAAGAGTTTTTCCGCTTCCTACGTCACCTTGCAACAATCTGTTCATACTTTCTTCACATGACATATCTTTTCTTATTTCCGAGAGAACTTTTTCCTGGTCAGAAGTAAGAGAGAACGGAAGAGAACTGATAAACTTTTGCTCCAAAGAAGAAATATTGTTGATTATGGTATTTCTTGAATGAATTTGACCTCTTCTTTTTGTGGCAAGTTGAAGAAAGAAAACTTCACGGAAAGCCAGTGTTCTATTGGCCATAGTAATATCTGAATCACTTTGGGGAAAATGAATCTTTCTCAATGCATCTTCCAAATTGAGTAGTTTATATTTTTGAATTAAGTTTACCGGTAGGTCATCATCTATTCTTACTTGGGACAGAACATTTTTTATGTCACGTCTTAAATTGTTCTGGTTAAGAGAACCTGCAATTTGATAAACAGGAAGAATTCCACCGTTGACTTCTGAATCACTGAGAAATTCTTCCGGAATTCTTCGGATGTCAAATTGAGAACACTGAAGAATTGTTTTATATTGTGTGACATTTGCATATAAATGATAGTAACATCCGCTGAACAGAACTTTTTTTAAATAAGGTCTGTTAAACCCCATGATAAAGGCACAAACTCCACTTTTTGTATCTCTGACTCTGGCTTTGATATTTTTTCTGCCTGCCCCGAATTCAGAAACATTTTCTATCACAACTATGGTATTTGTCCATGGTCCGTTTTCTGTTTGATGCCCAAGACAAATTCTGTGACTTCTGTCTTCATAGCCTTTTGGAGAATGGGAAAGTAAATCTTTAAAAGTTGTTATTCCCAAAGCTGAATAACTTGCTTGAGCTTTTGGCCCTACACCTGTGAGTTGATTTATATTTGTGAGGGCTTGGCTTAGATACATTACAGTGAACAGAGATAAGTAATAAGAAAGCCTAATCCTCTATTCATTATGAAATAAAGGATAAGGTAGAAGATAAAAGCAGTGATAACCAGTTTTTTGTCATCAGGTTGTTTGTTTTTATAGAAAATATTCCACACCCAGCAAACCGGAGTATTAATCATAGGGTCAATGAAGTTAAAAACATTGGAAGCAGTAGGAGAGTTAAAAAGATTAACAGCAATACGAACTCCCATTAAAATAAGCCAGAATTTAAAAATGAATTTAAAAAGGTAGTTCCACAGACTTTGAATAATCAGAGCAGCTACCACAGGAATTGTAATTATTCCGTAACTTGCCAGTATTGTGAAAACACTCTGTAGTACATTAAGCGGAATCAAAGCAAGAATGGGACTGAAGTCTATTCTGTTTGTTTTAAGAGCCTTAACACTTCTGAATATATTCATATAAGGATCTGTCAGTTTTGCGATAAATGCTGTTATTTTGTTATCGTAAACAGATCTCCCCATTAGAATCCATGATAAGAGAACTCTTATTATTATGAGTGTTGAGTATAATCCCAATAACCCTGAAATTGATTTGTATAAAAAACTTAATGACATGCTCATGATTTAAAGATACTTATTATTCCGAGTAAACGTCCAGTACAGGTTCACATTCCCTTAATTCTTTGAAGAATTCTGCAGATGCATCTACATTAAACATGCTGTCTGCTTCTATTTTACGTGGAATACCTTCTTTGTTTCCTTCTTCATCCAATCCTGCATAAACAACAAAAACTACCGTAGCTGTTCCCCTGTGTTTTTTGCAGACTTCACGCATTTCTATTACTTTCTGCCTGTTTCCAAGGCTCTGGTCAAGTTCTATGTAAACTTTGCTTGGCTTGGTAGGTTTCATTTGAAGCGGATCTCCATAGACTGCTTCTGCAGAAAAACTCATCTTATCTTTGTAAGTTTTAAAAGAGCCATGGAATCCAAATATCTTGCCTTCTGTAATTCCTGCTTCATAAATAGCCCACTGTTTAGGGAAGATTGTTATTTCCAAATGACCATTGTAATCTTCAATTGTCACATATCCCATTTTAGAACCGGCCTGAGTAGTAAAAGTTTTGACAGAGGTAATCATACCTATAAAGTCATACTTTACTCCTTCTGTTATTCTTTCCGGATGAGAGAGATCAAGTCTTACACAAGTATCCCAACTTGCTTTGTAGGTATCCAAAGGATGCCCGGAAAGATAGAATCCCAAATACTCTTTTTCTATATCAAGCCTTTCTTTTAAGCTCCAATCCGGACAGGTTTTCATTTCAAAAGAAGAAACTCCAACATCATCCGATCCAAACAACATGTTTTGTCCTATGTTGGCGGCTTCTCTGTCTGACATGACAGATTTTATTGCAGCGTCATAGTTTGCAAGAAGTGTAGGTCTGTTGTAGCCAAAGACATCAAATGCACCACTGCATATTAAAGCTTCCATAGTTGAAGACCCAAGTGTTTTTGAATCACAACGTCTGATGAAGTCCATAAAATCTTTATATGCACCGTTTTTCTCTCTTTCATCAAGGATACATTGTACTGTTGTTGGACCTACGCCTTTTAAACCTGCAAGGCCGTAAACTATATTATTATCATCTACGTTAAAATATATGTCAGATTTATTGACACTTGGCGGGAGAATATTAATTCCCTGGCCTTTTACATAATCCAGATACTCAATGAATTTATTGCCGCTTGAAATTTCATTTGTGAGGTTTGCAGCATAGAATTCTGCAGGATAGTGTGCTTTAAGATAGGCAGTTCTGTATGAAAGAACGGTATAACAAACACTGTGACTCTTGTTAAAACCATAACCGGCAAAAGGTTTGATATGTTCAAAGAGTTCTCTTGCTGCTTCTTCTGTATGTCCTTTTGAAAGTGCTCCTTTTACAAACTTTTCCTCTTGTTCAGGCAGAAGATTCTTTTTCTTCTTTCCCATGATTTTTCTTAGGGTATCTGCTTCTCCAAGCGAAAATCCTGCATAAATCTGAGCAGTTTTCATAACTTGTTCCTGATACACCATGACACCATAGGTTGGTTCAAGCAGTTCTTTTAAGCTCTCATCTGGATAAACAATTGGCATTCTGCCTTGTTTACTATCGATATATTGAGGAATAAACTGCATAGGCCCCGGTCTGTACAAGCTGGTCATGGCGTCAAGTTCTTCAAATCTTGTAGGAGAGAGAAGTCTTAGGTTTTTCTGCATTCCCGGGCTTTCAAACTGAAAGACCATTGTGCTGTCTCCACGAGCCATCATGGCATAGGTTTGAGCATCATCAAACGGTACATTTTCTACGGAAAAATCCGGTTCTTTCCTTCTGATGAGTCTTTCTGTATTTCTGATAAGAGTAAGAGTCTTAAGCCCAAGGAAATCCATTTTGACCAGACCGCATTTTTCTATGTATACCATTGAATACTGGGTGGAAATGCCTCCGGTCTTTGGATCTCTGTAAAGAGGGACATAATCCTTTAAGGCAGTTTTTCCTATAACAACACCGCAAGCATGTGTACTTACGTGTCTTGAAAGGTTTTCCAATCTCAGAGAAACATCAAACAGTTCTTCATATAAACCACCTCTGTCTTTGTACTCCTGAAGTTCAGGAATATTCTCAAGAGCTAATTTGAGGTTAATTTTAACTGTTTTTTTATCTTCTCCTTCACCTATATCAATTGTGTCAGGGATAAGTTTTGTTATTTTATTTGATTCATCAAAAGGTATATCCAATACTCTTGCAACGTCTTTAACTACAGCCTTTGCCTTTAAAGTTCCAAACGTAGCAATCTGACCTACACGGTCATAACCGTATTTCTCAGTAACATAATTAATTACGTCCTGCCTTCCTTCAAAACAGAAGTCAACATCAAAATCAGGAAGGCTAATTCTGTCAGGATTCAAGAATCTTTCAAACAGAAGGTCGTGTGCTATTGGGTCAACGTTTGTGATGTCTATACAATAGGCAACAAGACTTCCTGCTCCGCTTCCTCTTCCTGCACCAACGGGAATATTGTGAGTTTTTGCCCAGTAAATGTAATCTCGCACAATGAGGAAGTAGGAATCAAACCCCATTTTAAGAATGACACTTAATTCATAAGAAAGGCGAGTTTCCAAGATTTCTTTTTGCTTTGGGTCGTTTTCATATCCCGGATACCTTCTTTTAAGTCCCTCTTTTGCAAGGGTTGTAATCATGTCTTCTGTTGTGTCATAAGGAGCCGGATCTACTTCTGGGAGAAGAGGTCCCGGGAATTGAATTTCAAAATTACACCTTTCTGCAATTACATTTGTATTTGCAATTGCATCTGGATAATCTTTGAACAGTTCTGCCATTTCATCTTGAGTTTTTAAGTAAAACTCATCTGAATCAAAACGCATTCTGTCTTCATCTGCTTTCTTTTTTCCCGTTCCTATACAAAGTAGGATATCATGGGCATTTGCATCACTTTTCTCTATGTAATGAATATCGTTTGTGGCAACAATTGGAATATCTAAATCACGGGCAAGCTGGACAAGTTTTGGGAGAACTTCTATTTCCTGTTCTATATTGTGGTTCTGTAGTTCTATATAATAGCGGTCACCGAAAACACTTTTATACCATTTTGCTGTTTCATAGGCCTGCTCCATATTGCTTGATAAAAGCTGTTGAGGAATCTCTGCTGCAAGACAGGCAGACAGACAAATCAAGCCTTCGTTATGTTGTTGGAGAACTTCACGGTCAATTCTTGGTTTTGTATAAAATCCTTCTATCCATGCAATGCTGTTAAGCTCCATAAGGTTGTGGTAGCCTTTGTCATTCATTGCCAAGAGAATAAGGTGATAACGCTTTTCTTTTGTAGTCCTGCCTTCCGGACAAATGTAAAATTCACATCCTATGATAGGCTGAATATTAGCAGACTTACAGGCTTCATAGAAATCCATCACACCAAACATATTTCCATGGTCTGTGATGGCAATTGCCTTCATTCCAAGTTCCTTACATTTTTCTACATAACGCTTTGCCGGCGCAGCTCCATCCAAAAGAGAAAAATCTGTATGATTATGAAGGTGTACAAAATCTGTCATGTTTTAATTATAGCCAAAAGATTAGTCGGACACTACATTATTACGGTAGAATTTAATCATGTTTCTTCCGTACTTTCTTGTGTCATATAACTCAAGGGTACCAATTTTTTCAGACCACTGAGATTCTTCATCTGAAGGAATGTGAACAATAAACAGACCGTTTGGTTTTACTGCACCGCATCTTATTGCCAAGTCTGCAATATTTGGTTTTCCGGACATTGGAAACGGAGGGTCTGCGTAGACTATGTCATAGGCCATTGGCGGTTTTGGAAGAAACTTTAGGACATTGGCAAAGAAAATCTTAATGTCGCAGTCTTCAAGAGCCCAGCTTATGTTCTTTTCCATAACTTCTTTTCTTGTTCTGTCAAGTTCTACCATGTGAACTGTTTTTGCACCTCTGGATGCTGCTTCAAGACCAAGACAGCCGCTTCCTGAAAACAAGTCAAGGAAAGAAATTCCTTCTATTGGTCCAAGGATAGAGAACAGAGACTCTCTCATTCTGTCCATTGCCGGTCTTATTTCAAGTTCTCCTTGAGGTATTATTACTTTTCTTCCGCAGTATTTACCGCCGGTGATTCTCATAGTAAGCATTTTTTAACCTGCCAAATATCTGGAATTAATATCAAAAAGAACCTTTTGTATTAACCTTTTAACTCTTTCCATCTGTAAATCTGATGCATTAGGACAGTTCTTTTTTACAAGTAGACTTATCTGTTCCGAAACAGAAACAATAGCATCTGGATTAACCGGAAGGTTAATGGAATTAATTCTGTTTTCTATTTCTCCTGAGAATACAAAACCGGAAACAGGAAATGTAATACATACAGAAGGTTGCATAATGTTTCCTTGGCTTACTGTGTATTGTAATCCAAAAGAAAGTGAATTTTTTTGTTGTCGCAAAGGGCTGTCAATTGTGAGAAAGATTTGGGCAAACTGGTTTTCTGCTGCCGGAATTCTGACTTTTGTAATGAAAGCCTTATCTGCGTAGAGAAAATTTCCCGCATTATCATAAAGCTTTGATACATTTATCCAGCGTGAATAATTAAGCCTGTTAAAGAATCTAAGTTCTGCAGTTGCTCCAATTGTGGCAAGGATACAACAAATGCTGGTTCTGAAATTAAAGATAGAAAGGCTGCCACCCAATGTGGCACTGTTTCTTATCATTGTATTTCCAACGGAAGACAGAGCTTGAATTACCGGTTTTGACAAAATTGTATTTCCATTGTTTATCAGGTGTTGAATGGTAACCATGCTTCCGGCTTCTATGTATTTGTCTGTATGTTGAATTCTGAATAATTCTGATATTTTGTTTAATCTTATTATGTCTTTTGCTTCAGGGTTAGGATAATAGTTGGGGTCTGCCATTATATAAGTTCCGCCACCCCAAAGCATTGCATTTGGGTTTTTTGATTTGATTAACAGTAGTTCTGCGATAGTCTTTGGCTGATAGATATCAGGAGATCTGAGGTTTTCTGGCACTGCGGTTACTCCTGTATACATAAGCAAGATTGGTTAATTTTTCTATTTCATTTATTTCCATACATTTGCATGGAATTACATTTAATTCACTTTCTATCAGTTGTTTGTCCAATGATTGTATTTTTGTTCTTAAGGATGCTTTACCTAAAAGGAGGTTCTTTTGTTCCAGTCTGTTGATTAATGTTTCTATAATAAGAGTCTTTGATTTGAAACAAATACTGCAAGGTTGGCTTCCGGTATGTTCATAAGCTCTTTCTATATCGTGAAATCCTCTTGTTTTTACAAAACCTTCATAAGTTGTAATAGTTGCATTATTTGCTTCAAATGCAGGAATAAGACATGAATATCTCAATGAGTTGTTGAAAATGATAAGACAGTTTCCGCATGATGCACCTGTACAACTGCTGTTTGAAGGAAATGCAGGAATGTTCTCTTCCAATATTCTTTTAAGAGGCTTGTTGGCGTTTTCATTAAATGTGTACTGAGTGCCGTCAATGTTGCATTTGAGAATCATTTACGTTGACTCCTTTTGCTTGATAATACTTAAGATATCTTCGGATAGAATAGGCAGTTTGTAAATGCTGTGTCTTAATGCTTGGCTTAGTGCTACTGACAAGGCTGCCATTGTAATGCCTCTTGCAAGTGATATGCTTGCTCCCTGACTTAGTTTTTCATCTTCTGACAGTGTCAGTGAAAGAGAATAATCTATTGTTGCGTCAGGGCATATATCAGTAATTGTATTTGAAATAATTTGTCGTAGTTTCTTTTTGACTTGTTCTTTGTTTCCGTTTTGTCCAAGGGCAAAACCGGCATCAACTTTGTAAATAACAGGATTAAGTCTGACAGGGTCTATGAAAAGGTCTATTGCAACAGTGCCAAAGCTATCTACTTCATACAATTGTTGTGTTGTGATGTTCTCTATTGTTCTGAATGATGCAGAAATAGGGTATGGTGCGTTGTTTTCTCTTTTTTCTTCTATTTCATGACAAAAATTATTGAGTAGTTTTGCCACAAAAGAGGTTGTTCTGGACAGAACAGATGGACCGCTGTCTTGAACTTCATCAGATGAACTTTTAATTATTATGTTTCTTAGCGGTATTTCCGGGAAAGTTTCTTTGATTATTCCTTTCCAAAAAGTTTTTATGTCTTCATTTGAATAAAGGCCGCAATTGAAAACAAAGGAATTGTCTTCATTCAAAACTGCACTTATCGTATAGTCTTTATTTTTTGCAAAAATTGAAGAAAAACCACTTACTCCACCTGCGCTTGCAAGACCTATTCCTCTTGTGTAATTAAGAGAAGGGTTAATTCGGCCACTGATTTGTTTTTGATTATAAACAGCATTTTTTCTGGCAAAGTCTGAGTTTTCTGCAACTTCCGAGACAGTTTTTTCCAAGAGTTTAATACTGCCTACATTAAAAACATCGTGGTATTGAGCTTCGTCTGAAAAGTCATAATTATTTGTTTTCCAGATATGAGTTTGAATATTTAAAGTGTTTGCAATTTGACTTGCGTGACGCTCCATTGCCGCAACAGAAGGGGCATAACCAAGTCCTCTGTAAAAGTTTGAAGGTGGATTATTTGAGGTATAAAGCTCAATTTTTACTTCATTGACACTGTTTTTGTAAAAATTGGTTAATCCTGCATACAAACTAGTTGCCATTTCTTCTTCAAAGATAAAAACCAGTCCCATATCTACGGAGACATTTGTTTTTGTGGCAATAATTTCAGAAGTGGTTTTGTCTACAACAGATTCAATCAAAAAGTTCATTGCAGGGTGTGAAGATGTAATGTCTTCTGAAATTTCTACTGCACAATCGTTTTTAATTGCTATATAAGCTGCAGGAATTACCTCTACAAGAGGTTTTATTGCAAGTTGGTCAAAGTCTGTCCTTGCTTCCTGAGAGATTACTCTTATTCTTTCAGGAGACAGATGAAATACAGATGAGAGTGTTTTCTTTACATGGTTTGGCCAAATTGTTTCCAAATCTACAGAAAGTATTCCATCTTCAAAAACGGTACTTACCTTTCTTTCTGAAGAGAGGTTTTCTATATGCCTTTTGATAGCAAAACTTGAAGTTATTTTTTCATAATTCTCATTTTCTTCTTTGAAAATGTTATCTGAAGCAGAGATGTTCCATTCAAAAGTCTTCTTCTGAAAATCCTTGCTTATTTCTTCTTGGCTAAGCTCTATTTTTACATTTCTGAAAAATAGCTCAATTCTTTCTTTGTTTTGCCCAAAAGCCGCAAAAAGAGGTTGAGTGGGATAAAGAACACTGTCTGAAGCAAAAACAGGGAATTGACTGCCTTCCAAGTCGTAATAATTGTTTTCACCAAGTACATTGGCATCAACAACATAAATATCATCATAGTTTTCAGGATATGTTATGGAAACAATTTTTCCGACACCAATGTTTTTTCTGAAGAGTATTCCTTTGAGTGTTGTACCTGTTTTGGTAGTCATATGGTGATTATATCAACCTCTTGATTATTATCAAGTTCAGTAAGCTCATTCTTAAAGTCTTCAAACGGTTGCTCAAGAATTCTTTTGCATTTTTTCTGGAAATTATCATAAGTCTTAATAAAGGCAGATGCAAAAGGTGTAAGTGATATTCCGTTCCTTTCATTGCCTCCGTGTTGTCTTACAAAAATATCTTTTCCAAGGGCAGATTCAAGATTTGATATCATTTTGTATGCCTTGGAATATGAGATATTCATCTCAGTGGCAGCAGCTCTCAGAGAACCTTTTTCCTGTATTTTTTCAAGAAGCCAGAGAACGCCTATGCCCATAAATTTGTTGCCGTCTGATTCTAAGTACAACTTTATGTTTAATTCCATGGTTTCCTCTCAGAATAAAGAAGGTTGTTCCTCAATTTCCTGTTTTCCAGAGACAGAAATCAGTTTAAGAAATTCCTGTTCATTCACTATCTTTACTCCCAATGCAATTGCTTTTTTCAGTTTACTTCCTGCATTTTCCCCTGCCAGGAGACAAGTTGTCTTCTTACTTACAGAAGATACTTCGTTTCCTCCGCGTTTTACTATTTCTTCCATAGCTTTGTCTCTTGGCTGGAAGTAATTGAATGTTCCTGTAATGCACCAACTTTGGCCTGCAAAAATCTGATTTTCAGATGGCTCAGAAGTGTCTTCTTCCATTTTTAGCCCTGCATTTTTTAATTCTTCAATGAGTTTTCTTGTTGAAGGGTTGTTGAAACCGTCAATTATCAAGCGGGCTGTAATTGGTCCAATTTGGTCTATAGAACTGAGTTTTTCAATATCTGATTCTTTTAAGGAAAGAAAAGAATTCATATCTGTAAAACCGGATTTCACGAGACATTCTATTGCTTTCTTTCCAAATTCCGGTATTCCAATGCTTTGGAGAACCTTTCTGAACGGGGTGTTCTTGGCTTTTGCAATAGAGTCTCTTATCATTTGTATCTTCTTTGCCCCAAAGCCTTCTTCTTCATAGAGCAGGTCGCAATTGAAAGTAAAAAGGTCGCTGACAGATTTCACAAGGTTTTTTTCAAAAAGCACGCGGATGGTTTCAGGTCCCAGTCCTTCTATATCCATCTGTTTTTTTGCACAGAAAAATTCTATTCTTCCCTTTACTTGATCAGGACAATCTATGTTTGTGCAGAAGTGGTGGGCTCCGCGTTTCTCAATGGAAGAGTTGCACACAGGACATCTGTCAGGCATTTTCCATGTGGTATTTCCTAATGTATTTTTTTCTGTGACTTTTTCAACTGCCGGAATGACATCACCGCGCTTGCTGATTGCAACAGTATCTCCAATTGCCAATTCCAATGAGTTTACATAGTCCTGATTATGAAGAGTAATGTTACTAATAGTGCTACCGGAAAGAACGGTTTTTTGAATTCTTGCCATTGGGGTAATTCTGCCGGTTCTTCCAACTTGAACATCAATTGTTTCTACTATGCTTTGAGCTTGAGGTGCTTCAAATTTATAGGCTATTGCCCATCTTGGGTGGTGGTCTGTATAACCAACAGCCTCTCGTTGAGCAAGTTCATTGATTTTTATTACAAGCCCGTCTATCTCATAATCCAGAGAAGGTCTTTTTTCTGTTCTTTCTATAATGTCTTCTTTTATGTCATCAAAACATAAGGCCTTCCCTGAGAGTCCTGCTTGCTCCAGCCTTAATGCAGCTTCCTCTCTTGTCTTACAGAAAAAAGAAAAATGATTATCTACAGGGAACCCCAGTTCCTTTAGTTCCTGAAGAATCTGAATATGATCTGTGAACGGATTTTCCTGCATCCAGAATCCCTCATAGACAAAAATACTAAGAGGAACCTTTGCCGTTTCACTGCTTTTATTTCTTCTGATTGTTCCTGCAGCAAGGTTTCTTGGATTTGCATAAGGTTCTATTAGGGTAGAATTAATTCTTTGGAATTCTTTTTTTGGAAGGTATATTTCTCCTCTTACTGCTATATCTATATCTTTACTTAATCTCAGAGGAATTGCCCTTATGGTTTTGGCATTGGCAGTGACATCATTTCCTATATGTCCGTTACCTCTTGTAACTGCTTTTTTCAGAAGTCCTTTTTCATAGTAAAGAACAATTGAAAAACCATCTATTTTTTCTTCCAGAGCAAAGCTTAAGTTTAAATTTGTGTCATTGTTTTTTATCGATTTATCTATAAAAGAGAGAATGTCTGCATTGTTGTATGCTTTATCAAGGCTAAGAACGGGAATTGAATGTTCTACTTCCGGAAAATCAGATGAAAGGTCACTTCCTACTCTCTGAGTAGGAGAGTCTTCTGTTTTTAATTGGGGAAAGCGGGTTTCCAATTCCGAAAGTTCATCAAAAAGCCTGTCGTATTCTAAATCAGAAACCAAAGGACGTCCCTGAATATAATATGCTTCCTGATATTTGGTAAGAGTTTCCCTCAGTTCTTTACAACGAACTCTGCAGTCTTCTAAAACAGTCTTTTCCACATGTAAATTCTACTTCTTTTGAAGCCGATTTGCAATGAAACTATTGAACTCAACTCTCTACAAAAGTCTTTATTTCTTTAAAGAATTCTTCGTATGTGGTGCATAAATGCAGATTAGGTTCTTCCTGTAAAATATTCTGAGGAGCTCTGAAAAGACATCCTTTATCTGCTTTATGAATCATGGTTAGATCATTGTAGCTGTCTCCTGCGGCAAATGTCCTGAATCCCATATTCCTAAAGCCCTCAATTGCTTTCCTTTTACCGTCTTCCTGCCTGAGAACCATTCCTGTTAGCATATTGTTTTCATCAACAACCAAACTATTACATAAAATTGTAGGCCAACCCAACTGTCTCATAAGCGGCTGTGCAAATTCACGGAAAGTATCTGAAAGAATTACAACTTGAGTTATTGACCTTACACTTTGGAGAAAGTCATAAGCCCCATCTAAAGGTTTTATAGTTGCAATTACGTCTTGAATATCAGAAAGAGTAAGCTTTTTTTCTCTGAGGATATTCATTCTGTAATTCATGAGCTTAGAGTAATCCGGTTCTTCTCTTGTAGTTATCTTTAATTCAGGGATGCCTGTTTTTTCAGCAAATGCAATCCAAATTTCAGGTACTAAGACTCCTTCAAGATCGAGACAAACAATTTCCATATTATTTTCTTACTCCCATTTTGTTTAAAACATAAGTCATGATATCAGAAGCTTCTATCACATCTTTGTGTATTTCCTCTGCGCTTTCAAGGCTGGAAAGATTTGAAGGAATCTTCACGCCTGTAATCATGTTTATTCTTTCCATCATTCTGAACTCATTCTGAATATCCGATAAAGGCTCTATGGCTTTTAAAACAGCTTTGGGAAATTTGTAAGGTGAGGCAGTGGAAAGAATTACCATAGGATTGTGGTCTTCATCTTTTTCATGAAGTTTTGCAGCATGAAAAGCTACAGCCGTATGCGGGTCACAAAGGTATGAATAATCTTTCCAACAGCAGGAAATCTCAGATTGAGTTTCCTCTTCATTGCAAGAATAACTTAAAAACACATTCTGAATGTTTTTAAGTGTTTCTGAATCAACTGTAAATTTGCCGGTTTTTGCCAAATTTTCCATCCATGATGCTGTTTTATTACAGTCACATCCGCAAGCCAAATAAAGAAGACGTTCCAGATTGGAAGAAATTAAAATATCCATAGACGGAGACTGAGTTTTGTAAAAAGGCCTGTTTTTATCATAAATACCGGTATTGATAAAATCTGTAAGTACATTATTTGCATTGGAAGCACAGATGAGTTTTCCTACAGGAAGCCCCATGAGTTTTGCAAAGTATCCTGCAAGAATATCACCGAAATTGCCAGTAGGAACAACAAAATCTATACTGTCTCCAAGTGTAATCTTCTTTTTTTCAAGAAGACGGCTGTATGCAGTAAAGTAGTAAGTAACTTGAGGAGCCAAACGTCCTATGTTTATTGAATTTGCAGAAGATAGTCTGCAATTTGAAGAGTCAAGAACAAAGCTGTTGCTTATTTCCCTAAAGACTTTTTTTACTGCGTTCTGACAGTCATCAAAATTACCTTTTACCGCACAAACAGTAACATTGCCGCCTTTTTGAGTTGCCATTTGGGCTTTTTGAACCGGAGATACACCACCATGCGGATAAAAAACAATTATTGAAGTTCCCTCCACGTCATGAAAACCTTCAAGAGCAGCTTTTCCCGTGTCTCCGCTTGTTGCAGTGAGAATTACTGTTTTTTCTGTGTTCTCCGTCTGCTGTTTTGCTGAAGTAATCAAAACAGGAAGCATTGATAAAGCTACATCTTTAAAAGCAGAAGTAGGGCCTCTGAAAAGTTCCAATACTTCAAATTTTCCGGCACTCACAACCGGGGTCATATCAGGTGTTTCAAATTTATTTTTATATGCTCGTCTGACAAGTTCTTCCATATCTTTAAAATCAGGAAGCAGAAAAGAAAGAATCATTGAAGCCTTTTCTTCTGTGTTGAGTGATAAACACTTTTTCCAATCAAAGCCTGAATTAAGAATATCTTTGCTTATATACAATCCGCCGTCCGGAGCCAGACCGCTGAGTACCGCGTTTAAAGAGTCGCAGCTGATGTTGCTTCTTGTGCTGTTATATTTCATTATTTTTTACTCCGTGCTTGAAAACAAACTTCGATTATGATACGTTGTTTGTTAGAAAAAGACAAGTGTCTTTATTTGACAGACAGTAATGAGTAAATGTACTTACAATGAGGATTAAATGAGAATTTCAATACTTGGTTTTGGAACAGTTGGCCGCGGTGTTTATGACATGATTGTCAAAAGCAAAGATTTTGAATGTGTCTCCGTCTTGGAAATGAAAGAGAAATGCACGGAAAACTACATGGTCTGGGATATAAAAGACATAGTATCAGACAGTGATGTAGATACTGTTGTAGAATGTATGGGAGGTGTTCATCCTGCATTTGAATTTGCCTGTGAAGTTCTTAAGAACAAGAAGAACTTTGTTACTTCAAATAAAGCACTTGTTGCTGATAAGGGTGAAGAACTCCAGAAATTGGCATCTTCAAATAAAGTAGCTTTTCTTTTTTCTGCTGCTTGTGGCGGAGCAATTCCCGTACTACACAATCTATGTCTTGCAAAGAAAACAGATTCAATCATTGGAATTCAGGGAATTTTGAACGGAACAACAAATTTTATTCTTTCAAAAATGGAAGATGAACAATATGACTATGCTTCTGCTCTGAAGATGGCCCAACAGCTTGGTTATGCAGAAGCAGATCCTACTGCAGATGTAAGTGGGATGGATACTATGAGAAAAATAATTCTTGCCAGTGGAGTTGCTTATTCCAAAATGCCAAAAGAAGGATATTGTATGGAAGGTATTGAACGGGTTCCGTCAACACTTTTGCAAGAATACTCTCTTAGATTGGTTGGAAGTTGCGGTCTTAATGAAGACGGGTCTGTTTTTGCTTTTGTTCAGCCTACACTTGTCAAAAAGAGCAGTGTTTTCGCTTCTGTTAAATCTAATTTCAATATGGCCCTTTACAATGGAGAAAACAGTGGTTGCATCTCTTTGGGAGGACAGGGAGCCGGCAGATATCCTACAGCTTCTGCAGTATTGAGGGATTTGACTTCAATTTCCCAAGGAGATAAGGCAATGTTTGATGACAGTATTTGTTCTGTAAGGGCAGATAACACTAAGAAAGAATTTGATTACTATGTTGTCAAAAATTCAAAGATTACAAAAGAAAGGCATTCTGTGGCAGATATGTTTGCAAAGTCTCAGGAAGTAGATTTCTTTGCTGCTTTTGAAGAATAAAGAGGAAATAATGTTAAAAGTTTGTAAATTCGGCGGTTCTTCTGTAGCCGGAGCAAGTCAATTTGAGAAAGTAAAATCAATAGTCCGTGAGGATTCTTCAAGGCGTATTGTGGTTGTTTCCGCAGCAGGAAAGAGAAATCAAAATGATCATAAAATCACAGATTTGCTTTACCTTTGTCATGCTCATCTGACTTACGGTGTTTCATGCGAAGATATCTTTGAACAAATTAAAAATCGCTATGTGGAGATAAGAAATGATTTAGGATTGTCCTACAGAATAGAGGATGATTTTGATATTCTCAAAGCAAAACTTTCAAAGGATATTCCTGTTGAAGATTTGGTTTCGCGTGGAGAGTATATGACTGCCAAGTTAATGGCAGAATACCTTGGATTTCATTTTCTGGATGCAAATGAAAGTATTTTCATGGGATATGACGGTAAGTTTAACGGGCAAAAGATTTCTGAAGCCATTCAGAAGGCTTTGAAGGCATACGGAAATTTGGTACTTCCTGGTTTTTACGGTGTTCTTCCTTCCGGAAGAATACGTCTTATGTCCAGAGGCGGAAGTGATATTACAGGAGCTCTTGCAGCTGCAGCCTCCCAAGCAGATATTTACGAAAACTGGACAGATGTCAGCGGAATCTTAATGGCAGATCCTAAAATTGTTGAAGAACCAAGGCCAATACCTGAGATTACCTATTCAGAGCTTAGAGAATTGGCATATATGGGGGCTTCTGTTCTTCATGAAGAATCTATACTTCCTGTTAAAGACGCCGGAATTGCCCTTAACATCAGGAACACAAACAGACCTCAGGATGAGGGTACAATGATTGTTGACAGGATTGATTCTGATGATTCTAGCGACGAAAGATTTATAACGGGTATTGCCGGAAGAAGAAACTTTGACATAATTACTGTCAGAAAACATAATATCACAGATAACTTTAACAGTGATTTGAGATTGTCTTTGGAGGTTTTGGATCACTATAAGGTCTCTGTGGAACATATAACCATGGGCCTTGATTCCTTTGCATTTGTTGTTTCTCAATCGGCCTTGGGAGATAAATTATATGACATTATCAATGATATTCAGAGTGCAATAGGGCCTGATGATGTTCAGGTTCAGGACAATATTGCCTTGGTTGCTGCGGTAGGAAGAAAAATGACATTCAGACCGGGTATTTCAGGAAAGCTTTTCAAAGCTCTTGGAGAAGAAGGCATAAATATCAGGACAATTGCACAAGGAGCAGATGAGCTTTCCATTATAATTGGTGTAGATAACAGCCAATTTGAAACCACAATTCGGGTTTTGTATGAAGGATTTGCAGGTTAAGGAGAAGATAAAATGAGATTGGCTATTCTTGGAGCTACAGGTGCCGTTGGTCGTGAAATGCTTAAAATTGTCAGTGAGTACAATATTCCTCTGGAAAAAATAGACTTGCTGGCAAGTAGTAGAAGCGCCGGTAATGTGTTGGATTTCAAAGGGGAGAAAATTGCTGTTCAGGATGCAGAAAAGTATGATTTCAAAGAAACAGATTTTGTGCTTGGTGCTGTGGAAAATGATTTTGCAGAAGTTTTTGCTCCTAAAATTAAAAAAGCAGGAGCAGTCTTCATTGATAACAGCTCTGCATTCAGGCTTGATGAAGATGTACCTCTTGTAGTACCGGAAATTAACGGAGAAGATGCAAAAAAACATAAAGGAATTATTGCCAATCCTAACTGTTCAACAATTATTACACTTATGGCAGTTGCCCCTATTGCAAAGATTTCTCCAATTAAAGCAATGATTGCCAGTACATATCAGGCTGTATCAGGGGCCGGTATTAACGGACTAAGAGAACTTGAAACTCAAATTTCTGATTTGGCTGCAGGTAGAAAACCTGTTTCAAAAGTTTTTGCAACTCAAATTGCAAATAACGTCATTCCCTGTATAAGTTCTGAGACAGATAACCTTTACACAAAGGAAGAGATGAAACTTCAGAATGAAGGAAGAAAGATTCTTCATCTTCCTGAAATGAAAGTGTCTTGCACATGTGTCAGAGTCCCTGTGATGAGAAGTCATTCTATTTCTGCCACAATTATTACAGAGAAAAAAATTACCGTTGAAGAAGCTAAAAGGGCAGTTGCATCTTTTGAGGGAGTAAAGCTTGTTGAAGATTTTGAAGGCAGAAATTATCCTACTCCGCTTGATACAAGCGACCAAGACCTTGTTTGGGTCGGAAGAATAAGAGATGGTCTTGTTGCAGAAAATTCTCTTTCACTTTGGTGTTGCGGTGACCAGATAAGAAAAGGAGCTGCTTCCAATGCTGTTCAGATTTTAAAATCTTTAATCTGAACTTATTGACAAAAAAGAAGTATACACCTAGTATACCCACAACATAATCATGATAGAGGCGCATCTGTTATGAGTATCTGTTTTACAAGGGCAAAGGAAACAGTGAAAGGAGCAGGTGCCGAGGGGATGGAGGATTGCCTGATTTTCCACTGCCCGGGCCGTGGGATAATATTCTACGGACTGTCGCTCATTGAGCGGAGAGCTATCATAACAACACCTTCTTAAGAAGTCTGATTGTCATGATAGAGTCATGACAATTTTTTTTAAGGAGGGGATTATGAAAAAAGGAAAAATCCCAACATTTATTTTCATTGCTGCAGTTGTAGTGCTTCTTCTCATAGCTGCATTCAGCAACGGTTCATTTAACGGAACATTGTGGTCTTTGTTCCCGCCGTTTGTAGCCATTGGTCTTGCTTTGATTACAAAAGAAGTCTACTCATCTTTGTTTATAGGTATTATCTGCGGTGGACTTCTTTACTCAGGTTTTTCTTTTGAGGGAACTTTGGTTCATATCTTTGAAGACGGAATGGTAGGAAGTCTTGCAGATTCTTACAACGTTGGAATCCTTATTTTCCTTGTTGTTTTGGGAGTTGTTGTTGCTCTTATGAACAAAGCAGGCGGAAGTGCTGCTTTTGGAAAGTGGGCAAGTGAACATATCAAGACAAAAACAGGTGCCCAGCTTGCAACAATTGGACTTGGAGTTCTTATCTTCATTGATGATTATTTCAACTGCCTTACTGTTGGTTCTGTTATGAGACCTGTTGCAGACAAGCATAAAATTTCAAGAGAAAAACTTGCATATCTTATAGATGCTACTGCTGCTCCTATTTGTATTATTGCTCCTGTTTCTTCATGGGCTGCAGCTGTTGCCAGTTCTGTTACAGACCCTAACATCAATGGTTTTCAGGTTTTCATAAAGGCTATTCCTTATAACTACTATGCTATTCTTACAATAGCCATGATGATTATTCTTGCTGTCTTTAATTTTGACTTTGGTACAATGACAAAATATGAAGCAACAGAAAAATTCAATGATCTTCTGGATAGTTTCTCAGAACAGGTAGAAACAAAAGAAACCGTAATCAAAGAGAAAACAAACAGTGAAGGAAAAGTTATAGATCTTGTTTTCCCAATTGCAGTTCTTATTGTTGCATGTGTTATAGGAATGATTTACAGCGGCGGATTCTTTGAAGGATGCAGTTTTGTTGAAGCATTCTCAAATTCAGATGCTTCTGTTGGTCTTATGCTTGGAAGTGCAGTAACTCTTGGAATTATTATTGTTTACTATGTTTTCAGAAAAACAATGACTTTCAGTGAGATAATGAGTTGTATTCCGGAAGGCTTCAAAGCTATGGTTCCTGCAATTCTCATTCTTACTTTTGCATGGACTCTCAAAGCTATGACAAACAGCCTTGGTTCAAGTGAATTTGTAGAGTCTGTTGTTGGTTCAAGTGCAGACGGTTTCAAGATGTTCCTTCCTGCTATTGTATTTGTTATCGGATGTGTAATTTCATTTGCAACAGGTACTTCTTGGGGTACTTTTGGAATCCTTATCCCTATTACAATTCCTTTATTCCCAATTGATAATCCACTTGGAATTGTATGTATTTCTGCTTGTATGGCAGGTGCTGTTTGCGGAGACCATTGTTCTCCTATTTCAGATACTACAATTATGGCATCTGCCGGCGCACAGTGTGAGCATATCAACCATGTTAACACTCAGCTTCCTTATGCAATTACAGTAGCTGGTGTTTCATTTGTTTCTTACATTATCACAGGTTTTATTCCAAATGCTTGGATTACACTTCCAATTGCACTTCTTCTGATGGTTGGAACACTTCTTGTTTTGAAGAAAAAGCTTGTAAAGTGAAACACTTAAGTTTTGCAGGGGACTGAGATTTCAGTCCCTTGTTTTTTTTTGTCTAAGTCTGGATAATTTTGTTGGAGAATGATATGTATGATGTTCTTATTATAGGTGCGGGAATTGTAGGTACATCCCTTGCTTATTATTTGGGAAAATATAATCTTAATGTTTGTGTCTGCGATAGATACAATGATGTTGCCAATGGTGCAACAAAAGCAAACAGTGCAATTCTTCATGCAGGTTTTGACTGTCCAAACGGTACAATAGAAGCAAAACTCAATCTTAGGGGAGTTGAACTTGCAAAATCAATTTGCCAAAAGCTGGATGTAGAGAGAAGGGAAATACCTTCTTTTGTTCTTGCATTTACAGATGAAGATATAGAAACAGTTAATAAGCTTTACAAACGTGGTATTGCAAACGGAGTTAAAGGACTTGAGATTCTAAATTATGATGAAGTCCTTAAAAGAGAACCTGCAATAAATCCAAAGGTTAAATGTGCTTTGTTTGCAAGTACTTCTGCAATTGTGAATCCTTGGGAATATGCTATTGCAATGGCAGAAACCTCTGCATTAAACGGGGTGCAGTACAAACTCTCCACTGCTGTAGAAGCTATTGAAGGTTCTTCCGAGACATTCTTTACAATTCACACAAATAAGGGAGATATCAAGACAAAATTTGTCGTCAATGCCGCAGGTGCTTTCAGTGCAGATGTTTACAAAATGGTTGGAGGAAATTCTCTCACTCAGACAAATTCATGCGGTCAGTATTATGTCTTGGATAAGGATCAGGGAAAAATCATAAACAGTATTGTTTTCCAATGTCCTACAAAACTTGGGAAAGGAGTTCTTGTTGCTCCAACCATTCACGGAAACTTAATTGTTGGTCCCGATGCATTTACAGTAGACTGCGGAGACAGTGTTGCTACAGTTGAGCCTTTTTTGTCAAAGGTAAAGGAAAGCGGACTCAAAAGTGTACCGGGAATTGATTTCAGAAAGGTAATTCATGAATATGCCGGAGTAAGACCAAATTGTCAGATAGAAGATTTCATCATTGAAGAAGCACCTGAATGTAAAGGTTTCATTAATCTTGCAGGAATAAGAAGTCCGGGATTATCTTCTGCACCGGCAATAGCAGAAGAAGCTTTGAAGATTCTTGAAAAGGCAGGACTTGAATTAAAGAAGAAAGACAACTTTACAGATTCCAGACATATTGTGAGATTCAGACAGTTATCAAAAGAACAACAGGAAGAGTTAATCAAACAAAATCCTCTTTACGGGAGGGTAATATGCCGATGCGAAACAATCACAGAAGCAGAAATTGTAAACGCCATTCACAGTCCTATAGTTCCTACTACAATTGATGCAATCAAACGAAGATGCAATGCCGGTATGGGACGTTGTCAAGGTGGTTTCTGTGGGCCTAAGGTGCATGAAATCATAGCAAGAGAACTTGGAATGAAACAACAAGATGTTCTCATGGATGAGGAAGGCTCTTACATTATTACATCTGAAATAAAAAAAGCCACGGAGGAAAGATAAAATGTTAAAAACCAAAGACCTTTTTGATTTAAGCCATTCAATTGCAGGTTCATATCTGTCTTCTTTTGAATATCCGTATCAAGCTCTTTCAGGAATTAAATCACTTATAATTGAGCTTGGAAAAACACTATCAGATGATTACGTTCAAATTAGCGAGAATGTTTGGGTTCATAAAACAGCAGTTGTTGCAAAAACTGCTTTTCTTGGAGCTCCTTGTATTATAGGTGCCGGAACGGAAATCAGGCATAGTGCATTTATAAGAGGCAGCGCTCTTGTAGGACAAAACTGTGTTGTAGGCAATTCTGTAGAACTCAAGAATGTCATTCTTTTTGATAATGTTCAGACTCCTCATTTTAATTATGTAGGAGACAGTATTCTAGGTTATATGAGTCATATGGGAGCAGGTTCCGTTACAAGTAATGTAAGAAGTGATAAACAAAAAGTTGTTGTTCATGATGCTTTTTCCGGAGAAAATACAGATACCGGTCTTAAGAAGGTCGGAGCAATGCTTGGAGATTATGCAGAAATAGGATGCAACAGTGTTCTTAATCCTGGAACGGTTATTGGAAGAAACTCAAATGTTTACCCTACAAGTTGTGTAAGGGGAACCGTTCCTGCAAATTCAATTTTTAAGAATAACGGTGATATTGTGAGGAAAAGATAACTATGGGAAGATATTTTGGAACAGATGGTTTTAGAGGTGAAGCAAATAAAACTCTTACTGCAGACCATGCATATAAAGTGGGAAGGTTTCTCGGATGGTATTTCAAGAGCTTGAGAAATCAGCGTGGAGATAAAACAAACCCAAGAATAGTAATAGGAAAAGATACTAGAAGAAGTTGCTATATGTTTGAATACATGCTTGCCGGCGGAATTGTAGCCAGCGGCAGTGATGTTTATCTTATGCATGTAACCACAACTCCTTCAATTGCATATATTGCCCATACAGATGATTTTGACTGCGGAATTATGATTACCGCCAGTCACAATCCTTACTATGACAATGGAATAAAAGTAATCAATCGTTTTGGAGAGAAGATGGAAGACTCTGTTCTTTCACTTTGCGAGGATTATATAGACGGAAAAATGGAATGTTTTGGACAGAAATGGGAAGAAATACCATTTGCCACCAGACATAACATGGGAGCCATGGTTGATTATGATTCCGGAAGAAACAGATACATGGGGTACCTTTTATCTCTGAGTAAATATTCATTTAAAGGAATTAAAGTTGGGCTTGACTGTGCTAACGGAACAACCTGGCATATGGCAAAAAGTGTTTTTGATGCTCTTGGTGCAAAAACTTATGTTATCAATGCAGATCCTAATGGTTTTAATGTCAATGAAAATTGCGGAAGTACACATATAGAAGGTCTGCAACGTTTGGTTAAGGAGAAAGAGCTTGATGTTGGTTTTGCCTTTGACGGAGATGCAGACAGATGTCTTATTGTTGATGAAAAGGGAAATGCACTTAACGGAGACCATATTCTTTACATATACGCAAACTATATGAAAGAGAGAGGCAAGTTGCTAACCAATACAGTTGTTGCCACCGTAATGTCAAACTTTGGTTTCTTCAAGGCACTTGATGCATCTGGAATAAATTATGTTAAGACAAAAGTAGGAGATAAATATGTTCATGACTATATGGCAGAACATGGTTGCAGAATTGGAGGAGAGCAGAGCGGACATATTATTTTCTCTAAATATTCTTCTACCGGTGACGGACTTCTCACAGCATTGAAAATAATGGAAGTCATGCTTGCTAAGAAGTCTTCCTTAAGTGAATTGGCAGAACCTATGGTAATGTACCCGCAGGTTCTTGAAAATGTCAGAGTAAAAGACAAAGCTCTTACTGTATCTGATGAAGATGTTCAGGCAGAAATTCAAGAAGTGGAAAAAGAACTTGGAAACACAGGAAGAATACTGGTCAGAGAGAGTGGAACAGAACCTGTAATTAGAGTTATGGTAGAAGCAGAAAAAACAGATATCTGTCAAAAGTGTGTAGACAGGGTTGTACAGGTAATCAAGATAAAGGGGTATACAGAATGAGAGTTATTATTCAGTCAGATTATGATAAAATGAGTACATGGACAGCAGAACACATAATTGCTGCTATCAATAACCATAAAGGTCCAAAGCCATTTGTTCTGGGACTTCCTACCGGGTCAAGTCCTCTTGGAGTTTATGCAAAATTGGTTGCCGCTTACAAAGAGAAAAGGGTTTCCTTCAAAAATGTGATTACTTTTAATATGGATGAATATGTTGGTCTTCCAAGAACCCATCATGAAAGTTATTGGTACTTTATGCACTCTAATTTCTTTGATCACATAGATATTCCTGCAGAGAATATCAATATTCTCAATGGAAATGCAGAAGATCTTAATGCAGAATGTTCCCGTTATGAAGAGAAGATTGTCCAATGCGGAGGAATTGATCTCTTTTTAGGTGGAATAGGGGTAGATGGTCATATAGCATTTAACGAGCCTTTCAGCAGTCTTAATTCAAGAACACATCAACAAGCTCTTACAACAGATACAAAAATTGTAAATTCACGTTTTTTTGACAATGATCCTAATAAAGTTCCTGCAACAGCTCTAACTGTTGGAGTTGGTACAATTACGGACGCAAGAGAAGTTGTTGTTGTAATCAATGGACATAACAAAGCAAAAGCTTTGGCTCAAACTGTTGAAGGACCGGTATCCGGGTTCTGTACTTGCAGTGCCCTTCAGCTCCACAAAAATGCTATTATTGTATGTGATGAAGCTGCATGTGGAGAACTTAAGGTAGATTCTTACAGATATTTCAAAGATATAGAAAAATCAGAGATTCTCTGAATAATGAGAAACTTTCAGAAGTTTCTCATTATTCTATTTCCGGAATTCTTGTCTTAAAGCTTTCCAATAAGTCTTCTTTTGTCATTCCTTCTCTTAGAATAACAAAAATGGTATCGTCTCCGGCAAGAGTTCCTAAGATTTCAGGCAAACCCAATACATCAAAGGCCACGGCTACGCTGTTTGCGTGTCCCGGTCTTGTTTTTATTACACCAAAATTACCGCTGAATTCAATTGAAATAATACCTCTTCTGACATCCTGTATGTAGCTTTTTTCTGACTCTGCTACAAGGTCGTTTTCAGGGAGTGAGTAGTAATAACCGCTCCATCCGTCAGAAATTTTTCCAACCTTAAGCATTTTCAAGTCTCTTGAAAGAGTTGCCTGAGTAACATCATAGCCATCATCTTTAAGCATTTGAAGGAGAGTATCCTGATTATCAATTCTGTTCTTTTTTATCATTTCCTTGACTGCGGCAAGGCGGTTGTAACGCTGTTTCATATAAGCTCCGTTTTTATAAGAATTTGCATATTATTACAATTTGACAACAAAGATTATACATATGTTATTCCAAAATACGCAAGTTATAATTGTGAAATGTCTGAATTGTTGCATAACTGAAGGTTTTTGAGACAGCCGTTATACATTTTACATTCATAAGAAGATTTGTCATAATCTGGAATATGAGTATTCAAAGATTGGATAAGGCTCTCTCAGATGTAGGTTTTGCCTCAAGGAAAGAGATAAAAACAATGGTTAAACGTTCACAAATATCTGTGAATGGTCAAATAGTAAAGCAATGTGATTTGAAAGTAGATACAGAAAAAGATTCTGTTGAAATCAATGGGCATAAAATAGAGCTTTTAAGAAAGATTGTAGGTATTCTTAACAAACCTGCAGGTTATGTTACGTCTACAGAAGACCCAAGAGACCCTACTGTTATGGAACTTATTCCTGAGAAATACAGATTAATGGGGCTTGTCCCTGCCGGAAGGCTTGATAAGGATACAGAGGGACTGCTGGTTTTTACAAATGACGGAGATTTGATTCACAAGCTTATATCGCCCAAAGCCAAGACTTTAAAAGTCTACTTTGTCAGACATGATGGAATTGTCACAGAAGAAGATATAGATGCTTTTAGTAAGGGAATTGAGCTTAAAGACGGCACAAAATGTCTTCCTGCAGAATTGGAAGTAATTGATGAACACAGTTGTTATGTGAAAATCAACGAAGGCAAATATCATCAGGTCAGGAGAATGATGGCCTCAAGACAATTGCATGTTGAATATCTTAAACGTATTAAAGAAGGAGATTTTGAGCTTGGAAACCTTCCATGCGGAGAATTCATTGAGTTGTGAAAAATATACACACTGAAATGAAAAAGTAAATGCAACAAAACCCGAGCAGGGAGTTGCATTTAAATTTTTAGCTCCAAAGTGCATTTAGTCTTACAATAAAACTCTGAAGGTGTCATGTCTTGTTGAGGAGGACAGAAAATGAAAGAGCACATGACGCTCAATGAGAGATTGAAAATAGAACAGATGTTGAATGCAAAGCATAACTTTGCAGACATAGCAAGAGAGATTGGTAAAAACAGATCAACCATATCCAGGGAAATAAGCAAACACACAACAGAAGTAAAGAAAACACCATACGGGAGAACATTTAATGATTGCAAGAAACGAATGAATTGTCCGGCGATGGAGAACTGTGGAAATATCTACTGTCGAAGAGTTAGTTGTACAAATTGCAACAAAGGATGTGGTTCAAAGAAATGCAGTCATTATGAAAGAGAGCTATGTTTAAAGCTGGAAAAGGCTCCCTATGTATGTAATGGGTGTCTGGATTTTAATAAATGTACTTTAACAAAAGTACTTTACGATGGAGCAAAGGCAGAAATTGAATATCAAAAAGAGCTGAAGGAAAGCAGAGAAGGTTTTGCAATTACAAGAGTAGAGGCAGAAAAGATACAAAGCAATTTAAAGCCATTGATACAACAAGGACATTCAGTTTACGGAGCATTAGAGTCAAGTAAAGAAGATATTCCGTACACGCCGAAAACACTGTACACATACATAAATGCAGGAGTGTTTCCTGAGATTAAGAATATTGATTTACCACGTAAGGTAAAGTACAAACCTAGGAAAAAGAAAACAGACTTTACTTACAAAAGTGAACGTAAATGCAGAGAGTACAGACATAAAGAGGACTTTGATATTTTTATGCAAGAGAATCCGGGAACATCTGTAACAGAAATGGATACAGTAGAAGGTCCCAGAGATGAA
>JAZLGI010000077.1:0-6741 GCA_045616225.1 Sphaerochaetaceae bacterium
ATCGTTGACCACCTGTAGGCAGCGTGTATTTCAACCTGCATCTTTAATTTACTTGATTATCCTCAAGGAATCAAGATTCCGGGTTTTAGGTCTCCGGCAGACGAAATGATATAGGTTTTACGTCTCTAGTCCGACATCACAATAGTAATAACAAAGGACACCCCGGTCAATTGATGATTTTGTTTGCTAGGTGTTTGCTGGGCGTTTGCTGAGTTAATATTTTTTAGTGTTTTTCCTGATTAAATCTTTTCTAATCACACTAAATCTGTAGATTTTTGTTTGCTGGGTGTTTGCTAGGTATTTGCTGGTTTTGTATTTTGTAGTGTAAAAATGCTATTAATTCGTGTTTAATGCACTATATCTACTGGTTCGCTGTTTACATCTGTTTGCTGCACTCCTTGTTTTATACCGATACATATGCAAAAAAGTCACAGACTATACTTGACGGTATATATTGTTTGGTATATATTTTGGCTATAACATATGACTATTATTTCAGAAGACGGAAAATTTGAATGGGACTCAGATAAAGATACTATCAATCGCAGTAAACACGGATTTTCATTTTCTGAAATATTGGAAGTGTATGATGATCCATATATGTTAACAATGTATGACAAAGAACATTCTACACTTGAAGAAGACCGTTATTTCTGTGTTGGAAGTATCAGGGGAATAGTTCTGATTGCTACAAGTCACACAGAAAGAAACGGAAGAATTAGACTTATTTCTGCTAGAAAAGCAGAAAAGAAATTGGAGAATTTGTACAATGAATGGATCAAAAAAAGTTTCTGATTCTAGATTAAAAGAAATTGCAGCTTTAGATGTAAACTTTGATGATGATATTCCAGAGTTTACAGATGCACAACTTGCTATGTTTAAACCGGTTAATCCTCAGTATTACAACATTACTCCAAAAAAACAGGCAATCTGCATAAAAATTGATGTTGATGTACTTGAAGCTTTGAAGAAACAGGGCAAGGGTTATCAAACAAAAATAAATAACATACTGAGAGAGGCTGTTTTATAAGAGAACCTGAAGAAGAGGCGGAATATTATGAAAACTATAACAATAGATGAAGTAAAAAAACTGTCACCGTTGGATTCAAAAGAAATTGAAAGAATCAAAAACTTTGTTAATACTGATTACAAAGATTGTCCTAAGCAGACTCTTGAAGAACTTAAAAAGTTTCGTCCGGCGGGAAATGTATAAAAGTTGGTGTTAACAAAGGTGTTAACAAAAAGTACTTTTTTTATAAAACAGGTTTCCACAAAACCTTTATTTGAATAGGTTATTTCGCAGTTTTCGTAGCTCAGCTGGATAGAGCATCAGATTGCGGATCTGAGGGGAAGAAGTTCGAATCTTCCCCGTCTCATAGATAACTCCTTACAAAATAAGGAGTTATTTTTTTACAAACCCCCAAAACAACACTCTGTAAGTCCATTTACTACAAGAAGATACAAATATAGGTTATAACTCATTACAACACAATAAATTAAATATCAGTCAGAACACCTCAACTTACTCCCTGCTTAGAACGGAAAAATCGAAAGGCAATCTCGCTAACAGCTGAAAGTTCAAAATCGGAACAACTGAACAATCTCCAGTACCATAGAATGCAGGAGGTTGTATATGAAAGATTACAACACAATAATCGGAATCATAGAATTCCGAGAAAGAGGGTTTTCTTTCAGAACCATGATCAACCGTTTTAAGGTTGGTGTTGGAACGATAGAAAGGACACTCAAAGGTGTTAATAAAAACACCAATTGTTATCTTCTACTGTTTTTCCAAAAGCCAATCACTGAAATCTATTATTTTTATTCCTTCGTAATCATAAGACCCATAAACAGTATTCGTTATTATCATCTTAGGATATGCATCTTTGATTTTTAATAATGGTTTGTATTCTCGTTCAAAAGTTTTTTCATCTGAAATATCTGCACACACTTGAATATAAATCTTTTCATGTTGTTTAAGTGCCACAAAATCTACTTCTTTTCCTTCTTCCTGACTGGTGTAAATTTCGTATCCTCTTCTTAGTAATTCAATTGCAACTACGTTTTCTAAAGTTCTGCCAACATTCAGATTTTTTGTTCCTAAAAGTGCATATCTTAAAGAGTGATCTGCTAAATAATATTTTTCCTGACCTTTCAAATATTTCTTTCCGGTGACGTCGTACCTACGGACTTTATAAAAAGCAAATGCATTTGTGAGAAACTTCAGGTAATCAGAAACTGTCACATGATTTGTCTTGTCATAATTAGAAGAAATGTAATTAGCTATGTTTCTGGATGATGTCTCGCAAGAAGCATTATCTATTAAATAATCAGTAATTCTTTCCAATAGTTCAGAACTCTTGATTTTGTATTTATCAATTATATCTCTTACAATCAATGTATTGAAAACAGATTTCAAATAGGTTCTTTTATCTTCGTCTTGATTATAAAGATAAGATCCTGCAAAACCACCTTCTTTTAAGTATCTCTTGAAAGCTTCCTTTTTATCGGAAAGTTCATAATAGGTACAGAATTCCGAAAATGAAAACGGATAAACTTCAATTGGAAATACTCTGCCTGTAAATAAAGTTGCCAAGTCGCTGCTCAGTAGAAAGGCATTTGAACCGGTAATGTAGATATCCCACTTATTTTGAGAATGAAGGCTGTTAATTAAAGTCTCAAATCCGGAACAACTTTGTATTTCATCAATACAAAGTATATTACTTACATTTTCAATGTATTGTTTTTCAACATAGTAATTCAATGCGTGATATTCTCTGTAAAGTTCAAAAGAAACATCGTTAAAATTTATATGCACTATATTAGTCTCAGGTTCCCGTTTTTTTACTTCTTCAATAAAAGCTTCCAGTAACATTGACTTTCCGCTTCTTCTTATCCCGGTAATCACTTTGATATCAGGCGTACCCTTAACTGCATACATCTTTTTTAAATAATAAGTTCTTTCAATTATTTTCATGACCTAATTATAGTATTAACAATTTACAATTTCAATAATATTTGCGTTTTGTAAATTGAATCGACTTTACAAAACTTCACTTTTTCAATTTTTGTAAAACACTGCCATTACGACCATCAATTTAAATGAGGTATAATAAAAGGTCAAATTTGCATTTCTGAAATATTTGCAAATTGCCAGCAAAACAGGTCAGTAGGGTCAAGATAACGGGTCGGAGTGAGCCAAGTTTTCAGGTCGGCTAAGACAGATTAACAGGTCAGAGAACTTCCGAAATATAATGAAAACAGAAACTCTCTTGAGAGAGTACATTTCATTATTCGGAGGTTCAAAATGTTGGACTACAAACGCATCTTGATGCTGCACTATGTAAGTCATCTTATGTTGATTATACACTCCACTGTTCTTATCTTTTCAAAAAATTTGGTCAGGTTCCAGTTTTTTCTGCTAAACTCTTTGTGTGAGCAATTTCAATTTTATTTTTCAGATTAATACAGGTAGTTTTACAAACAGGCACTATACAGAAGAACAACTGTTGGACAGTATCAAACGCTTGTTTGGGTTTGTAAAAGCAAATAAAGTTATTCTCGGCTGGTTCCCGGATTCAGGGATGTATAAAAGTTCAATTGAACTGATTCACAGCTTTAATGCAGAGGCTTATCTGTGGCTACCGGTTTTTGCAGATATCATGCCATCTTTGGGAATTGAAGGACATAGCGAAGTTTTACAAACAGCCTCTTCAGATGAACACTTTGAATTTGTATCGCCGGAAGTCGGCACAGGTCATGTAATCACAGAATATGAAACTGTTGCAAATGATGCTCCTTTTGACGGAGTTTTCCTTGACAGAATCCGTTATGGTGTACCATCTGACAACCTGGCAAGAGCTGAGAATATAACAAGGGCTGCCTCAGAACTGACTGAGTATTTTCATAGCAAAAAACTTAAAGTAGGACTGGATCTTTTTGCTCCTCATCTTGCTCCTTTTATGGGACAGGACTCACAGATGCTCGGAAGAATTGCAGATTTCATCAAACCAATGATGTACTGGTCTACTACTGCACCGGCAGGAATACCCTACGAAGAAAAAGTTTTCAATGAAAAACTTCACAGGAAAATAGAATACAATGAAAACATGCTTAAGGAGCTGTCTTCATACTGTAACGTTTATCCGGGAATTGAAGTCAACAATATTAAGGGAATCTGCAGTACAACACCTGACTATGTTTATGAAAAAATAGAGTACTTCAAAAGAAGCAATTGTAAAGGAGCCGTACTTTCATGGAACAGTCCGGATGCATCTGATGAGATGCTTAGGACTGTTTATTCCTCATAAATAGGTTCAAAATCACTTGCCGGATGTCCGCAGACAGGACATTCGTAATCAGCAGGTAATTCCGGTCCTTCATAAATAAAATTGCAGATTCTGCACTTCCAGCCCACAATCTTTTTATTTTCCTGTTTTGCTTGAGGTTTAGGCTTAAGTTTGTTCTGATAATCTGCATAGGTGAGCGGAGCATTTTCACTTGTTTTGAAAGCATCATCTATCTCTGCAATAAACATGGTATGAGTTCCCAAATCAAGTTTATCCAGTACATGACAACACAAAACCGAACAGGTTTGATTTTTCAGATAATGAATACCCCTTGAATCTACGGGACATGAAATTTCACTGAATTTATCAACATCTCTACCCGATTGCATTCCAAAGGTTCTTATTGTGGAAAACTTACAGGTATCATCCAAAACACTGAGAGTAAACAGCCCGCTTTCCTTTATTAGACTGCAAGTAAGGTTTGAATTCAAACAGCTGATTACTATGCGTGTAGGACTTGATGCAACCTGCATACATGTATTGGTAATACACCCGTTTTCCCTATTTCCGCTCTTGGTTGCGAGCATAAAAACACCATAGCTGATACTGTATAATGCTTTGGGATCCATAACGACTCCTTTTAAAACAATTCTGATTTAAATATTCTCAATAATCTGCCGTATCGTCAAATCCAAGGATTCAAGATTCTGTTTCTTTATTGTTTAAGCTTAACTTATATTGACAGCTACGCTCATTGAGCGTATATTTCAGTCATGGTTACAAACATCAGAGAATTGAGACAAATAACAAATCTTTCTCAAAAAGAATTCGGCAAAAAGTACAGAATCCCACTTAAAACAATTCAAAATTGGGAAAGTAATCCTGACAAAACAGCCAGTAGAACTTGTCCTCTGTATGTTGTTTATCTACTTGCAAAAACAATTGTCAATGAATATTCAGGATGTAACATTAAAGACAAGTTAGATAATCTAATGGTACACGGAACAATTAGCCTTGACCAAAGAAGAGAATCTGCTTTGAGATATGCAATAGACCAAATAAGAAAATCTTCACTTAAAGCTTATGTAGAAGATGTCATTCTTTACGGAAGCACCGCACGAAATGAAGCTACAAAAACAAGCGACATAGATTTACTACTTGTTCTCAATCCGGCAATAAAAAAAGAACCAAATTATTCAAATTGGATTGTAAAAATCAAGGGTGAAATTTCAACAGATGACATAAGAGATCC
This sequence comes from Sphaerochaetaceae bacterium, assembly GCA_045616225.1. Lineage (GTDB taxonomy): Bacteria > Spirochaetota > Spirochaetia > Sphaerochaetales > Sphaerochaetaceae > JAZLGI01. Next base: position 5,542 of record JAZLGI010000077.1, read on the forward strand.
GGAAACTGACTTACACGTCACATACGGTGATTCTTGGAAACATGAGAACCAGGCATTTCAGAGAAATATACAATCTGAAGGAATAAGTGTATGGAACTAAGAACTTACTACGACTTTGCAAATGATGATTATAAATTTATCAAGGCAATATTAGAAGCTGGCATAACTGCAAACTCCCTTGGTGCTATAGCTCAAAATACTTGCGAACGATTTATCAAACATCTGATTAATCAATATATTCCTGTGACAAATAAGAATCAGGCAGAAGTTACAGAAGTTCTATCAACTCACAACTTGAATAGACTGGTTAATTACTGGAACAATAAATCTACAATACCAATAGATTCAGAAACATCAGCCATTTTGAAAGAAGTAAACGGTTTTTATTTCTCAACAAAATACCCTGGAGATGATTCTCAAACCTTAACCGAGAACGATTACAAAACCTGTATGTCTGCCGTTGAAAAATGTAAAAAAGTAGGATGTTCACAGCAGTAGTGAAGACGATGTTATCCTAACATTGACGGATGTTGGGAGCCGGTGACAGGGTTGCAACACCAAGGGATGGTCAGATTTATCTGAACCTCAGTAAAAAAATTATTCTTACCGGTCATCGAATACCTACGGTGAGGATGGTTTCCAGCACTGCGGTGCTGGTACCTTACCTCGATAATAAAAGTGAATGAGCTCGTCGAGCAGAATTCCTAAGATAAAGTCTTCCACTTCTGATTACTCATTTCAGGAGGTCTAACTGTGAATAGACCTTTAACATTTGAAGCCCATAGAATCTTTGGGCTGGATTTGTCCAAGAAAACACTGATGGCATGTTGCTTGGATGAAGAAACAGGCTTTGTCAAACAGCACATCTTTGATGAAAAGATGACTGATGACGGCAGAGAAAGACTTGCAAGTCGTTTCCAAAAAGGAGACTACGTTGCAATGGAAGGTGGATGTTCAACATCTTACCTTGCAAGATACTTAATTGAAAACACAGAGGCAGAAGTCTTTGTCCTCAATCCATGTAAGTTACACATTATCTTTGAATCTGCATGCAAGACAGATAAACAGGATTGCATCAAGATTGCAAAGTACATAAGAGACACACATCCATCAAACTGGTGTCTGATTCCGGTTCCTACTTATGATGAAACCACAATGAGAAGTTTGATTAATTCTTACATTGCGGCAAAAGAAGAAAGA
>JAZLGI010000078.1:0-50406 GCA_045616225.1 Sphaerochaetaceae bacterium
TTCATAAGCCTTTTGCATAATGAAGAGTTTCTAGCAATTGGAATAATTGATAATTCAAGTAAGGAAGACTTACTTGAAACTTTGCGTTGGTATGTGGCTAATTTTAACCATAGACTTCATGTTATTACAGATAGAGACAGGTTTTCTCCTACAATGCTTATGGATAGCTTTCCTGAAGTAACTTTCATAACATTTGAAACACGTCCATCTTTATCTCAGGCTTTGAATGCTTTAGCAGCAGAATGTTATACAACTTATTTTCTTGCTGTTGGGAGTGATACAGAGCTTGTGCAATTTGATTGGCCTTCTATTTTAAGCAAAATGCAGAAAGACAACCATCCTGCAGCTTTGTGTCCTCTTTGTTTTAACAGAAGCAAGGAACTTGTTCCAACAGTTAGAGTTCCTCATATGAACGGAAATGAAGTTGATCCCATGAGCTTTTTACCTGGTCATAATCCAACTGAAACTCTGTATCCTGTTTGCGGATATGGAATTTATGACAGGGCAATGTTCCAGAGAATGAGAGGCTTTGATGAACAAATCAAAGGGGATTATTGGCAGGCAATGGATTACGGAACAAGGTGTTGGTTGTACGGGAATCCAATCTTTTGCGTAGAAGATATTGCCCTCTTGTTTTATTCAAAACAATTTATAATTGAAGATAGGTCTGAACTTTCCGGAGTAGGTAGGTTTTATACAAAGGCTCTCTCTGTTAAAAAGAAAGGTGCTAAGATTACATATCAAAAGACTTATAAGTTTGACAAGCACCTTATGAATTCAGAAATCAGACCGCATTTGGTTTTGTACAAAACAGATTACGAGACACTATGCACTATGTGGAGAATTCCGGAAGAAGTTTAGCGTGAAATCTTTTCCATTCCCATGTACGGTACAAGGGCTTTTGGAATAGTTATACTTCCGTCTTCATTCTGATAGTTTTCAAGTATTGCAACCATAGCTCTTGAAACTGCGACTGCGGTTCCGTTAAGCATGTGAACATACTTTGTCTTTCCATCATCATCTTTGTATTTGATGTTGAGGTTTCTGGACTGGAAATCTGTACAGTTACTTGTAGAAGTTACTTCTCCGTATTCTCCGCAGTCTCCACGTCCCGGCATCCAGGCTTCTATGTCAAATTTGCGGTATGCAGGAGCTCCAAGGTCTCCTGTACATGTGTCTACGACACGGTAGGCAAGTCCAAGACCACTGAATATCTCTTCTTCAATTGAAAGAAGTTCATCATGGAAACGGTCACTGTCTTCAGGAAGGCAAAGAATGAACATTTCAAGTTTTGAGAACTGGTGAACTCTGTAAAGACCTTTTGAGTATTGACCTGCGGCTCCTGCTTCTCTTCTGAAACAATGGCTTAAGCCTGTCATCTTACAAGGTAACTCTTCTTTTGCGAAAACACGTCCGGAATTATAGCCTCCAAGTGTAATCTCTGCAGTTCCTACCAAAGCAGTTCCTGTGCCTTCCACTGTATAAATGTTGCTTTCTTCTCCGCGTGGATTAAAACCTATTCCTTCCAATATCTCTTCTTTTGCTACATCCGGAGTTATAAACGGAGTAAAACCATGTTTGATTACAATATCCATTGCATAACGCTCAAGAGCCATCTGAAGAAGAACAGCTTCATTTTTTAAGTAGTAGAACTTTGGTCCGCTGACCTTTGTGGCTGTGTCAAAATCTATAAGATCCAGCTTTTCTGAGAGCTGAACATGATCTAGAGGCTTAAATGAAAACTGAGGAATTGTTCCTGCAAATTTTACTGCAGTACTGTCCTTGTCTTCTTTTCCTATTGGAGCACTTGGATGTGCATAGTTTGGAATTTGTCTCAAAAGTGAGTTGTATTCTTTATCAATTGTTTCAAGAGAAGCTTCTACACGTGCAATTTTTTCCTTAAGTTCACGGCCTTCTTCTATAAGAGCCTGACGGACATCATTTTCCATTTTGCCCTTCATTTTAGCTGCATTCTCATTTCTTGCAGCTCTGAGAGATTCTGCCTGTTGCATGAGTTCTGCTCTATCATCTTGGAGAAGAATGACTTTATCTAAGTCTACTTTCATGTTTCTGTTTTTGATGTTCTGTGCAATCTCATCATGCCTTGTCTTAAGTTCTCTGTAATCTATCATGTAATTACCTCTTTACGTGCAGGGTTAATATAGTGTTTTGAGCTGTTTATTTCAATAAGAAGTATCAGTTGGATATCTTTTCATGTTGCATTCTGTAATTTATGCAACGCATAAGATAATCTATGTAGTCAGGATTCTTACACATACTCTTTCCGTTGACATCTGAAATTTTGGCTACATCCATTCCGTTGCAGGCAGTTGTTTTCATGACAATATTCAAAGGCTGGACATCTGTGTCATTGGAAATGAATGTTCCTATACCAAAGGCTGTTTTAATTTTATCTCTGTATTTTTTGTTAATTAAAGTAGCTTTCTCAAAGTTAAGGCTGTCACTGAAGAGAAGAGTTTTTGTCTTAGGATCTATTCCAAGAGTATTGTAATTGTCAATCATCTTATCTGCCCAGATAAAAGGACCTCCGCTGTCATGTCTGACACCGCTGAACAATGTGGCGTATGTGAGTCTGAAGTCCCTTAAGAAACAGTCTGTGGTAATTGTATCTGTCAGGGCTGTTCCGTTTAAAACACCGTACTCATTTACCCAACGGTCAAGGGCATACCAGTTTGAATAAGCAGGATTATGCTTGTGATTTCCCTGACCTACACACATTACCCATTCATGAGCCATTGTTCCTACTACTTTTAAATGATATTTCTTAGCAAGATAAACATTTGATGTTCCTACAAATGTAGAAGATTCATATTTGTGATTTGCCAGTTCTGTCACTGCAAGTTCTTCTGCTTCTGCACTTAGTCTTCTTCTTAAACCAAATTCAGAGAAATTTCCTATACTGTACAAACCTGACTCAAGTCCTTGGATTTTTTCTTTTAATCTATCTTTAAATGATTCAAAAAGCTTTTCATAGTCATAGGTGCTTCTGAAATATACTTCACTTACTATTGCAAGGGTAGGAATTTCATACATGGAAGTGTTGAGCCATGTACCTTTTGCTTCAATTGAAAGACCGCAAGGAGAATCTTCAGATATTTCAAAATCTTCATATCTTGGTTCCCACAGTCTGAGAAAGTCTACATAAGAGCCTTTTATCCACTTGATTCCGTTAAGAAACTCCAGTTCATCTTCTGTGAACCGTAAAGAGCAGTAAAGTTTTATCTGTCTTTTAATTTCTTCTACCATTTCATGAGAAAAGTGAACATCTGTATTTCTGCACTTGAAACTCCATGTAGTTTTGTAATCGCTGAAACCATGATAAATGGCTTGTCCCATTGAAAATTTGTATGTATCTGTTTCCAGAAGACTTGTAATAATTCTGTGCATTTCTTCCATATTTATAATATAGCACCTTTTGACCGTGGTTTTAAGAGTTAAGCTCTGAAGCTTTTTTAAGTTTAAACCCTTTTTTCTCCAAAGAATGAATAGTCTTGTCTAAATTCCGCTTTCTGTGGTCTGTTTCAGAAAAAAGACTGTCTTGAATGGGAGTGTCTCCGCAATAGGTTTGATAAAGTCCCAAACCAATGAGTCTTATTCCCTGACCTTCTGACCATTTTGACAAAAGGAGTTCTTTCCCTGCTTTAAAGAGTTGAGTTGTATTTAATATCTGGTCTTGCGGAGTTGCCTGAACTGTTATTGTTCTGAAATCTCCCCATCTTAGTTTTAGGCCAACTGTTTTTGCCATTATCTTTTCGTCAAAAGACCTTGCCATTAGTTCTGAACTCATGCCAAGCAAAACAGAAAAGAGAGTTTGGGAGTCTGAGATGTCATCTGCAAAGGTTGTTTCTGTGGATATGGAATGGCTCTTTGTTTTTTCCTGCATAAAGCCGGGGTCTATTCCTCTGACTGCTTTATAAATGAAATCTCCCATAGAAGGCGAAAAGGTTTTCTTAAGATAATCCAAACTGTATTCTCTTATTTGGGCCGGTGTATACATTTCCTTTGAATGAAGTCTTTCAAGACTGCTTTTTCCAAGTCCCCATATTTTTTCCAGTCCTATTGCATCTATGAAAACCTGTTCTTTAGTAGGGGACACTGCACATAGACCATCCGGTTTATTGTAATCACTTGCCATTTTTGCTATGAAAGGGTTTGCCGCTATTCCTATGCTTAAGGTAATTCCAATATCACGCTTGATTCTTTCTTTGATTCTCATTGCACATTCTCTGGGTTCTCCCAAAAGACGACTTGTGCCTGACATGTTCATGTATGCTTCGTCTATTGAAACCTGATGTATTTCAGGAGAATACTCTCTTAGTATGGACATTACCTGATGGCTGACTTCTGAGTATTTTCTGTAATTGCCTTCTATGAATATTCCGTTTGGACAGAGTTTATAAGCGGTAAGGGTTGGCATTGCGGAATGAACTCCGTATTTTCTTGCTTCGTAGGAACATGTTGACACTACCATTCTTTTTCCTACAGTTCCAATAATAAGAGGTTTGTTCCTGTATGAAGGGTTGTCTCTCTGCTCTACCGAGGCAAAAAAAGCATCTAAGTCTACATGAAAAAATACATTTCCGCTTGACATATGATTAATATATCACAGTATGCCGGTATTTACCATGTTGCGTACTTTTTGTTTTGCTTCGGTTTTGTTATTATTACAAATATGAAGGAAATTAATTTTAGAACACGTGGTATATGTGCCGTTCTCATTAACGTGCAAGTTGATGATGAAGATAGAATTGCAGATGTTTCTTTTCTTGGCGGTTGTGATGGAAATCATAAGGGGTTGGTCGCCCTTTGCAAAGGTATGAAAAGAACTGAGGTAATTGAGAGACTTAAAGGTATTACATGCGGAATGAAGTCAAGTTCATGTCCTGATCAACTGGCAAGAGCTTTAGAAGAAATAAAATGAAAAAAACAGTCGTTGTCCTTGTGTTGCTGTTCTCTGTATTTTGTGCTTTTTCTGCTGATTTAGATGGTCAGCGTTTGGCATTGGGAAATATGAAAGCTGCAGCAAACTGGGACTTTATGACAGATTTTTCCAATCCTGCTTTTCTTTGTGTTTATGATGCAAACCATAGGATGGTTCTTTCTGCAGGCAATAATTCTTTTGTGGCTTCTCCTTTCCCTTACGGTCAGTTAAATGGGGCTTCTGTATCTTTTATTGCCAGCAATATGTCTTTGAGCCTTGATTTATCTTGGTTTCCGGAGAAGCAGAATGACGGATTATATACTCTCAAACATAGATTTGCCGTTAACACTCAGCTTGCTTATCAATACAAGGATTTTTCTTTTGGACTTGGATTTTCCGGAGGCTCTGAGAGTGAGAGAAAAGATATTGAGTTGGAAGAGAAGCTGTTTTCCGGACTTTTCTCTGAAACATTCTTCGGAAGATACAAAACGGTTTTGGATTCTGAGTCTGTAGAGCTTTCTGCAGGTATTATTTATCACAACAGCGGTTTTACATTTGGTATTTTGTGTGAAAATATCTTTGAATCGGATTCTAAATTTGAAGTTTCTTTTGATTCTGTTGCAGATAGTATAGATTGCGGTTTCTGGTATGAGATGGATAGGTATAACAGAAGAGGAAGACTAAGAGACAGTGTTGTGGGTTTTGGTTGTGAATTTCAAAGAATTTTTGATTTCTATCAAAGATCTTTTAATGCAGGAATATGCTACAACCACCAATTTTCAAGAAACTTTAACTTATTTTGCACCGCAGGAGCAGATATTTCTTTCTATGATACTGTACAAGAAAGCTTCCAGACATTAGGCTTTGGTGTATTGTTTAATCCGGTAAAATTTACATGTGTTTGTGAATTCCCATTTGGAATTTATTATTCAGAGAATATAGACAGAATCAGGCTTAGTTTTACAGCCGAAGTTGGATTCTGATTCATAGAGGTTATTTATGAGAAGCATGACAGCATATGGTTATTCTGAGTATTCGTGTGAGGATTACATTCTCACGATGGAACTTAAGTCTTACAACAACAGGTTTTTTGAGGTGTCTTATGCTGCACCATCTGTTCTTTCTCCATACGAACCGGAGATTACAGAACTGATAAAAAACAATGCAAAGCGCGGACATGTGGATATTTCAATTAAGCTTAGAAATCTCAAGGGAACAAATGAGGTTTCAGTAGATGAATCTGCTGCTCATGCTTATCTTGCCGCTTTTGAAAAGCTTAACAGCCTTTCTTCTATGCACGGTTTTGATCCAAAACTTAAGTTTTCCGATTTAAGTCTTCAGGAAGGTGTTATCTCCAATACCGTTATTAAAAGCATTGAGTGTTACAGAACAGGTTTGGATGCTTGTGCTAAAAACGTTATTGAGCAGTTTAATATTGCAAAGAACAGGGAAGGAAAGGTTACTGAAAAAGACCTGACAGAAAAAATCAATTCAATAGAAAAGAGCCTTGAAGTTGTAAAAGACAATGCAGACGGTTTGGAATCTATGATAAAGGAAAACCTTGTTTCAAGAATTCACGAGATGCTGGGAGATCAGAATTATGATGAGAACAGAATTCTGACAGAAGTAGCAGTAATGCTTATGAGATATACAATTAACGAAGAAACTGTACGTCTTGGCGCTCATATTGCAGAGTTTAAAAAACTCCTTGTTTCAGACGAAGCTGTTGGAAAAAGAATGGATTTTCTCTGTCAGGAAATGAACAGGGAAATAAATACCATAGGAAGTAAAAGTCAAATGGTAAACATAAACTTTGAAGTGGTTAATATGAAAGATTGCCTTGAAAACATAAGAGAGCAGATAAGGAATATAGAATAATGAGAATTGCTATTTCAGGAAAAAGCGGTTGCGGAAATACAACTGTTTCTACATTGCTTTCACAAAAACTGGGTTTTCCAATGGTTAACTTTACCTTTAGACAGATGGCTCAGGAAAGAAATATGGAATTCTGGGATTTCTGTGCCCTTGCAGAAAAAGACGACAACATAGATCGTGAACTGGATTCCAGAATGGTTAAGATGGCTCTTGAGAGTGAGAACAGTGTTTTAGGTTCAAGATTGGCAATCTGGAACATGAAAGAGGCAGACCTAAAAGTTTATCTGGTTGCTTCAGATGAAGAAAGAGCCAGAAGAATAGTCCGCAGAGAAGGTGGTTCTCTTGAAGAAAGAATGGCTCAGACAAGGGCCCGTGATTCAAAAGACAGTGCCCGTTACAAAAGAATATACGGCATAGATAACAGTGATACTTCTGTGGCAGATTTGGTAATTGATACAGAGGGAAAGACTCCGCAGCAGATAGTTGATATCATAATCAATAAGATAAACGAGTCTTCACAAAACAATTAAAAAAGTGTAAAGTGCTTACCGCTAGCAAAATATAAGGAGACACACCTTGGAAAACACAGCTGTAAAACGTGAAGAAAGAATCAAAAAATACAGTCAGACAGTCCGCGTACCACTTGATGAAATCATTGATACACAGGAGAACATCTACGAATTAACAAGTAAAGCCATTAAAAAGGCTGCCATTATTTCTGCAGATTCTGAACTTGTTGATATTATTGAACGCCAGGACAAGAATGAGGAAACTCATGTTGTTACAAAAGAGAGCTGCAAGGTCTGTTCTATTGCCCTTTCAGAAGTTCTATGTAACAAGGAAGAAACCCCGGCTCAAGAGCAGTGAGGACAATATTCCTTTTTGGTCCCACTGCAGTGGGAAAGACCTCTCTTCTTTGCGATTGTTTTGCAAAGGGGTTTGAGGTTGTAAATGCAGACAGCATACAAGTTTACAAAGAATTGAACATAGGTTCAGCCAAGGCCGATGAGAAAACAAGAGCCTTGGTTTCTCATCATCTCATAGATATTCGTGAACCTTGGGAAACATTTAATGTTGCAGATTTTATTTCTCTTGCAGATAAGGCTTGTGAAGAAATAAGAAGCAGGGGAAATATTCCAGTAATCTGCGGAGGCACTGCCTACTATTTTAAACACTTTCTTTATGGTCTCAGTGAAGCACCGGCTTCAAATAACAAAACAAGAAATGAAGTTGCATCTTTTATAGAAAAAGTAGGGAATCTAGAAGCCCACAAGTTCCTTGCTTCTGTAGACCCTGTCTCTGCTGCAAGAATAAATGTAAATGATACTTACAGAATTTCAAGGGCAATAGAAGTGTTCAAAGACAGCGGAAAACCTTTGTCTTCATTTGAACTTCCAAAAGAACCTAGAAATAAAATGGATGTTGTATGTATTGGTCTTTGCAGAGATAAAGAAAGCCTTGTTTCAAGAATAAGATTGCGTGTAGATCTGATGTTTGAACAGGGAATGGTAGAAGAGATGAAGTATCTTTTCTCTATTGGAGCAAACTCAAATTGGCAAAGTATGCAGGCTATTGGCTACAGAGAGTTTATGGAACTTGATATGAATAACCTGGATATTCCTTCCGTAAAAGAAAGCATAATAATGAACAGTATTCATTATGCAAAACGGCAAATGACATTTTTTAAAAGCTTTGCAGATGTTAATTGGGTAGACCCTGAAGATTCCAAAGTCGTTAAAGCTTTGTTATAACTGTTCGTTCAAGAGTCTCATTGCACGCTTTTCGTCAAAATCAACTGTAAGGTTTTTCTCTTGTGTAGGCAAAACAAGACCTGTTTTAGAGTCTTTTGCCCTTCTTAAATATTTTACATGAGTGTAGTACAAATCTACTTTCTTGTTGTTTCTTCCCTTAGAAAACAATACTGCAAGGTTTGCCGCGTCCAGTAGTACCTGAAGAGGAACGGTTCTGTCTTTCTTGTTTTTTATAAAAACATAACCTCCCGGAAAATCTCTTGTATGAAGCCAAAGGTCATTTCCTTTTGCATTATGCCTCAAAAGTTCATCATTTTCTTTTGCATTTCTTCCTATCAAAATTTCAAAACCACCGCTTATGCATCTTAGACCTACAGATGTTTCTGTTCTTTTAGGTTCTGAAGTTTTATCAAGAATGCTTTTCAGTTTTCTGATATCTACTTGCAAATCGTCTGACGGGGTGAGGGCTTTTTGAAATTTTAGTTCCAGTGATTCAAGTTGGCTTATTAACTTTTCTTTTTCTTCGCAGGCATTCTCATAAGCCCCTTTTGCTTTCTGATAGCGGTTGTAATATTCTTCTACGTTTTGACCGCTGCTTAGGGCTTTGTTCAGTGAAATAGTCACAGAGCGGTTATTAACATAGTCTGTTACTGTTACAGAGCTGTCTCTGTGTTTTATAAGATAGGCATTTGCAGAAAGTAAATCTGCTTCATATTTGAATTGAAGATAATCTTTGTTTGACTCAATTGTTTTTTCCATACTTCTTATGGAATTTTTTATTTTTCCTGTTTCATGCTCTCGTAGAGTTTCAACAGATTTTCTGAGGTTTTCAAGAAGTTCATTGTTTTCAATCTCAGAGCATGTGGTTTCTATGAATTTGTTAAATGAGCCTTCGTGAGGGCGCACTTCATAATTGCCTGTGTCTTCTGTACGTTTCTGAAGTATGAGTTTCTCGTGGCTTGTTTCGTCTCGGCCCGGACGGCGGAACATGAGGTCAAGTATGTTGTCTTCACTGTCTGTGACAATTATATTTGCTCCGTTTCCGCTGTAGAGTCTTATATAAATTTTCATTAATCTGTCGTGGTTGTTGAGTTCCCAAATGACAACTCTGTCAAAAGGAAGCTGTTTGCAGGACACAATTACAGACCCCTCTATGTTCTTTCTGGCAAATTGTTCAAAGCGTTGCAACTTTTTGGTTTTACTTATTTTCCCTTCATTTGATATAAGATGCAGTCTGGAGTTTGGAGTTCCTATTTCTGTGTAGAAATCATAGCGCCCTTTTTCTCTTGAATAGAGTTGCCATGTTATTGAGTGAAAAGAATTCTGAACTACGTTTTGAATCTTTGAACCCTGGAGATTTGCTTCTTGTATTATGAGAGCTATTTCTTTCCAATTTAAAGACATAGAGCTTCCTTTATTTCTCCTGCAAGATAGAAAGAGCCGCAGACTAAGACAGGACCGTTATCTTTGAGCGAAAAATCCAAAGCATCTTTTGCCTCTTCTTTTAGTTCTATGTTCTTCTCAGGAGCTTTTGACTTCAAATAATCAAATATTTCTTTTGGATTGCTTTTTTTGAAAGTCCCGGGACGTGCAACTGCTATTCTGTCAAAATTCTCAAGAATAAGGTCTCCCATAGTTTTAAAATCTTTTCCTTTTGCACAACCGAATATGCAAGTTCCTGTCTTTCCGGGGTAGAGTATCCTGAATGTTTCAAGAAGTGACTTCATACTTTGAGGTGTGTGAGCACCGTCTATAAACAGGGGATTTTTCCAGTTTATTTTTTCCATTCTTCCGGGAAGGGAAGTGTTTTCCAATGCTTTCTCTGTAATTTGTTTTCTGTAAAGATTAAGAGTTCTTAAAACCAACAGTGCAACGGCACAGTTCTGAGCCTGAACTTTACCTTCCATTTTCAATATCAAATCTGCAGAAAAACCATCTGTGAATTCTATGTGCGTTTTCTGCCCGTTTTCTGTTGAAACAGTGTCCAGAGATTCCAGCTTGTCTTTTAATTCAAAAATTTCTGAGTTTTGCGTTTTGGCTTCTTTCTCAAAAACTTTCATTGCATCTTCTTTTTGAAAGGAAATAAAACTTGGAGTATTTTTCTTGATTATTTTTGATTTCTCAACAGCTATTTTTTCTATTGTGTCACCCAGTATTTCTGTATGTTCCAGTTCTATGGGAGTCAGAACGCTTGCAATTGGATTTATTACGTTGGTAGCATCAAGTCTGCCTCCAAGACCTGTTTCTATTACAGCAAAATCACAGTGAGCGTATTTAAAAAGAAGAAAAGCAAAAGCTGTGTACAGTTCAAATGTTGTAGGTATGTTTTCACCTTCTTCATTGCAGAAACAAAAGTTTTGCATTTTGTCTGCAAGAAGGTTTCCTACTTCTATTAATATCCTATCCTCAAAGAATTTACCGCAAAGACTAAAACGTTCTCTGTAATCACTTACATGAGGGGAAAGATATAGACCTGTTTTATATCCCAGAGCTTGAATTCCATTGGCAATATAACTTGCAGTAGATCCTTTTCCCTTACTTCCTGCAACATGGATGGACTTGAAACTTTCCTGAGGATTATCAAGAGTTTTGAGAATTGCAGACATTCTGTCCAAGCGGTATGTTCTTTTGTTATACAAACCTTTCTTACCTGTATCTTTTTCCAGGTTGGTGAAGTGCTCCATGTAGGAGATAACTTGCTCAAAAGTCTCAAACTGCATGCATGATATTTTACTTAAAACCGTATGTTGTGTCGAGTTTGCTTGATGATATAACTATATTTTATTATTATCCTTATACGGAGAAAGTTTGTATGAAGCCAAAATATGATCCTATGCCATGGAGATATCTTGATGAGTTCCGTGGCAAAGATTTTGAAGGACAGTGGCCTACACTGGTTCAGATGTTTGATATTACTGTCAAAAGATATCCTCAAAACAGATGTTATGAAGTGTTTTTGCCAAAACATGATGTCTATTCTTATCCTGAGGCTCAGGCTTATCAAAAGAAAATTGCTTCATATCTTTCTTCTCTGGGAGTTAAAAAAGGAGATGTCGTTGGCCTTACAGGAAAAAACAGTCCTGAATGGGCAATGGCTTATTTTGCAATTCTGAGAATTGGGGCAAGTGTTGCTCCTGTAGATATTTCTCTTACAGATGCAGAAATAGAGCATCTTCTTGATTTTGTACATATCAAAGGACTGTTTATTGACGGAGACAGATATGACAGAATTGGTCTGGATAACAAGTATGGCTTTAAGATTTCACTTGAAGAGAAAAATCATGAAAGTTCATATATTCTTAATCTCCCTGATTTAGATTGTTCTTATGAAGAGCCTTGCATTGATGATATAGCTGCTTATTTGTTTACAAGCGGAACAACAGGTACTCCAAAGGCTGTAATGCTCACTCATTCAAATCTTTCAATAAACGCATATCAGGCAGTGAGCATTATGAATACATACCCAACAGAAGTTCTTTATGCAATTCTTCCTATTCACCATGCTTATACAATGCTTGCTGTTTTCCTTGAAGCAGTAGTCTGCGGAGCAAATCTTGTTTTTGGAAAGAGACTTTCAATTAACCAGATGTTAAAAGAAATGAAGATGGCAAAAGTAACGGTTCTCTTATTTGTTCCTATGGTTTACAACAAGCTTCTTGCCGCTCTTATGAAGGGCGTAGAATCAAAGGGTGAAACTTTAAAGTGGATTGTAGACCATCTTATGATTCGCTCGGGTTTCATCAAAGAACATTTTGGTTTTAATCCGGGCAAATTCTTTTTTTCATGGTTGTTGAAAAAAGCTTCTCTTAACACTGTAAGAATGTGTATTTCAGGAGGTGGTCCGCTTCCTCCGGAAACATTCAGAAAATTCAATGAGCTTGGTCTTGATTTTATTCAGGGGTACGGTCTTACAGAGTCCAGTCCTATTCTTACTCTTAATCCTCCGTTTGATTACGAAGAAAAAAGTATAGGAAAACCCTTGCCTATGACAGAAATATCCTTTGGTCCAAAAGACAGTATGGGAAACGGAGAAATCCTTGCTCGCGGGCCTCAGGTTATGAAAGGGTATTACAATAATCCTGAAGCTACTGCAGAGGTTTTGGATTCAGATGGCTGGCTGCATACCGGAGATGTTGGATATATGGATGACCGTGGATTCATTTATCTTACAGGAAGGGCAAAGAATATTATTGTTACAGAAGGTGGAAAGAATGTTTTTCCGGAAGAGATAGAAGACCATTTCCAGCTTTATGATGATGTTGAGCAAATATGTGTAATAGGATATGTCCAGGACAAGTCTTTATCTTCTGAAGGTGTTGCCGCCATTGTTTATCCTTCGGAATCTTGTAGGAAGAGGTATGAAGGTAAGGATGAGGAACTGTATGAGCATATTTTTGACATTATCTCAAAAGTAAATAAAGATATTCTCCCTTACAAAAGAATAAGTAAATTAATAGTTGCATCTTCTCCAATGGAGATGACCAGTACAAAGAAAATCAGGCGTTTTGCAGTAAAAAAGCAATACGAGGAGCAATTAAGCTAATGAACAGTAAATTTAGAGCAGCACTCAGAAGTCAGGCTCAAACCCTGTCTCCTGTAGTTATGGTTGGAAAAGAAGGTATCTCTGAAGGTGTCATAAATGCTCTTAACGAGGCCTTGGATATACATGAACTTGTGAAGGTGCGTTTTGAGAATCACAAGGAAAAAGTCAAAGAATTTTCATTTACTCTTGAACAATCAACATCCAGCATTCTTGTTGCAACAACAGGTTTTACATCTGTCTTTTACAGAAAGAATCCTGAGATTATGGCTTATAAAGCATTAGAACAGAGGTGTCGCTGACAATGGAAGAAAAAGATAATACACAGTTTCCGGAACATATTTTCATTATTCCAATGAGAGGTTGTCCTGTATTTCCAGGACTTTTAACCACAATAGAGGTGTCAGATCCTCTTGATTTGGAAGTTGTTAAATACAGTGACAGGTATAACGGGTTTGGATTACTTTTGTTAAAGAATGAAGACAAAGGTGCAAAAGACCTTTCTGCAGAAGATTTCTACAGTGTAGGAACTTTTGTAAAGGTAAAGAATAAAGTAAATACAATTTACGGAACAAAAAGTCTTTATCTTGATACAATCTGCCGTTTTGAAGTGGAAGAGCTTTACTGTAACAAGGGCCTTGTCAGTGCAAAGGTACACTACATTAAAGAAGAACCTCTTGACGAATTGGAAGACAGGGCATATTCAGAGGCTATAAAACATTCGCTTGCACTAAGGGATGACAGATCTATCCTGTCAGAGAACGTGAAATTCAATGCTACAAATATCCCTGAAGCTATAAGAATTGCAGACTACCTTGCAAGCACAATAGTAAAGAAAGAAAAGCAGCAGATATTCTTGGAAACTCTTGATCCTAAAAAGAGAATAATGATGCTTCTTAGTATTCTCAGAGATGACCTTAAAGTCCAACAGATGCAGGAAGAAATCAGAAGGAAGGTTTCAGGCAAGATTGATGCAAGACAAAGGGAGTATTTTCTCAGAGAGGAACTTAGAATAATAAAGAATCAATTGGAAAGTATAGGGGCTATGTCAGATGATGAAGTTTCAGAGCTTTCTGATGAAGATATAAAAACTGCCGCTGCAAAACCAAGGAAAAAACTCATAGACAGACTCAGAGAACTTCATCTTACAGGTGAAGCTTATGAAACTGTTTTTAATGAATACTCAAAATTACAGGGAATGGATACTGCAAACCCTGAGTATTCAAGCATTAGAAGTTATCTTGAGACTGTTGCAAATCTTCCATGGAATACATTCACAGAAGAAAAACTGTCAATAGAAAAGGCAAGAAAGATTCTTGAAAAAGACCATTACGGAATAAAAGACGTAAAGGATAGAATTATTGAGTTTTTGGCTGTAAGAAAGCTAAAAGAAGATACAAAAGGATCTATTATTTGTCTTGTAGGTCCTCCTGGAACGGGAAAAACATCTATAGGAGTATCTATTGCCAAAGCACTGAATAAGAAGTATTACCGCTTCTCTGTAGGTGGAATGCGTGATGAGGCAGAAATTAAAGGTCATAGAAGAACTTACATAGGAAGTATGCCCGGTCAGATTATAAAAGGACTCAAAGTAACAAAAACAAAGAATCCTGTTTTTGTAATTGACGAAGTAGATAAGATGGCCTCTTCCAATCAGGGAGATCCTGCTTCTGCATTGTTGGAAGTGCTGGATCCTGAGCAGAATACATCTTTCAGAGATCATTATCTTGATATTCCTTTTGATGTATCAAATGTTCTTTTCATTGTTACTGCAAATACTGTAGATACAATTCCAAGGCCTCTTTTAGACAGAATGGAGTGTATTGAATTAAGCGGATACACGTCAGATGAGAAACTCCATATAGGAAAAAAATATCTTGTACCAAAGAGCCTTGCCAAACATGGACTGAAAAAAACAGATATTAAATATTCAGATGCAATGCTGAGGAAAATTGCAGAAGAGTATGCCCGTGAAGCAGGAGTTAGAAACTTTGAAAAAGCCCTTGATAAGATCCATAGAAAACTTGCAACTGAAATTGTAATAGATGATGGTTTAAGAGCAAAAGGTGAGAATCCCGATACTCTCATGAAAAGACCTGTTGTAATAGATGAAGAGTTACTTCTCAAGTATCTTGGACAGCCTGTTTTCCATGAAGATGAAGTGATAAGAGCTGACAAAGTGGGAATGTCCGTTGGTTTGGCATGGACAAGCATGGGCGGTGATGTCCTTTCAATAGAGGCTCAGCATATTCCGGGAAAGGGTGAACTAAAGCTCACAGGTCAACTTGGAGATGTAATGCAGGAATCTGCAAACATTGCTTTAAGCTATATAAAGAGTATAAGCAAGTCCCATGGAATTAATCTTTCCTGGTTTGAGAAAAATAATATTCATCTTCACGTTCCTGAAGGAGCTACTCCAAAAGACGGACCTTCTGCCGGAATAACAATGGCAACGGCAATTTATTCTTTGGTAACCGGTCAGATTATGGCAAAAGATATGGCAATGACAGGTGAACTTTCCCTTTTGGGTAAGGTCATGCCAATTGGAGGACTCAAAGAAAAAGTTCTTGCAGCAAGAAGAAACAAGGTTAAGACAATTCTTATTCCAAAGTTTAATAAAAGAGACTTGGATAAACTGGAAGACAATGTAAAAGAAGGTATAGATTTTCATCTTGTTTCCGATATGGAAGAAGTTCTTTCTTTGGCTTTCCCTCAAGATAAATTTGCCTATTCAGATAAAAATGACTTGAACACAGAGCCGGAAATTGCTCTGGAAGAGAAATTGGCAAAGGCTGTAGCTACTGCTGTTGCTGCTGTATTAGGCAAGTGAGGTTTTTGTGATAGAACTCAGCGTTCCTGTTTCTGATTTTGAAGCTTTTTCAAAAGCTTATGAATTGGGAGCAGATTCTGTATTTGTCTGTTTAAAAGGGTTTTCTCTGGGAACTTCCAGCGGTTCATTTACTTTACAGGAGATTGAACAGTTGGGAAAACTCAAACCTCAAGGGAAAAAACTGTACTGTGCAATTGATTGTTTATTTCATAATCCAAAGATAAGTGAACTTGATTCTGCATTGGAAAATTGCCGTTTTGACTGCATAGATGCATTTATTATTTCAGACATTGGGATTCTATCTACAATTAGAAAGCATTTTCCAAATGTTGCCGTTCATCTTTCTTCTTTTGCAAATTGTCTGAACAACAACAGTGCAGAAATGTTCTCAAAACTTGGTGTGAACAGGATTATTCTGGGACATGAAGCAAATAAAGATGATATAAGCAGAATAGCAAATCAAAGGCATGATTTTGAAATAGAAGTACAGGTGTATGGTACAATGTGTATGTCATACAGTGGAAGAACTCTTTTGTCTACGCATTTTGAAAACTGCAAAGTTCCATCTTTAAAACTGGCTATTGAAGAAGAACAGAGAAAGGGTATGTTTTTCCCCATAGAAGAGAAAAACGGTTTTATTACGGTTCTTTCTTCCAAGGAACTTAATCTGCTTGGAGAGTTGCAAACTCTTATTTCATGTGGAGTAAATGTTTTCAGAATAGAAAACCCTAATTCAGATTCTTCTTATCTTGAGAATGTTATTCCTTTATTCAAACAAAGGGAAAGCTTGAATAACACTCAATGTACAGGTTTTTTTAATTCAAATGGGCCAATAGATTTCCAAAGCTGATAAATATTGGTATTTTTGTTGTTTTTTGGTTGTTTTCACTTTGCAACAGAGATTTGGTTTGGTAATATAGTTATATCTCGAACAATGGAGGAACTATAGATGACAGTTCACGAACAGCTTGTTGATTTGTTCAACACTTATACACTTGAGTCTAAAAAGTTTGACGAAAAAGGTGTTAAAGCATCTGCAGCCAGAGCAAGAAAGGCTCTTGCTGAAATCTCTAAGCTTTGCAAGGTAAGAAGAGTAGAGATTCAGAATGCAAAGGCAGAAATGACAAAATAATATCGGTTGCGATATGAAAGTGAGGGTGGAGACACCCTCTTTTTTTATTTCCATTTGAAAATACAGTTTGTTGCAAATTGTTGCATTTTTATACTAGCCATAATAAAATGTACGCAATAAAGGAGAATAGAATGTCAAAGATTGTTATTGCACTTGGTGGAAACGCTCTTGGAAATACACCATATGAACAGCTGGAGCTTGTCAGAGAGACAGCAAAGCCTATTGTTGACCTAATTGCAGAAGGTAATCAGGTTGTAATTGCCCATGGTAACGGACCTCAGGTTGGCATGATAAATCTTGGAATGGCAACTGCTGCTGAAGCAAAGGCAATTAAAAGTGAAATGCCTTTTCCTGAATGCGGTGCCATGAGTCAGGGATATATTGGATATCATCTTCAGAATGCAATTGGTAATGAGCTTGAGTCCCGTGGTATTAAGAAGGATGTTGTTACCCTTGTTACACAGGTTCTTGTTGATGAGAATGACCCTGCATTCCAACATCCTACAAAACCGGTAGGAGCATTTTTTGATAAAGAGACTGCAGATCGTATAGCCAAGGAAAAAGGTTATACAATGGTTGAAGATGCAGGACGTGGATACAGACAGGTAGTTCCATCTCCAAAACCAGTGGATGTAATAGAGAAGAACACAGTAGAAGCACTCGTAAAGAGCGGAGCTGTTGTAATTACAGTTGGCGGTGGCGGAATTCCTGTTGTCAAAAGAGAAGGAAAGTTGTTTGGAACACCTGCAGTAATAGATAAGGATTTTGCTTCTGAAAAACTTGCAGAGCTTGTAGATGCAGACATGCTTGTAATTCTTACAGCTGTTGAGAAAGTGGCAATCAATTACAATAAACCAAACGTTGAATGGCTTTCTTCTCTTACTCCGGAAAGAGCAAAAGAACTGTCAGCAGAAGGACATTTTGCACCTGGTTCAATGCTTCCTAAAGTAACTGCAGCTGTTGCATTTGCAGAAAGTAAGAAGGGTAGAAAGTCTCTCATTACTTCTCTTGATAAGGCTCTTGAAGCTATTAACGGTAAAACAGGAACATTGATAGAGAAACTTTGAAGGTATTCTTTTAAATAAGGTAAAGGACTGTTGCAATAGTGAAATGACTTAAGCAATAGTCCTTTTGTTTTTGCCACATTTTTATTATTATAAAGAGTTAATGAAAAAGTTATGTATTTCAGATAAACGGGACATCCTTTTTGCTCTCTTTGTTGCTTCAATGGTAATTGTAAATACTCTTGGAACAAAGATTACCACAATCCTTGGAGTGCGTGTTTCCGTTGGTATTTTCTTTATGCCCATACTTTTCCTTATTACAGACATTGTAGGAGAGGTTTTTGGAAGAAAAGAAGCTCAGAAATTTGTAAACATTTCAACTGTTATGCTGGTATTCTTATTTGCAATGACAAATCTCTGCATCTCCATGAGACCAAATGAAACATGGCACATGCAGGAGGAATACTCAAAAGTTTTTTCATCTTCGCTCAGAATGACTCTTGCAAGTCTCATAAGCTTTGTTATTAGTCAGAAATTTGATGTATGGTTTTTTGACAGAATCAGACAAGCAACAGAAGGAAAACATCTTTGGATTAGAAATAATGTTGCAACTATTACAAGCCAATTTATAGATACAGTTATTTTTGATTTCATAGCTTTTTGGCGTATTAATGAGATGTATACTGCAACATTCCTTTTCTCTATCATTGTTCCTTATTGGCTTTTTAAAGTAGTATTTGCCCTGTTGGATACACCTTTCTGTTATTTGGGAATAAAATGGCTCAGAGGAGAAGAGAAATGAAAAAGACAGTTTTTTTAATATTTTTTCTTCTTGTTTTGTTCCCTCTGTTTTCAATGAGTTTGACTTACGAATCTACTGTGCAGGAATATGACTCTTTTCCCATGTTGGAAAAGTTCTATTCAGTTGAAGAAAACAAGCTTTCAGATGATTCTTTTTGGAATGATTGTAAAATAGAGATACTTACTGTTTCAAAAGAAAAACCAATCTACAGTTGGTTTGGGCATTGTGCTGTTTTGGTTTCTTTGCCAAACAGCAGACCAATAATGTACGATTGGGGAACTTTTTCATTTGGCAGAGGATTCTTCAAGAATTTTGCATTGGGAAATCTTTGGTATTTCTGCTCAAAAAGTTATGGTGATATCAGAATCAGGGATATGAAAGATAAGTTCAGGACTATCAGTGCAATTGAACTGAATTTGACTTCTCAACAAAAAAGGGCTGTTTTAACATTCCTTGAGACTAATTCAACCCCGGGTTATGATGTCTATCTTTACAAGTATTTTACAGATAACTGTTCTACAAGGGTGAGAGATCTTTTGAGTTATATTACAGACGGTGATTTTGAAGTATGGGCAAAATCCCAGCAGGGTAATACTTTCAGACAAGAAACCGGAAGAGTAGTGTCGTGCAATGATTTTGTATTCTGGGTGTTTAATTTACTTGAAGGTCCTATGGAAGATAAGGCTGCTACAAGATGGGATGAGATGTTTCTTCCTGAAAGACTTGAATCTGCGCTTTTGGATTATGGAAAACTGGGGACAAAGCAGACTTTTTATTCAGATTTCAGAAATGCTAATTTAAAAAACCAGACACCTTCTGAAGTACAGAGCAACTTGCTGTTTTCTGTTTTATTATCAATTAGTCTTTCTTTGATTGCCTTGATTGGACTTAGAAAAAACAATTTGGTGTATAAGATAGAAGGTTTTACCGTAAATCTTTTTTTTGGATTGCTTGGCTCTGTTCTTCTTTTCATGATGCTGTTTACAATTCATGAACCTGCGTATAATAATATCAACATTGTTTTTGTCAATCCTGTTCTGATTGTTCTGGCAGTTTTGACTTTGACAGAAAAAAACAGAAAGTTCAGTGTTACTGTTTATAGAGTTCTTGCTTCTTTATGTGTGGTTCTGGCTGTACTGAAGATAGTTTTACCCGGTGTTTTTATTCAGCAGAACTGGGATCAGATTATTACGTTGTTCCCATACTATGCAATTCACGGGTTAGTTAAGAAATCAAGTTATAAATGAGCTTTATTGAGTGTGATTTTAATTTTTGAAGTAGATATAGATTAGATGAAATGGACAACAAGACAAGCAGCCTTGGAAGATGTCAAGGCTTTGCAGGAGAGATATTCTCTTGGATATATTCCTGCTAGGATACTTTCCGGAAGAGGCGTTTTAACTTCTTCTCAGGTAAAGTTTTATTTAGAAAATGATATTTCGTTTTTGCATAACCCCTTTCTCTTTGAGGATATGGAAATTTTCTGTGACAGAGTTCTCAGTGCCATTGAAACAGGAGAAAAAGTTCTGATTTTTGGCGATAGGGATGCAGATGGTATTACCAGTACGGCTCTTTTATATTCAGAGTTAAAAAGTATGGGGCTTGATGTTTCTTGGAATATTCCCATGGGTGATGATCCTTACGGAGTTACCAAGGACAACATAGATAAGGCACTTTCAGATGGTTTTACGCTGGCAATTACAGTAGACTGCGGTATTTCCTGTATAGAGGAGATAGACTATGCACAACAGCACGGACTGGATTTTCTTGTAACAGACCATCATATTGCAGGAGATAGTATTCCGTCTTCAAGAGCACTGATAGACCCAAAAGTAGAAGGTTGCGGTTATCCTTTCAGAGACCTTGCAGGGTGTGGAGTTGCTGCAAAATGTATATGGGCTTTAAGATTTGCCCAAACTCCGTATTATAAAGAAGAAATATTGCTCTTACATTCATTTCCGGGTAACGGAACTGTGATTATAGAGGCTGCAAAAGTAGAAAACATGGTTGTGACAGACAGAATCTCAGAAGAAGTTGTTCCCGGGGTGCTTCCGTCAGAAAACAGTAAGCTTCTTAAATTCCTTTGTTGCGGTCTCCCTGTTTTTGTATTTGACAAAGATACAGAAATGGTTCAGATGAATATTGCTTTCCCAAAAGCAGAAATAAATCTCACAGATTTACGTCCGGAATTTGAGAAAGCACTTCCTTTTATAAGGGGTAAGAGTCTTTTTGCACTTAATGCAATAAGCCGTTTTGCATTATATTCAAATACAAAAAGCGAACTGGAGACATTTATTGGTCTTTTCTGTGCATATCTGAGGGCTTCTTATCCTTCTATTTACAAAGATTACAAGAAAATTATGGATTTGGTTGCAATTGGAACCGTGAGCGATATTATGCCGATGGTTGATGAAAACAGAATCATAATTAAAACAGGTCTTAAAATATTGGCAGAAGGGACCAGAGATTCTATAAGACCGTTTCTTGCCATGCAGAATTTACTAGGCAAAACACTTTCTACAACTGATATAAGCTGGCAGATTTCACCGCTTTTGAACGCTTCCGGAAGACTTGGAAGACCGGATGTTGCTTTAAAAATGATTCTTGCAGAAGACCAGAAAGATGCTTTGGAATATGCAAGTTCTCTTGAAAAACTCAACAAGGAACGGCAGAAGGTGGGCGAAGATGCATGGGATAGACTTTTACCAAAAGCAAAAAAGAGTTTTGAACAGTTTGGTTCAAAGATGGTTCTTGTAAGAGATGATAAGCTTCCACGTGGGATTACCGGAATTCTGGCTGCAAGACTTCAGAAGAATTTCCATGCACCTGCTATAGTAATTACGCAGACAGAAGATGGAAGATGTGTTGGGTCAATGAGAAGCTCTGACAATTTCAATTGCCATGAATTCTTATCGCATTATGCAGAAATTCTGGATGATTTTGGAGGTCATGCCTGTGCCGGTGGTTTTTCTGCCTCTGCAGCTATGGCTGAGGAGCTTTGTCTGAGAATAAGTGAAGATATAGATTATATGGATTGTCCTGAAGAAGAGGATGAAAATCTTCTCATTGATGTAAATCTCAGTAAAGAACAATTTAACAGTTCAATTATGAAAACTGTTGAACTGTTTGAACCTTATGGGGAACAAAACGGGGCTTTAATATTTGAGATTCAGGGAGCAAGGATAGAAAGCATCTTGGCTATGGCAAATCAGAAGAATGATTCTTCCAATCATTTGAGAATGACATTGGAGTATGGAGGTTATAAATGGCCTTCTGTTTTCTGGAGTGCCGGACAAAGGGTTGGAAAAGATTTTGACAGCGGTGAGATTGTTGATGCAGTTTTTAGAATGGGAAGAAATTACTATAGAAATCAGGAAACAGTCCAACTTACAATAATGGACATTAAACGTCACAGTTAAGACTAAAGCAGCCCGCTTTCAAGTGTTTTGAGAGACCTTGTACAAAATAATCTCATGTAAGCCAAAAGATAGTTCTTTATCCTTTTTTGAGCATCTTCAAAGACTTCTACCTCCAAGATATCCAATAAATCTTTGTTAGAAGTATACCTTAGAAAACGTCTACAGCCCGGAAGAAGAGCAGGGAATTCAAGGTCTGCACAATGACGGCAAACAGGTGTGTTCATTGATGAAGAAAAGCCAAGAATTTCATCTTCTTTGTATTTTCTGTCGCATGAAGGACAATTTGTAAGGCAAGGTTCTATCCCGCTTATAATAAGAAGTTTCCATGTATATGCAATTATGATTTTGTCACATAAGTCAGGTCTGCTGTCTAAGACAGTGAGAGAACTGCAAAGCAGGGGATACAGTTGCGAATAATCCTGACTGTCAAGCTTAAGTGCTGTTTCACAGAAATAGGAAGCTGCACAGTTTGTGTGAATATCGTTGTTAATAGAAACAGGGGAAAAAGCCAAATCTTCATCTGTCAGTGAATATTCGTTGTTTACAGGATTTTGATATAAAGCAAAAGTTCCATACGAAAAAAGAGGAGCAAGAGCTGTTTTCTTACCCTTGCGTCCTCCGTAGACAATAGCATTGATAATTCCAAGCTCAGGAGTCAAAAGTCTTACACTTCTGTGAGTTTCTCCAAAAGGAGAACTTCCTATTATTACGCCGGGAATTTTTATGTTTCTTTCCATGTTCCATCAACTCACAGAATATAAGGTATTTTGTGATTATGGGATTGGTATACTACAAAAGTCTCAATATCTACAATATCTGAAATTTTTGCCAATTCGTTCTTGAAAAAATTAAGAAGGTTCTGTTGGTCTGTACTGGCAGTTACAACTTCAAGAAGGATGTCATATCTTCCGGTTACTACTACAGCAGAGATCACACCATTGAGTTTGAGAAGCTCCTTGGCTTTTTTTTCAAGATCCAAAGTTTTGAGTTTGATACCCATCATAACAACTTGCATTTCAGGAACATAGGCAGGGTCAACAAGCCCAGTAATAGAGAGAACATTGTCTTCTATCATCTTGTTGACTCTTGCCCTTACAGTATTCTCTGTGATACCTATTTCATCAGCAATTTGGCTGTACGGCTTTTTTCCGTCTGCAATTAAATGTTTAATGATGCTTTTGTTGGTATCATCAATTTTCATTAGAGTTTTCCTTCTGCCTTGAGAGCATTGATAGTATCAATAATTTCTTCTCCAATTCTGAGAAGATTCTCTTTGCTGTTTGCACCTACATGAGGTGTAAGTGTTACATGGTCTGCTTTGAGAATTGGGTAATCCTGTGCCGGTGGGTCATTTGGATAAACGTCTGCGCAGTACCAGGAAACCTGACCTTCTTCAAGTGCTTTTACCATATCTTCTGCATTTACAATGAGACCACGTGCTGCATTGACAATAACAGGTTTCTTTGTCATTTTTGCAAATAGATCTTTGTTGAACATGTTTCTTGTTTCATCTGTAAGAGGCATGTGAATTGAAATATAATCTGCGTCCTTGACTGCTTCTTCAACTGAAGGAACAAGAGTAGCTACAGGAGACTGTGAGACATATTTATCATAAGCAACAACTTTCATTCCAAAAGCTTTAGCTCTTTCTGCAACCTTTGATGCAATGTTTCCTATTCCAAGGAGACCAAGAGTCTTTCCATAAAGCTCTGTTCTCTTGATGTTCTTGAGCCATTCACCGTTTTTCATACCATTGTGGTATTCACAGATGTGGTTTGGTGCACTGAGCATAAGTGCAAAAGTAAGTTCTGCAACAGCAATAGAACTTGCCTTTGGAGTATTGCGAACAATAATTCCTTTTGATTCTGCATAAACTTTATCAATATTATCAATTCCAACACCGCCACGGATGATGAGTTTACAATTCTTCAAACCGTCAATGTAAGCTTTGTCGCAGATTGTCTTTGCTCTGACAAGAATGATATCTGCTTCTGCAGCTCTGGATTTGTCGTCTGTTACTTCACCAAATACCTGAAGTTTGCTTGCAAGAGATGCATCAAATGCATCAGAAATAAGAATAAGCATATTGTTTCTCCTTTTTGCTTAATTAAACTAAGATTTATACGGTAATTTTGTAACAGTATTTTGCAATAGTCAATTTTTTTTGTTTAATTTTTTGGAAAAATTAAATAGTTATTTACATATTTGAAGAATAGCACAGTTTTGACGGAGAATTCTGAGGTATATTGCGATTAAGAACAGGCAATGCTATTATAGAAACGTGAAAAAAATACTTTTTGTCTTTTTTTTATTTTCCATTTTAGTTTTGTTTGCAAGTTGCAGTGGAAATGAGTTCTCTGTGGAAGAAGTAATTGCCCAACCTTATAAGGAAGCCTACTCAAATAGAATGGGTCTTAGCGTTTATGTGAGAACAAATGATGAAAAAGAACAGAATGTTTCATTTGAAATCAAGAATCCTGACGGTTCACTTACTTGGAATGTAAATGCAAAAAGATTAATTGTTGACAATGCAATTTATTATGGGTCTTCGGATATCTGTATGCCATCTACAAGATTGCTTGATTTGGGAGATTGGACACTTACGGTTATGAGTCAGGACGGCAGTGCTGAAGAGTTTAAATTTAACGTGAATTACTATTACGGAAGACCTGACGGAACAAGAAATAAAACCTATTACGACGAAAACTTAAATCTGACGTTTGTTTATTATTAATCAGATGGTTCTTCCTACTTCCTTATAAAGTTTTTCTTTTGAAATTGTGTAAACAAAGCTTCTTCCATGAGGACAAAGCATGGCATCTAACTCAAAAACCCTTTCAATAAGTTTTTCTGCAGTGATGTTGTCTATCTTATCACCTGATTTTATTGCACTATGACAGGCCATGACGGCAAAAAGCCCTTTCTTTGCTTCTTCTATATCACGTGTTGCGTTTCTTATGTATGATGCAATTTTCTCTTCATTTTCTTTGGCCGTAGCTGGAACTGTGTCAATTTCCCATAGCATTGGGCTTATTCTCATGAGTTGAACTCCAAGTTCCTGATAAATGAAACTGTTTTCCACAAGGAAAGCATCTGTACTTGAATCTGTTTCAAATTTGTAAGGAACAACGAGCTTTTGTACATTTTTTAAAGAACAGATTTCATCATATAGGAGTCTTTCGTGGGCAGCATGTTGATCTATCATTAGCAGTTCATCTTTTCTTTCAACTAGAAGAAAAGTGTTGAAAACCTGACCTATATAAACCCATGTTTTTGGTTTTACCGCATTTTCAGTAACGGTTAATGCAGGCTTTCTTTCCATGATTCTTTTTGCATTTTCAAACCAAGATGAATCAAATGCAGGTTTTTCTGAAAGTGTGTCTTGTTTTGGAGAGAATGATATTTTTGCCTGTTTTCCTATCTTTTGATAAACAAATTCAGGGATTTTTAGTTGTTTTGGTTCTTCTTTTTTTACAGTAGAGTAGGTCCTTTCCAAAAGGGCTTTTCTTATCATAGATGTGACAAGTGAATACACTTCACTCTGGTTTCTCATACGGCATTCTCTCTTTGCAGGATGAACATTAAAATCTACCAGAGAAGGATCATCTTCTATGAATAATGAAAAGTAAGGGAATGCTCCACCAGGAAGTGCAACTGAGTAAGAATTTGTTATTGCCTGAACAAGAGGGAAACAGTCAATTGGTCTCTTATTAACAAATATCCTTATTCTGGTTCTGTCACGTCTATGGCAAGTTGGATCTGAGGCAATTGCATACAGAGATACTGTTTGTGTAGAGCTTTGCATTTCCACAGACTGAGAGGAAACAAAATCTTTATCCAATGACATAATATCCAGAATTCTTTTTTTCCTGTCTGCTTTTTTTAAATCCAGTTTTAACTCTGAGTCTTCATAGTAAGAGAAATGAATATCTTCAAAGCACATTGCCTTTTCAACTAGTACTTTTCTACAAGAAGTTGCTTCTGAAGAAGCCCGCCTCAAAAATTGTTTTCTTGCAGGAATTTTTTCAAATAGGTCTTCTGCTATTACCATACAACCTTTGGAAGATGAATCTCTTATCACAGGTTGTTCGTTTCCATTGTCAACAAATAATCTGTAACCGTTTGTTGATATTGTAAGCTTTGTGCAAGAAGAAATACTTGGAAGTGCTTCTCCTCTGAACCCCATTGTTTTTAGAGAAAAAAGGTCATCTAAAGTGGAAATCTTGCTTGTTGCATGAGATTTGCAGGATAGGGCAAGGTCTGACTCAGACATTCCTTTTCCATTATCCTGAACACTTAATAAAGCAATTCCGCCTTCTTTTATTTCTATCCTTATGTCTTTTGCCTGAGCATCTATGCTGTTGTCTATTAATTCACGCAACATACTGGAAGGGTTTTCAACAACTTCTCCTGCTGCGATTCTGGAAGCTACAATTGAATCAAGTATTTTTATTGCCATAATTTACTCGGACAGCAGTTTTGTATCAACTGCAAGTGATATTTTTGTTGTGAGGAAGACCGGGTCTTCCACTTTATTGTCATAACCAAGTTCAAAACTCAGAACAGAGATGTCAAAGTCAAAATCTGCACCTATGGAAAGTTTTTCCAACTTTCTGGTATTTGTGTATTTAACGGCAGTCCAAACGTTTGTTTTGTTGAGTTTGGCTCCGCCTTGCAGAGAAAACCCTCTTTCTATGAGTGGGTTTAAATCTTCTCCCACTTTAAAATCAAAAGGAATATTTGCAGATAATGAAGCAAAATAACTGTTGTAGTTAAATTGTCCGTTGAAATACATGTTAATTACCGGTGCTGACAGTTCTTGTGAATATATTTTATAAGATGGAAGTCTGTAATCTACAATTCGTGACATATAGGCTTTATTGTTGACATCTACTCCAAAAGTTGCAGAGAATAAAGCAGAAGTCATTTTTATACTTGCACCTGCTAAAAATTTGGAAAAATCAGTTGCAGGTGCTGTCAGATGAACAGATAAATCTCCTTTTGCTTTGTTTGATTCAAAGACTTTGAAAGAGACATCAAAGGCAGGGAAGTATTCAAGAGATAAAGGCAAATTTGTCTTGTTTATTACAAGTAATGAAAGTCCTGCCAATAAATTTGAGTCAGAAAAAGGACGTGCTGCAAATCTGAATCCCAAATCTTCATTGCCTGAAAGGTTTCTGAAACTGAGATTATCAGAGAAACAAGTCATTTCTACTCTGTCTGTCTTTACTTCTGTTAAAAAGCCAAGCTCTTCTGTATCTGAGAATAATCTGTCCATGTCTCCAAACAAAGGATGTTTGAAAGAAAGATTTGTTTTTCTATCGGCTTTAATGTGAAGCAGAGTCCCTTTTGAACCGTAGCTCACTTCGTCTACAAAACTTCCTAGAAGTCTTAAGGCAGAGAGTGCAGGATCTTTTGAGTCTTGTATTTTGTAGGAATTTGGATTTGTGTTTACAGGGTCTGCTCTGAACCCAAAAATTAAGCTGTTATAAGAAGTTGTAATTCCAACAGCAAAATCTGTGTTTTCCAGGCTGTTTCTTACTCTTTGTGCGTTTTTCTCAGAAGTTACGTTAAGATTAAGTTTTGGTACGGTTATGTGGGCTTTGAGTCCAAATGTAGCACCGTTTCCAAACGTAGTTGTCTTAATCTCATGAGTATCAATTTCTGCAGGAGCAGGGGAAACCAAGTTTTCTTTTGTGGTTTCTTGTTTCTTCTGTGGAAAAACCACTACAGGCACAACAGATACATATTCCGGCTCTTCAACTGATTCTTCTTCTGATATTTCAATATCCTGATAATACTCTGTTTCTCCTGTGATAGAGTCATAAATACTTGCTGTACCGTGAATAAGAGAGCAGTATTCTTGACTGGATGTAGAAACTATCCTTACAGATGAACCTGAAGAAATGCTTATTTTGCTTACGGGAGTGTACACATTAATAAGGTTGGAAGATTTGTTTGAAAGCTCTATTATTCCATTTAAAAGGTGTAAGTAAATTTCAGAAATGTCATAGCCAATTGTTACTGCAGAGTTTTCAAAGACTGTAAAACTACCGTAAATACAGTCAAATGAAACAGGATTATCTGAGGTTACTGCAGTCCATGAAATGTCTAAATCTGTTGCAGTCTGCTGTAGTTGTCCGTATGAGTCAAAGATTTTAAGCCCATCTGAAGGAGATGTGAGTTTGACTACCCCAGCAGAAAGAGAAAAGAGACCTGTTGTCAAACAAAGAAGCAGAAGTATTTTTTTCATTTTAAATGGACATTCCGTAAATCTTGTTATCTTTTATGACAAATGTTGCGACTTTTCCGTCTGAGAACCTAACGGAAATAGAAGTGCTTGAGTCTGAATTCTCAAATTGCTTTGACATTATAAAATCTGATGCAGGAAGATGTTCTGATAGAAAAACAGAGTAGATGGCACTTAGAGCTTTTGCAGATTCAGGGGCAAAGTTTGTCTCTGTCCATTCAAAGGAAAACTCACTGGAAATCATTCTTGCCAAGTTGCTGTTGCTTTCTGATTCTGACTTGTCTGCAATCTGTCCTATTTCTGAATCTACCGGCAGTATTGGCTTTCCTGAAGCTTTTGATGGAAGATAAAGTGATAGAGAGACACAGTATGCATCAAATGCAAGAACCAGTAAAACCAATAAAACGGCAAGTTTTTTCATATCTATATTTTCCTCAAAAACCAACTTGTTTACAAGTACCGGGTTTGATAATATCTGAACTCATGAAAGACAGTTTTGCAAGTCTGTATGATGAATCCAAACTTTCCTATAAAAACCTTGTGAATGGTAATATTCCGCCTTGGGTTATGCGTTTTATCAAAGGCACAGGAAAGGGAATAAATGATTTTGATATGATAAGGGGAGGTGAAACTGTCCTTTTGGGAGTTTCCGGAGGAAAAGATTCTCTTGCCCTGGCTTTAGCTCTTTCATTAAGAAGAAAATGGCTTCCTGTATCATATAATCTCAAGGCAATAATGATAGACTGGACAGAACATCCCATAGACTCTTCTTATGTTCCGCGTTTGAAAGAATACTTTAAAGATTTGGAGATAGATTTTGAGATAAGAAAAGAGTCTCAGTTTCCTACGAGTTTCAAAGATGAATTTAACTGTTATCTTTGCTCCAGAAACAGGCGGAGAATCTTATTTGAAATTGCACAAAAGGAAGGATATAGGCTCATTGCCATGGGACATCATTTAGATGATTTGGTGGAAACTTCCATGATGAATCTATTTTTCAGGTCTGATTTTGCCACAATGAATCCTGTCCAAGAGTTTTTTGAGGGAAAGTTGTATGTTATAAGACCAATGATTGAGATTCACGAACAAACACTGGTAAGACTGTCTCAGATTTATGACTTACCTGTGATTAAACCGGTCTGTCCTTATGACCAAACAAACATAAGGAGCCGTCTTAAACCTGTGGTTAGAGAAATTGTGAGTCTTGATAAACTTGCCCGTGAACATGTTTTCAATGCTCATGACTTTTCATCATGTAAGATCAGAAGGGATTCCTGTAACTGAGAAAGATTTTTTCAGAATGCCCAAGTTCCGTTTTCAAAAATTTGGATGTTTCTTCCGGATCTTGCCTTTCCTACAATGCTTAAATCCTTTGCTCCAATCATGAAATCTACATGAATCATAGAATCGTTCAGACCCATCTTGCGACATTCATCAAGTGTATAGTTCTCATAGCCCTTGATTGTGTCTGCATAACCGGCGCCAAGAGCGAGGTGGCATCTTGCATTCTCGTCAAACAGTGTATTGTAGAAAAGAATACCGGTGCGGTTGATAGGGGATTCCCAAGGAACAAGAGCACATTCGCCAAGATACGATGCACCTTCATCCATTTTAAGCATCTTTGTCAAAAGGTCTTTATTCTTTTTTGCTCCCCAGTTTACTGCCTTGCCGTTTTTAAACTCAATCCAGAAGTCTTCAATGAGTTGTCCCTGATAGCTTAAAGGTAGTGTTGCATAAACAATTCCTTCTGCCTTTCCTTTCATTGGAGATGTAAAGCATTCTTCTGACGGAATGTTAGGATTAAATGTAATTCCCTGCAGTGAAGTCTCACTAGCTCCGCAGAAACGGCTCTTGTCCATAAGTCCTACTCTGAGGTCTGTGCCGTTTGAAGAAGTGTAGTGCAATTCACAGATGTCAAGACTGTTCAGGTAAATGCAACGGTCATGAATATCAGCATTGTGTTTTTCCCATTCTCCAATTGGGTCATCTGTAACTCTGGAAGTGTAAATAATGGCTTCCCACAGTTTATCAATTGCTTTTTTTGCAGGAAGTTCAGGGAAGACTTTCTTTGCCCACTTTGCTCCAGGAACTGCGACAATACACCACTGGTCTTTGTTTTCCCAATTGTCTCTGTACTTGTGGATTGTTTTGTATCGGATTCTTTTTACCTTTGCAAGTTTTTTCTGATTTAAACCTGCCATTCCGTCCGGATCTTCACTTTCTATGAAAAGCCTGCATGGAATTACTTTTTCCTGGTAACGAAGTTTTTCTTCTTCGTAAGAATCAAATTTTGCAAGTTCCATAGTGTGCTGTTTCCTGTATTGTGTGTTGTCTACTCCTTCATAATGGAAGTCTACAACAACTTTTCTTGCTCCGGCTCTGTAACACTCTTCAACAACCATGTTTACAAATTCCGGCTGATCTATCTGGCATGTAATCCATACTTCCTGTCCCGGCTGTACGTTAAGACCTTTTTTTACTGTGAGTACTGCAAAATTTCTTAATACTGAACGTTTCATAACGCCCTCCCCATTGGAAATTGTAGCATTATTGTTTCCAAATTGATACACTCATTGTACATTTGATTTGGAAAGGGCGTTAAAATGGCAAAAGTTCTTCTTGGAATGAGCGGTGGAATTGACTCAAGTATGGCTGCAGTGATTTTAAAAGAGCAGGGATATGAAGTAGAAGGAATTACCATGAGCGTCTGGAAACAAGATGGGAAATACAGGGGAAAGGAAGGCAGAAACTCCTGTTTCTCTTCAGATAAAAAGGAAGACTTGGAAAAAACAAGGTTAATATGCGGGAAACTTGGTATAAAACATCATGCCCTTGATATTTCAGATTTATATGAGTCTGTAGTTCTTAAAAATTTCAGGGATGAATACCTTGGCGGAAGAACTCCAAATCCGTGTATCTGGTGTAATCAGAAAATTAAATTCGGGGCAATGGTAGATTATGCCAGAGAAAGCGGAATAGAGTTTGATTTCTTTGCAACCGGTCATTATGCAAGGATAGAGAAAAAAGATGGCAGGTATGCCTTGTTAAAAGGAGCAGACCCTGTAAAAGACCAGAGTTACTTTTTGTATCGTCTCAGTCAGAAACAACTTGCAACAACTTTGTTCCCTTTGGGAAGTCTTTTAAAAGAAGATGTGAAAAAGCGTGATTTTGAGCTTGGTTTTCATCCTGAGACTCAAACAGAAAGCCAGGATTTTTACAGCGGTCATTATACAGAATTGCTTGATGTAGAGGAAAAAGAAGGGGATATTGTTGACCTTGACGGAAATGTTCTTGGAAAACACCGTGGGATGTGGAACTACACAATAGGTCAGAGAAAAGGGCTTGGAATTGCCTATCCCAGACCTCTTTACGTTGTTTCACTTGATCCTCAGAAAAATCAGGTTGTAGTGGCATGTGAAGAATTTACGTCAAATAAAAAAGTAACAGCAGACAGAATAGTTTGGGGTGCTGTTGACAGTATAGAAGGTAAACGTCACCTTCAGGCAAAAATAAGGTCTACCGGACAGGCTGTTGGTTGTACTGTTTACGTTGATGAATACGACAGACTCACTGCAGAATTTGATAATCCTGTCAAGGCAGCAACCTGCGGACAGAGTTTGGTTGTTTATGATAATGATACAGTACTCTGCGGAGGTATTATTTCTTCTGTTGATTTATGAGTGCTTATCAAGGAAGCTTTCTCAAATATTTTTTCCATTCTTACAATTTCGCTTTGTGTGTAAGAAGCTCTGGCAAAACTGTCTGAAAGAAATCTTCTTGTAAAATCTCTTTCTTCATCTACCTTGAAATAGCCTATTTTTTCCAGTGCTGCCATGCATTTGTCTGCAGCAGAATCTACACGTTCTTTTGATACGGCATGGGAAACATCAGGATATTGTTTGAGATTTTGATAAAGTTCATAACAGATTATCTGGACTGCCTGAGCAAGGTTCAAAGAAGGAAATTTATCGCTGGTTGGAATTGTAACCACCATTGAACATTCATTGACTTGTTCATCAGAAAGACCATTGGCTTCACAGCCAAAGACTATTGAAATTTTTCCTTCTCCCGTCTTGTTGATTGTTTCTGCCAGTTGGTGCGGGGTGACGCAGGAAAACTTTCTGTCTTTTCCGTGCCGTCTTGTTGCTGCAACAGTTAGAACACTGTCTGACAATGCTTCATGAAGATTTGTAAATTGTTTTCTGTTTTCATAAAGGTCATAGGCGTGAAGGGCCAGAGTTCTTACTCTGTTATTATCGTAACTTTCGTTTGTTACAAGAGTTAGATGGGTTAAACCCATTGTTTTCATTGCCCTGCAGGCACTTCCTATATTTGCACCGTCTTGAGTATCGCAGAGGACTATTTCAATTCTGTCCAGATTACTGTCTTTTGCCATGCAACAAGTAAACCACATATTGAGAGTTTTTCCAAGTTAGGTTAATGTTTGTATATTAAGTGCGTTAACTTATAAGTAAAGTATTGCAGGAGCAGAAAATGAACGAAAAAGTTTTAAAACAGATCAGAAATGTTCTCACAATTATTCTTACTTTGCTGATATTGGCAGTTTTAAAGATTACAAGCAGTATAAGTATTGATATTTTTCTTGCCTTGTTTCTTTTCCTTTTGTTTTTGCCTATTATGAATGCTTTTGACAAGAGTAAAATTCCAAGTTTCTTTTCCTTGTTAATTATCATTTTTCTCATCATTGCAGTTGTCTCTGCAACTGTTCTTTTTGTTTTCTATGCTGTTGACCAATTGGTTAGACTTGTCCCTGCCTATGTAAATAAAATAGACCAGTTTGATGAGTTGGTAATAGGAATTATAGGACGTTGGACAGACCTTCCTGAAGGTTTTTCTCTAATGGGTTCTCTTAATATTGACTGGTTCAACGGGGTGGCAATGCCTCTGCTTAAGAGTGTATCTGCATCTACCGTAAGTATTTTTTCAGATGCCATGGTCGTTATCCTCATGGGAATCTTTTTACTTCTTGAGAGAAATACTGTTATTCCAAAACTTGAATCTATTATACATGGGGAGTCTAATAAAAAGATTTCCTCAATAATCACAAGACTTAATTCCCAGGTATCAAAATATCTTGGTATTAAATTTGTTGTCTCATTTTTTACAGGTCTTTGCTTTTACGGAATTGGCCTTGCCGTTAATCTTGACGGTGCTTTGATTATTGGTGTATTGACAATGGTTCTTAATTTTATCCCTACATTTGGTTCAATTATCATTACTGTACTTACAATTGCTATTGCAGTTCTGCAGTTCTTGCCAAATTGGCAGCCTATTATCATTGTAGCAGTGGGAACAATTGCAACTCAGCAAATCATAGGAAACATCATAGACCCAAGACTACAGGGAAATAAACTAAACCTCAGTCCTTTTGTAATTCTTGTAAGTTTAAGTATCTTTGGTTACATCTTTGGAATTGTAGGAATGTTCTTGGCTGTTCCTCTCTTATCTGTCATGCAGATTATTTTTATTAACATAGAGTCTACAAAACCAATTGCTTATATTCTTTCCAGCGGTCATTCCATAAGAAAGATGAAAAACAAGAAAGGGGGAGAGGGTGAACAACTGAGTTTTGATGACTTTATCTTCTCATAGCCTTAGAGTCATTGTTTTCTTCGGGGTTTAATTCGGAAGTATCTTCATCTGAGAATCTTCCGTATGGGCAACTGTCATATTCACCGTGGCAGTGATGAAGAATTTGACAGGATGAACAGTAGCCTTTACATCTCGTTGAATCGTTGAACAACACCTTGAATAACCTCCGGATGTTCAAAATCCTTTGAGAAAACGATATTTGTTTCTCTTATCATACTTAGGTTTTCAATATTCAGAAGGGCAACTTTCCCTTTTTTAAGCTCATCCATACAAGCGCTTTTAGCCAATACGGAAACTCCCATATTCCTTCTGACAAGATCTTTAATTGTGGCAATATTGTCTATTTCCAAAATGACATTGAAATTATCAATTGATAAATTGTGGTCTTTAAGAGCTTGGTCAAATAAATGCCTTGTATTTGAATCCGGTAGCCTTAGAATCAGAGACTCGTTTTTTAATTCTTCAATAGTAACAATATTATGAGAAGCCAGAGCGTGTGTTGGAGATGTTACCAAGGCAAGACAATCTGTTCCTAGTAATACATGAGTCATTCCATCATCATTGATTTTTCCGTCAATAATCATAAAATCTATCTCATAGTTCTTAAGCATTTTATACAAATTCTCAGAAGAATCTGAAAGAACCTTAATAGAAAAACTGTTGTTCTTATTTACGTATTCTGCAATAGCTTCAATTATTTTACTGCTTTCTACACTATGAGTAATACCTACAGAAATAGAGGTAACCTTGGTCTTTTCATCTTTGATTGCCTGAAGCATGTTGTTTGAAATGGAAATCATACGTTTTAGGTATTTGACAACAATCTTTCCGTTTGTAGTTAACTTACAGTCATTATGATCTCTGTCAAAAAGCCTTACTCCAAAGTCCTTTTCTACAGATCTTACATGTTGACTAACCGCAGGTTGAGTGAGGCAAAGCTCATCTGCTGCTTTTGAAAAACTTCCCATTTCTGCGATTTTAACAATTGTAAAGACCTTCTGTTCTAAAAAAGATGTCATGTATTTACCTCCATTGAAGATATCTCATAATTTCCGGTTGCAGGATTGAAAACTTTTCTTTGTTTATTGTTATTCAGATGTTTTGCCGTAAATCTTGAAAACAGAACAAGAGAAACCAAGCAACAAATCAAATCTGTAATTGGAGTGGCCATAACAACTCCATATAAAGAAATAAAATATCGCAGAATGAACATCATTGGAATATCAAGAAGTCCTTTTCTCAATAAAGCCAGAATAAATGATGTTCCTCCATGTCCTACGGCTTGAAAGAAGGATATAAAAGTATAAGCAATTGCAGAAAACGGGCCACCTAGACATAGAATTTTCAAGAAAATTACTCCGTACTGCATGGCATTGTTTCCGTCTTGAATAAAAGTTCTTATGAGGCTATGAGAGAAGAAAAACATTAAAAATGTACATATTAAGGCAGCAGAAAGAGAAAAGTTTACAGTATTAATTATTATTTTCTTTGTTTTTATTCTCTGTCCGGAAGAGTAATTGTATCCAATCAGAGGTAAAGCACCCTGTGTTATGCCTCTGACAATAGAATGTGCAAGCATATTGATTTTCTTTGCAATTCCTATTCCTGCTTGAACGGCAGTACCAAAGGCTGATAAAAGATTATCCAAAATTGAGTAAGAAATATTCTCTGCCAATGTCATTACGCATGCGGGAATACCAGCTTCAAGAACTTTTCTAGGAATCTCCCATTCAAAAGAATGCTTTGTAAGCCTAAAATAGATAATACTACCTTTTTTCTGTGCCGATATTGAAACAAAAACATAATACAAAAATGAAATAAAATTTGAGATTGCAGTTGCCAAAGCTGCCCCAAGAACTTCTTTTCCAGGCTTCATGATTACAAACATGAAAACAGGATCAAGAATTATATTTAAAAAACCTCCCAGCAGAACTCCAATAGAAGCATGAATAGATTTACCTTCTGATCTGACAATATGTGACATGAAAGAGGCAAGAGATGTGAAAATTCCTCCGCAAACAACTGTACAAAACAAATATTCAGATGCAAGGGCATGAACATAAGGGTTTGCGCCTCCTAAGAAATTGACAAAACCGTTCATGAAAAAGTAAACACCAATAGAATAAAAAACGGTAATTATGAGACAACCCCAAAAGCAGAAGGCACATGTATATTTTGCTCTGCTGTCATTACTTTTTCCCAAAGCCCTAGCAATAACACTTGAACCACCAATACCAAAGAGGTTTGCTATAGCACTTAAAAACATGAAGGCAGGCATACACATTGTTACAGCTGTAATCTTTATGTTGTCATTGGTTTGACCAATGAAAAAAGTGTCAGCCATGTTGTATAAAACAATCATTACCTGACCAAGAACGGTTGGTAGGGCAAGCTTTATCAATGCCTTTGTGGCAGATTCTTTTTCAAAGATTTCTGTTCCTGAATTCGTCATATAACAGAATGCCTCCGTATTTATGAAGGACATCCTAATCTAACTGTTTTTACAAAGCAAATTATATATTTTGATATGGATATAAGAAATATTTATCTTCTGTCACAAAAAAAACAGGCTGCAACTCAAGAGTCAGTCAAAAAAAATAAAAATCAAATGATGAAGAAAACCCCCTCTCATTTCCGGTTATTTCTGAGAGTGTTTTGAAGAGTTCTTAACTATGTTTGCAGTCTGAATAAAGACCGCAAGTTATTTATTTCTGTTTTTCAAATCATTTGAAGCAAAGTATTCTTTTGTCATCTTGGTTACTACCGGACTCAAGAGAAGAAGGGCAATAAGGTTTGGAATTGCCATAAGACCGTTGAGTGTATCTGAAATGTCCCACATGAGAGAACCGTTTCCTGTAGAGCCAATGATTGTCAGAGCTACAAATATAATTTTAAAAACAGTAATTGCAACTTTGTTGTTATTTGTAAGGTATCTCCAGCAATTTTCACCATAGTAAGCCCATCCCAAAACTGTGGTAAATGAGAAGAAAATAAGGCTTATCTGAATTATTGTTCCTCCAAGATTTCCAGGGAGAATCGTGTTAAAGGCTGTTGCTGCTGCAACACCATTTGAGGCAAATGAAGAAATACCGCCCGGCACATCAAGTATTCCGGAAAGAATAACCGTAAATGCTGTGATTGAACAGATTACAATAGTGTCAATGAATACTTCAAAAATACCCCAAATTGCCTGTTTGCAAGCCTCTTTTTCCTCTGAGGCTGCATGAGCAATTGGTGCAGAGCCAAGTCCTGCCTCATTTGAGAAAACTCCACGGGCAAAACCCATTTTCATAGCTCTCATTATAGTATAACCAAAGATACCGCCGCCAATAGATTTAAAGCTGAATGCTTCTTTGAAAATTAAGGCTATTACAGCTGGAATATGATTGATTCTCAGAATGATAACTATAATTCCTGCAAGGATATAGAAGCAAGACATGAAAGGTACAAGATATTCTGCAACTGCTCCAATTCTCTTTATTCCTCCAATTACCACAAGTCCTACGAATACGGCAATGATTATTGCACTTACAACAGGGGAGAAGTGGAAGAGACTTGTCAAAGAATTTGAAATTTCAGTTGTTTGGGCAATGTTTCCAATACCAAAACAAGCTATTCCTCCAAGTATGCAGAACAAAACAGCCAGCCAATTGAACTTTTGTCCCAAACCGTTTTTGATGTAGTACATAGGACCGCCATGGTAAACTCCGTCTTTGTCTGTTTCTCTGAATTTCATTGCAAGGACAATTTCCGAATACTTGGTTACCATTCCAAAGAAGGCGGCAAGCCACATCCAGAAGACAGCTCCAGGTCCGCCTGTAAAAATAGCACCGGTGACTCCGGCAATGTTTCCTGTTCCTACGGTACCTGCCAAAGCTGTTGCAACTGCTTGAAACGGTGTAATGTTTACACCTTTTTCAGTCTGTTTGTTCTTGTCAAAAATAGTTCCTATGGTATTTTTCAAAACCCATGGAAAGTGCTTTACCTGAGGCCATTTTGTCTTAATTGTCAGAAAAATTCCGGTTCCCACTAAAAGCGCCAGCATAAGAGGACCCCATGCAAAACTGTTGACAACACTGTTAATTGAAGAGATTCTTGCTACAAAATTGTCCATCTGACACCTCCGAAAACCAAGATTTTTCAAAGTTTAAACGTAATGGGGACTTTTATCAATAATACGGAACAATTTTCAGAAAACCTTAATTGAAAGCTTCTGCTTTTATGACCTTTTTTTTGCACTGCAATTATTGACAAATATAGTATGTAGTATATATAAAAATTACGTAATTATTTAAGAGAGAAAAACATGGATATTAAGAAAATTGTCTGTGCAATTGTTGTGTTGGCTGTACTTTCTGTTATTTCTCTTGTGGGATGCGGAAGTGAGACAAAAAACAGAGTAGATGTGGCTCATAGGGTAATTTTGGATTTAGAGGAGATTGTTGATGCTCCAATGTCTTTGGATGTAGAGGAAATTGTAGTTAAAGGTTAACCGGAGTATTTTGTGCGCAATTACAGACTTTAATGGAAATTTCGGTTGCCTTTATACAGAAAAGAGGAAGACTTAAGCCGTTTATCATGATTGAGCATCTTGAATTTTTGTCAGAACAGTCAAGAATCAGTTTTGTAAAGAAGTTAAAGCCAATTGTATTATGGGCATCAATTACCTGTGTTCTCTCATCATTGGTAATGTAAATGTTTTCAGTAATGTGAGAATTTCCCGGGGTTGGGAATTTTACAAGTTCTATTTTGCCTTTTTTTCCTGTGATTGTGCTTTGGGAACTTGGTTTTGTTTGTTTTGGCGCAAGCCAATCGGCCTTTAAGTTTCCTATTATACCGTTGTCTCCTCTTATGATGAGTTCTCCGTAATCATAGAATAGAGGAAACTGGGGATGCGCAAGGTTGCGTCTGGAAGCGTACTGAATTTTGGCATCTATGTTGTCTGTCATCAAAAGAAATAGTTCTATTTGCGAACAAATTGTGTTTATGAAGATGTCTCCTGCTTGAAAAGGATGGAAAAAGTAATTGAAGTTTGAGTTATATAAGTTTTCATCCAGATAATAAGAGACTGTATCAGAGAATAAGAGAACTTTTCCTATTTTGCCTTCGTTTATAAGATTGTTAGCATAAGCAGAGCTTTCACTATGAAAATGGTCACGGAAATAGATTATGTATCTTCCGTTTTTTTGAAGAATAACTTGTCTTAGGTTGTCTGCATCTTCTTCGTTTAGAAAGCCAGGTGTGTCGGAAAAAACAGCCTTATTGTTTTCTATTGCTCTTATGGAATAGGCTGCTCTTTGGCTAGGTAAAAGACAATTGACAATCATGTCTGCGTCACTTTTGATAATTGAATCCGGATCCATTTGTCTGCAATTTGGGTTGCTTTTAATAAAGGCTTCCAGAAAAGTTTGGTCTTGTTCCCAAACATAGGCAATTTGTGCACCTGAATCACATAGCCCCTTTAAAATAGAAAATACGTTAAAAGAGCATAATCCTACAACTGCCAATTTAAAAGGTTTTGAAGTAACTGCTTTTCTAATGGGAAAAGTTGATGTAGGAATGTCTTTCAGAAAGTCGTACATACAGCCATTATTTCACATAAGGAACTTGATTTCTACCAAAGTTTGAGCCATTAGGGTAGGCTTAAAGAAAGGCTTTAAGCAAAAAAAATGGTCAGCTTTTGCTGACCTGTATGCCGTCTCCAGGAATTGAACCAGGGACACAGGGATTTTCAGTCCCTTGCTCTACCAACTGAGCTAAAACGGCGTACCTAAGTTGTATACCTCAAAGTTACGTTTTATGTCAAGAGCAAATTATTTCGTCTACTTTTTTATCATGAGGTTCTGTAGGAATACTGCTGACAATCTGACATTTTCTGCATATTCCTATAGTTTTTACAGAAGTGGAAATTCTTCTGAGAACTCTGTCATAAAAACCGCTTCCACGTCCCAAGCGGTCACCTTCTTTGGTAAAGGCAAGACCTGGGACAAGCATAATTGCATTCTCAATTGTGTCTGTGCTTACCAATTCATCTGTATAAACACCTTTTGATTTGTCTTTAAACGTTACAAGATGTTCTTTCCAATTGTATGGAAGAACAGCAAAGAAATTTGGGTCTTCTGTGGGAACAACAACCGTTTTGCCTTTTTCCAATGCGTAATCAATTAACGGAATTGTGTTGACTTCTGTTTTAAGCGGTATATAGGCAATTAGGGTTTCTTGAGGAAAATCAAATACAGGCAAGTCCGGTCTTGGACTTTGTTTCAAAAGAGAAATCATTTCTGTTCTTAAATTTTCCTTTTCCGTTTTTTGCATAAAAACATCATACCATCAAGTTTTTTTCAATTTCAAATTGTTAAAAGTGAAATGTGCCAGTATAATTAGCCCATGTCAATCATTCAGAAGGCCATAAACTATGAGACAATGGCGTATGTTCTTAAAAAAAGTGATACTCACGTTATTCCTCTGTTTGATACTGTTGCCTCTATGTGTGATACGGGAGAGCCTCTGGTTGACCATCTTACTGAATATCTCAGTGTATTGACAGTTTCCGGTTCAGATATGCAAAAAGCATACTCTCAGGTAGCTGCTTCCTTTGAAGTTTTACAGAAAATGGATGATGTCAAAATCATTGATTATACAAGTTCCTGTTTTCCCAAAGAGGCAAAGAACATTCCGTTTTTGTATTTAAGAGGTAACGAAAACCTTTTGACAACCATTGGTATTTGTGTTGTTGGAACAAGAACTCCATCTGAAAACGGAGTAAAGGCAACAAGGGATATTGTTGATATTGCCGGTTCCATGGGACTTACAATTGTAAGCGGTTTGGCAAAAGGAATAGATGGAATAGCCCATATTCAGGCTCTGAGTAAGGGTTTTCCTACAATTGGGGTTGTTGGTACTCCTATTAATGAAGTGTATCCAAGAGAACATGAAAAACTTCAGGAGTATATTGCCCACAGGGGATTGGTTTGTTCAATGTTTGCTCCATGCAGACAAACTCAAAAATACTATTTCCTTTTACGTGATGAACTTATGGCCATGATAGGAAAGGGAAGCTTTATAGCAGAATCAAATGATGGCGGAGGAGCTGTCAAACAGGCAAAATACAGTGAGTCTTTGGGGAAAAATGTATTTGTTTTGAGAAGCACTTATGAAAACAGAACATATCTTTGGCCAAGAAGTTTTAAGAACCCTGTTGTTCTTTCTGATGCCAAGCAGTTGAAATACAGTTTTGACCGTGTAAATACTGCTTTGAATAAGCCTTCTTACGGCAATTCCCAATCAGATTCTCAGTTGTCATTATTTTGAATAATTGATAATATCATCCCCATGACAGCTAACGAATTAAGAAAAAAATACATTGATTTTTTTGTATCAAAAGGTCACGTTCAGATTAGCGGAGCTTCTGTTATTCCGGAGAATGACCCTACCGTCCTTTTTACCACAGCAGGAATGCATCCTCTTGTACCTTATATTTTGGGTCAGGAACATCCTTCAGGCAAACGTCTCACAGATTACCAGAAGTGTATCAGAACAGGCGACATAGACAGTGTGGGAGACCCTCATCATCTTACTTGTTTTGAGATGTTGGGAAACTGGTCATTGGGAGATTATTTCAAGAAAGAGATGATTCCATGGAGTTTTGAGTTCCTTACAAAAGAACTTGGTATTCCTGCAGAGAAGCTTTCAGTAACTGTTTTTGCAGGTGAAGACGGAATACCACGTGACACAGAGAGTGCAGAAATCTGGAACAAGATGGGAATCCCTTACGATAGAATTTACTTTATGCCGAGGGAAGACAATTGGTGGGGTCCTGCAGGAGAAACCGGTCCTTGCGGTCCTGATACAGAAATGTTTATTGACACAGGAAGACCTGCCTGCGGACCGGATTGTAAACCGGGTTGTCACTGCGGAAAGTATTTTGAAGTCTGGAATGATGTTCTCATGGGCTACAAAAAGACTGCAGACGGTAAGTTTGTGGAAATGGACAGAAAATGTATTGATACCGGTATGGGTATTGAGAGAACAATAGCAATTCTTCAGGGAAAGAAGTCTGTTTATGAGACAGAAGTCATGCAGCCTATTCTCAAAAAGATTGCAGAACTTTCTGGTGTTGAGTACGGTTCTTCAGAAAAGACAGATGTCTCTATGAGAATTGTTGCAGACCATATAAGAACAAGTACCTTTATACTTGGAGATCAGAGAGGATGTCTGCCTTCTAACGTGGGTCAGGGATATATTCTAAGAAGACTTATTCGCCGTGCAGTACGTAACGGAAGACATCTTGGAATAGAAGGTACATTCCTTGCAAAGGTTGCAGAGGTTGTCGTAGATATTTACGGAGAAGCTTATCCTGAACTGGTTCAGAATAAACAGAAAGTTTATGATGAACTTACAAAAGAAGAAGTAAAATTCAGTGAAACACTTGATAAGGGAGAGAAACAGTTTGAAAAGATGACTTTCTTCCTTGAAAAGCAGGGTGTTAAGG
Source organism: Sphaerochaetaceae bacterium (assembly GCA_045616225.1). GTDB lineage: Bacteria > Spirochaetota > Spirochaetia > Sphaerochaetales > Sphaerochaetaceae > JAZLGI01. The sequence goes on from JAZLGI010000078.1 coordinate 42,650, forward strand.
AAATTGCAGGCGGAAGTGCATTTAAGCTATATGACACTTATGGATTTCCTGTTGAAATGACACAGGAACTTGCTGCAGAGAAAGGTTTTACAGTAGATGTCAAAGGTTTTGAAGAAGCATTTGCAAAACATCAGGAGCTTTCCAGAACTGCTGAGGCAGGAGCTTTCAAAAGCGGTCTTGGAGATCACAGTGCAGAAACAACAGCTCTTCATACTGCAACACACATGCTTCAGGCAGCTCTCAGACAGGTTCTTGGCAATCATGTAGGTCAGAAAGGTAGTAACATTACTCCGGAAAGACTTAGATTTGACTTTACTCATAACGACAAGATGACACCAGAGCAGCTAAAGCAGGTAGAAGATATCGTTAATGAACAGATAAAGAAAGATTTAACGGTTACTGTAGAAACAATGACTCCTCAAGAAGCTGTAGATTCCGGTGCTGTTGCATTCTTCTCTAGTAAATACGGTGAGCAGGTAACTGTTTATTCTATTGGAGACTTCTCTAAAGAAGTATGTGCAGGTCCTCATGTTACTCACACAGGAGATATGGGACACTTCCACATTCTTAAAGAAGAAAGTTCTTCTGCAGGAGTAAGAAGAATTAAAGCTGTACTTGAAAAATAAAGTTCATAGAGCAAATTTGAGACTGCAATGTAAAGTTGCAGTCTTTTTTAATTCAGTCTGGACTTAAAAATTTCAGTCCAAAAACAGGAAAACGCAATTTGGACTCAAAAGTTCAGAGCAAAATGGCTTTTTTGCAAAACAGTCAAAAAAAATAGAGGTTGCAACGCAACCTCTTATTGTTGTTCTCAGAGTTTCAATTAGATGTGATAAACAAGTCCAAGAGCTCCAAGCCAAGCAAAGTCAACATCTACCTTGTTTGCGAAGAATACGTTAATTCCTGCACCTGCTCTGAGATAAGCTGTGAAATCAAGTGCTGTTTTCTCTGCCTTAACTGTGAAGTCATAAGCAACTGCAACTGTTCCAAAAGCGCCAAGGTTGAAGTGCTTAGCTGAGAAATTAAATCTAGGATCTACCTGTGCTCCTACGAGGACATCAAAGCTTTCTTTTTGGATGCTGAATTCACAAACTTTGTATTCTGCACCAAGTCCAAGCTCCAAACCGTTGCCATAGTCATAGCCAACTGTTGCATAAGCATTAAGTTCATCTGTAATGCCATAAGAACCTGCAAGACCGGCAGCTGGATAACCTGCTTCCAAACCAGCACTGAACTGACCCTTCTGTGCAAATACCGGAACAGCAATGAGAAGAAGTGCTGCAAGAACGATTAAAACTTTCTTCATAATGAAACTCCTGAAAAAAATATTCTTTTGTTTAGCCTACGCCAAAACATATTTTAAGCAAATTTACTTCTTTAAACAAGACATTTATTATATTATTTTGCTATGGGTTCTTTATTTGCCAAAACAGCGGAAGAAATATCTGAAATTTTAGGTTTTTCAAAACCATATCAAGGAAAGCAAGTTTATCAATGGCTTGTAAAAGGGGTTTCTTCGTTTGAAGAAATGACAAATCTCCCAAAACAGACAAGAGCGGAACTTTCCGGACAGTTTCCATCTGTTTTTTCATCTGAAATTGTCAGAACACAAACAGATGACAGCGGTGCTGTGAAACTTGCTTTGAAATTGGAAGATGAAGGTATCATAGAGTGTGTTCTTCTTTCAGATAAGGAAGGGGAACTTACAGCCTGTGTTTCCAGCCAGGTTGGCTGTGCCATGGGATGTAAGTTTTGCAGAACAGGAACACTAAAGTTAAAGAGAAATCTTGAAGCATTTGAAATAGTTGAGCAGTTCATGCATTTGCAGAGAGCTGCAAGAGACAAAATTTCACACATTGTTTTTATGGGAATGGGAGAGCCAATGGCCAATATTGACAATGTGCTTAAGGCTATAGAATTCTTTCATGATCCACAGGGGTTAAATATCGGGTACAGAAGAATTACAATTTCTACCTGCGGAGTTGTGAAAGGAATTGATGAACTTGCAGCCAGAGGTGTTCCCGTAAAACTTGCAGTATCTCTTGTAACTGCAGATGACGTAAAGAGAAGTGAATTAATGCCTGTCAACAAGGCATATCCTTTGAATGATTTAAGAAAATCTCTTGTGAATTTTCAAAAAGTATCAGGGAGACGTTTTACTTTTGAATACTGCATGATGAAAGATGAGAATATTTCAGAGCATTTTGCAGATATGCTTGCCCGGTTTTGTAAAGGACTGGAGGTAATTGTTAATCTTATTCCGTTTAATGAATGTGATGAACTTCCTTTTAAAACCCCTTCTGATTACGAAATCAAAGCTTTCTGTAGTATGCTTGATGACAGAAAAGTTCCGTATACAATTAGGATAAGCAGGGGAAGGTCTATAAAAGGAGCCTGCGGTCAACTTGCCGGAAAACTTGTCTGATTCTTGCTTAAGTGTTAGTATTTGCCCTTGGAGGATTAAATGGGTCTAAACTGTGGTATTGTAGGACTTCCAAATGTAGGAAAGTCAACTATTTTTTCTGCTTTGACAAGTGCGCCGGCAGAGAGTGCAAATTATCCTTTCTGTACAATTGAACCAAATGTGGGAATTGTAAATGTTCCTGATGAAAGACTGGATAAGATTGTAAAACTTATTCCACCTGCAAAGGTAATTCCTGCAGTAACAGAGTTTGTTGATATTGCAGGTCTTGTTGCCGGAGCATCAAAAGGTGAAGGACTTGGAAACAAATTCCTTGCAAATATTCGTGAAGTTGGTGTTATTGCCCATGTTGTGCGCTGTTTTGATGATCCTGACATAATTCATGTGAACAATAAGGTAGATCCTGCTTCTGACATAGAAACCATTAATATTGAACTTGCTTTGGCAGATTATGAGACTGTAGACAAGAGATATCAGAAACAGGTAAAACTTGCCCGTCTTGCAAAAGATAAGGATCCTAATATTGCTCTTTATGAGAAACTCTTGGCTGGTCTTGAACAGGGAAAAAGTGCCAGAAGTATCATTACAGATGAAAAAGAGCGTCTTGCAGTAAGAGATTTGTTTCTCATTACCATGAAACCTGTAATCTATGTATGCAATATTGATGAATCCTGCATAGGAAAAGACAATGACTATGTTAAGACAGTGAAAGAAATTGCTGAAAAAGAAGGTTCTGAGGTTGTGGTAATCTGCGGAAAGACAGAAAGTGAGATTGCGGCAATGGACAATCCTGAAGACAGACAGATGTTCTTGGAAGAAATGGGACTTAAGGAAAGCGGTCTTAATTCGTTAATCAGAACTGCATATTCTACACTTGGTTTAAGGACTTTCTTTACAGCAGGACCTGATGAAGACAGGGCTTGGACTTTTAAGGCAGGAAGCAAGGCTCCTCAAGCTGCAGGTGTTATTCATACAGATTTTGAAAAGGGTTTTATCAAGGCTGAGATTTACAGTTGTAATGACCTTTTTGAATACGGAAGCGAAGCAAAAATAAAAGAGGCCGGAAAACTCAGAATAGAGGGTAAGGACTACGTTGTTCAGGACGGAGACGTAGTGTTCTTTAGGTTTAACGTCTAAAATTCACACCAGAAATAAATTCCGTTGTGGAGAAGTAAAAACTCTATGAGTGGGAAAGTGAATTCCAGGGTATTGGAATTCACTTTTTTTGCATTTGTTTTTTGTATCGGTCTTGGTGTTTGAATTCTAATGGTAATGTTTGAATTTTTTATGCTTTGTGGCCCGTCTTCGCCTAGGATGAAAGCTATCATGTCCAGATAATCTTCTTCTTGCAAGTAGTTGTTGTAAAGCGGACCGTAGACTTCAAAGTTTGGGTCTGACAGGATAGGAACTATTTTGGCAAGGGTAGGGTAGTTGTCCATGTTAATTGAGAATTCAATCTTGGTTGTTTTCTTGCTTGGTGTGACTTTGAGAATATCCTGGTTTTCTACGGAACTGAGGGCTTTGAGTAATTCTTCAAAAGAATCAAAAGAGAATGTTCCGCTGAAAGTGTTTTCCCCGGTTTTGTGAAAATCTATGTTTCTTGCTTTTTTTGAGTCTTTTAAGTTTTGTTCAAAGTTCTCCACTGCGTTTTCCACAGCACTTGAAGAATCCTCTGTCCAGGAAGAAAGGTCGTTCATTACCTCTATAAAGAAATCATCTGCAGTTATATTGCTGTTGCTTTTTCCTGAAAGTGGGTTGGAAGAAGAAAAATAAAAATTCTGAGTTACCGTGCATGATGAAAACAAAAGCGCGAAAGTTAGTAATAATATAGATATGAGATAAGGCTTTTTCTTCATAAGCCTAAGTATACACACAAAAACCAAGATGTCCAAATTTTTTAAAAATTCTTAAACGTAGTTTAAAGGTTTTTCTGTTTGATTTTTCTTTGAAATTGAACTTGACAACTCCTTTTGTAATGGGTTATTTAGTTTTACTCGCAGACCAATTTTTGTTTTGGTTGCTTACGGAGGTCATCAGTGGCTAACAAGAAATTAATTATCGTTGAGTCTCCTACAAAGGCAAAGACAATAAACAGGTTCCTTGGTGCAAACAGCGGTTGTAGAATTGTTGCAAGTAACGGACATATCAGAACTCTTCCAAAAACTGATATGTGTATAGATTTGACAAACGGATACAAACCAAAATATATAATTGCTCCTGATAAGGAGAAAATCATTACTCAGTTAAAAACCGAATTGAAGGGTGCTGATGAGCTTATTCTGGCAACTGATGAAGACCGTGAAGGGGAGAGTATAAGTTGGCATCTTCTTGAGGTTTTAAAGCCAAAAGTACCTTACAGGAGAATGGTTTTTCATGAAATAACAAAAAAGGCAATTCTGGAAGGTCTTGAACATGGTCGTGAACTTGATATGAATCTTGTTCATGCTCAGGAAGCAAGAAGAGTCCTTGATAGAATTTACGGTTATTCTGTAAGTCCTCTTTTGTGGTCAAAATTGTCAAACAAGTCTTTGTCTGCGGGAAGAGTTCAGTCTCCCGGCTTGAGGTTAATTGTTGACAGAGAAAGACTTAGACTTGGTTTTAAGGTTTCTAAATACTATGAAATAAAGGCTTCTTTTAAGGAAGGACTTGAAGCCAGACTTGATACTTACAAGACTTCAAAAATTGCAACAAGTCAGAATTTTAACAGCGATTCAGGTCTTTATGAAGGTAAGAAGAACATGATTCTTCTTAATCAAGAATTGGCAAAGCAGATTTCTGCAGACCTGAAGGAATATTCCTTCTATGTTGCCAAAATTCAAGAATTTCCAAAAACATACAAGCCTCTTGCACCTTTTACAACCAGTACACTCCAGCAGGATGCAAACAAGAAATTGCATCTGTCTACAAAAGAGACTATGAGAATAGCCCAAGGGCTTTATGAAAACGGTTTTATCACATACATGAGAACAGACAGCCCTGTTCTATCAGAGGAGGGAATTCACGGTGCCAGAAATGCTGCAGCAAGTATCTGCGGAGTAGAATTTGTTTCACCTGAGATAAGACGTTATACTGCAAAGAGTGAATCTGCACAGGAAGCCCATGAAGCCATTAGACCTGCAGGAGAAGAATTCACAAGACCTGAAAATACCGGACTTTCCGGAAAAGAGCTTGCTCTTTATGAACTTATATTCAAGAGAACACTTGCATGTCAGATGAAAGATGCAAGAAAAACCACGACTTCTGTAACAATCAAATGTGATGATTTGGAAGACACTTATCTTGTTGCAACCGGTACAAGACTTGACTATGCAGGTTATTTGAAAGTTTATGAAGAAGGAAAAGATGATGATTTCCAGGAAGAGAAAGAAACTTCATTGCCTTTGCTTAAAGAAGGGCAGTTGTTGACTTTGGATTCTGTATCAGATACTCAGCATGAAACAAAAGAACCAAACAGATATACAGAAGCAAGTCTTGTTCAGAAATTGGAAGAATTGGGAATAGGAAGACCTTCTACTTACTCGGCAATTATTGACCGTCTTTTGGAGAAAGAGTACGTCATCAAAAAAGGAAATGCACTTGTTCCTACATTTGTAGGTTTTGGAGTAATTCAGCTCCTTGAAAAGAATTTCTCAGATTTGACAGGATATGAGTTCACAAAACAAATGGAAGCAAGTCTGGATCAGATTGCCGGCGGAACAATAAACGAGCTTCAGTTTTTAAAAGATTTCTATGAAGGAGATGACGGTCTTAAGAAACAGATTGAAGTAAACAAGGGAATCATTGATTCAAAAGAAGCAAAGACTCTTAGACTTCCTCAGTTGTCAGAGGAGAATGTTGTTAAGCTTGGACCTTACGGACCTTATGTAAAGAACAGTAAGGGAGATTACGTTTCAATTCCAAAGGAATGGATACCTTCTGAAGTCACCAATGAAATGGTGGAAAATCTCAGAAACGGAGAAGCAAACTCTTCCGATAAAAAAGCAAACGGTCCTGTGCTTCTAGGGCGTGACAAGAATTCAAACCCAATCTTCTACTGCACAGGTAAATTTGGAGATTATTGGCAACTTGGAGATAAGTCAGATTCATCTGCAGAAGTAAAGCGTTTCAGGATTCCAAAATCTCTTCTTAACCAAAAAGTACCTGTAGAGAGGATTTTGGATTATTTTTCACTTCCGAGAATCATAGGAACAACAGAATCCGGTGAAGAAATCATTGCGGACATAGGAAAATTCGGAGCCTATCTGAAGTGCGGTGAAGATTACAGAAATCTCAAAGATCCTGAAGAGATTTTCTCTACTTGTGAGTCAGAGGCCAGATTGATTTTTTCTCAGCCTAAAGCCGGTTCAAAGAAAATATCAGCAAAAGCATCTGAAACTTCAAAATCTGCCTTTGTGAATGACTTTGGGACGGTAGATGGGGAAAACCTTTCAATTAAGAGCGGAAAATATGGGTTTTATCTTAAACATGGTTCAAAAAACATCAGGATAGATGCAAAGTATCAGCATAATGAAGAACTGTGTAAGGCTATGACAAAAGAAGAAGCCCTTGAATATTTGAAAAAGTAAAATTACACTGGTGTCGTTGGTCCCATAGCTCATCTGGATAGAGCGTCTCCCTCCTAAGGAGAAGGTGGCGCGTTCGAGTCGCGCTGGGGCTAGTTGATATAAGGCTGTGATTGGTAATCATGGCCTTTTTTTATTTTTGCCTATATTATGAAAATGTATTGCATAAAAATTCAGGAAAATGTATATTGTTCTCAAATTTCAGTAACTATAATAGGAGAGAAGTTATGAAAAAAGTTCTAACATTATGTTTAATGATGTTTGCAGTTGTTGCATTGACATTTGCAAACGGTACAAGTGAGTCTTCCACATCTGTCAAGATTGGTTTTATTGGCCCACTCACAGGTGACTACGCAAACTATGGCGTACGTTGTCAGCAGGCAGCTGAACTCAAGATTAATGAGGTTAACGCAGCTGGTGGTATTAACGGCTCTTCTATTATTCTAATTTCTGAAGATTCAGAAGGTTCTCCAGAAAAAGCAGTTGCTTGTTACGAAAAGCTTGTCAATACAGACAAGGTTTGCTGTATCATAGGACCTGTTCTCACAGGTGAAGCTTTTGCTGTTGCTGAGAAATGTCAGGAAGACGGAATTCTTATGATAAGCCCAAGTGCTTCACATAAGGACATCACAAGTATTGGTGATTTTGTATTCAGAACAACTCCTTCTGACGGACTTCAGGGAGAAATTGCAGGTTATTACTTTGCAAATGAACTCGGATACAAGAAAATTGCTGTCCTTTATGCAAAGAACGATTACAGCCAGGGACTTTAT
>JAZLGI010000079.1:0-13813 GCA_045616225.1 Sphaerochaetaceae bacterium
ATTACAGACAATGCAGAATATGAGATGAATCATTTTGACGGATTATATCTTCCTATGGGAACAAAAACTGTTGAATTTGAGTCTTGTGATAAGGATAATCCTGCAAAGTTTTATATTTGCACAACTCCTGCCCATACTCCAAAACCGGCAAAGCACATTCCTTTGGACAGTGCAATACACAAACACCTGGGCTCTCAAGCAACATCAAATGAGAGAACCATAAACCAGTATATTCATCCGGATGTACTTGATACCTGTCAGCTTTCAATGGGACTTACTCATCTTGAAGAAGGTTCTGTCTGGAATACAATGCCTGTCCATACTCATGAAAGAAGAATGGAAGTGTATTTTTATTTTGACATTCCTCAAGATAATGTTGTTTTCCACTTTATGGGAGAACCAAACCAGACAAGACATATAGTCATGCACAATGATGAAGCTGTAATTAATCCTTCATGGTCTGTTCACAGCGGTTGCGGAACTTCCAATTACACCTTTATTTGGGCAATGTGCGGTGAGAACAGAGCTTATGATGATCAGGACTGGATTAAGACAGAGGATTTGAGATAAGTGCAGATTGCCGTAAAAGAGGGTGATGACCTAAACAAAGTTTTAAATACACCATCTGAGGATACACTTGAAGTAGTGTTTCCTCAGAATGCAGTTTTTTATCAAAAAGTCTTTGTTAAACGTGACAACATAATAATTAAAGGTAACAACAGCACTGTTGTGTGGAATGACCATAACGGAATGTATGAGGGTTTTGGAACAGCGGACAGTGCTTCCTTTACAATAGAATCAAACCACATTAAGATTTTCAATTTAACTTTTGTGAACAGTTTTGATTATTTTGCAGAAAGAGCTTCCAGAAATGAAGCAGTATCCAAGGGAATGGGATTGCAGGCAGTAGCTCTGTATACAGCAAAAAATGCAGATGATATTGTCTTTGAGAACTGCAGTTTTAAGGGTTTTCAGGATACTCTCTTTGCAGATGGAATCTATCATGAATTTGTAAATTGTTTTATTTCGGGGAATGTAGATTTTATCTTTGGAAAAGCTTATGCAGTTTTCTCTTCCTGTAATATAGTCAGTGTTTCAGAAGGAATAATTGCAGCTCCGTCAACATTATCTGAAAGCAATTTTGGACTTGTCTTTGAGAACTGCAGTTTTTTATGTTCAGAGGATGTCAAACCGGAAACTGTCTATCTTGCACGACCTTGGCACCCGGGTGGAAGACCTGGAGTTTGCAGTGCATTTACAGCTAAAAATTGCTGTTTTGGGAAACATATCAAGAATGAAAGATGGACTTCAATGAAAGATTCCAAAGGGGTTGTTCATAGTCCTACTGAAAGCAGGTTTTTAATTTTTTGAGTGATTTCACAACTATAATAGAATAAACAACAGCAACAAGAAACCAAGAAAGAGGGTAGGTCACAAATATCTTTTCAAGAGTAAGATTTGGTTTTGCAAACAACTCTATCCAAACAATTCTGAAAACTCCAATTCCTGCTATTGCTATTATTGTTGCTTGAAAAGATTTATCCAAACCTCTTAACAAGCCTTGTTCTGCTTCCATTATTCCGTAAATAAAGTACAAAGAAAGCATATAGATGAGTCTGGTATCTGCCGCAGCTTTAGATTGCGGGTTTGTAATATTGTAAACAGAAAGCAAAGGATTTCTTGCAAGAATAAAAAACAATTCTGAAATAACAGAAAGAATAATACCTGTCAAAATGCAATAAACTATTGTTTTCTTTAATCTGTCATACATTCTTGCCCCATAATGCTGACTTGTAAATGTCGTTGAGGTCTGAGTAATTGAGCATGTAACAGAAGAAGCAATGCTTTCCAGACTTGTTGCTGCAGAATTGCCGTCAAGAATGAATGACTTACCCGGATTTAGCATATTGTTAACACTAATGATATTGCTTTGGATAATTACATTGCTCAGGGAAAACATAGAACCTTGAATTCCTGCAGGAATACCGTTTCTCATTATTTCTATAAAGCATTTCTTGTCTGCCTTAAGCCCTGAGAATGACAAATGGCAAACGCCGTCATCTTTAGAAAGGCAGATTGTAAGAATTATTGCAGATGTAAAATTAGAAAAACTTGTTGCAATGGCTACTCCGTCAACATCCATGTGACAGAAAACAACCAGAACATAGTTCATTATTACATTGAGAAGTCCTGTTCCAAGCAATATTTTCAAAGGAGTTTCTGTGTCTCCCTTTGCTCTGAAAATAGAAATAAGATAGTTGGTAAGTGAAAGAAAAGGAACACCTAAAAAATAAATCTTTGTGTAAAGGGATGCAAGTTCAAGAATATTTCCTTCATCTCCCATTAGTCTTAGTATTGGTGTGCAACCAAAGAAACCAATTGTCATGCAAATCAAACCGGAAAACAAAGAAGTGATTATACTTGTATTTACGGCTAATTTTATTTTCTGGCTGTTTCCTTCTCCTATATAACGAGCAACTATTATTCCGCTTCCCATGGCAAGTCCGTTGAAAATTGCTATCATAAGGTGAATTAAAGCAGTGGTTGTTCCAAGTGCGCCTATAGCACCCTCTGTTTCTGACAATCCTACAATTGCAACATCTGCAGCATTGTAGAGCATCTGAACAAGATTTGTTACTACAAGAGGAAGTGTAAAAGCAATTATTTGTTTAAACAAAGAACCATGCAAAAGGTCCTTGTCTTTATGGTATGACATTGTTTCCAGTATATGTTTTTTGTGTTTTTAAACAACCCCAACTTTACAATATCGCCCCTACAACTTCGGTTAATGGGTAATAAATTTCTTTTTTATCTTTGGCTTGTCTTTGCAGAACCAATTGAGTTCATGAAATTGTGGTATTCGGTTTCAGGGGAATCATTTTTTTCATAATCATAAAGAGGGTAGTTTTGCATTACAAAATCTATATCCTTGTCTCCACGACCTGAAAGATTTATGAGAATTTTCTTGCCTTTTCCTTCTTCTTTTGCAAGTTTTACTCCGTAAGAAACTGCATGACTTGATTCTAAGGCAGGAATAATGCCCTCCATTCTGGAAAGAACATAGAAACTTTCAACTGCTTCTCTGTCTGTTGCTGTGACATATTTTACTCTTTCTATATCTTTGAGGTAAGAATGTTGAGGACCCACTCCAGGATAATCAAGACCTGAAGCTATTGAATAGACCGGCAGTACTTTTCCTTCTTTATCTTGGAGGACGTATGTTTTTGTTCCGTGAAGGATTCCAACACTTCCTTTAGTAAGAGTTGCAGCATGCTGATTTGTATCAAGTCCTTTTCCTGCAGGTTCAACGCCATAGAGGTTGACAGATTTGTCATCAAGGAATGCAGTAAACATTCCCATGGCATTGCTTCCTCCGCCAACGCAGGCAACAATATCATTAGGTAATGTACCGGTCATTTCCATAAATTGTTTTCTTGATTCGTATCCAATTACAGACTGAAAGTCTCTGACCATTCTTGGAAAAGGGGCAGGTCCAACAACTGTTCCTATGCAGTAAACAGTGTTTTTCGTATCACGGATATAAGCTTCAAAAGCTGCATCTACTGCATCTTTTAAAGTTTGAGTGCCTTGGGTAACAGATATTACATGTGCTCCCAGTACCTTCATTCTGCTTACATTTGGAGCTTCTTTCATTACATCTATAGAACCCATGTAAATATCGCACTCAAGTCCCATAAGTGCAGATGCAGTGGCTAAAGCAACACCATGCTGCCCGGCACCTGTTTCTGCTATAACTTTTTTCTTACCCATTTTCTTGGCAAGAAGAACTTCTCCAAGACAGTGATTTATCTTGTGTGAACCGGTGTGATTAAGGTCTTCACGTTTGAGATAAATATCTGCTCCGCCTACAGCTTCTGACAGTCTTTTTGCATGGTAAACCGGACTTGGACGACCTGCATAGTGTTCTCTGAGTTCAGCCAGTTCTTTTAGAAAAGAAGGGTCATTGCTGAAATAATCATAAGCTTCTTCTACTTCATCAAGAGCTTTTCTCAAATCTGGCTCTACATAACTGCCGCCAAATTGTCCAAAATTATTGTTTTTATCGGTTTTTATTTCTTCATTGTTCATAGTAGATGATGTTACTGTCAATAGAAACAGTTGTCAATGGTTTTATTTAGTCTTATGGTTTGCACGCCTTAATTCAATTAGTTTAATTGTTTGATTTGGGATAATATTTCACCCTTTACTGTTTTCCAATCTTTATTTATTAACATTCTTGGCATTACATCAAGTTCTGCATCTTCAAAGTACGTTAAACTTCTTAGAGCCATTTGATAGTCTTGAACACCATATTTCTTTTGATATAAATCAAGAATTTGTAATAGTGAATAGCGTTCTAACAGAAAGGCCATGTCAATAAAGTCTTTTTTAGTTCCTCTGTTGATTATAGCGTTAACTTTCATTGCAGCGATATCTTCAATAGATGCTAAAGTAATGCCTTCTTCAATAACAGGTTTTCCAAGCCATGGGTATGTGTAGTTGACAAAATCTACTTTGACTCCATCAATTTCAAAAAATTGCATAAATCTGTTAGATCCTGTTTTTACAACATTGTTGAAGTCTGTTAAACACATTTCCAAAGGAAGGGAAGAATTAAATATTCCGAACAAATCAAGGTCTACAGATATTCTATGTCCAATCTGAAGAGCTAAAGATGTTCCTCCGACCAATCTCATTTCCATTAATTCCGGGAGTGTTTGTAATTCTTTAAGGATGTTAAGAATTTTGGTGTCTACTGTTTGTTTGTATAACATCTGAATTCTTCTTTTGGAATATTGCCTATACATGCGATATAGGAAAGAGCTTTAGGCTCCAAAGAACGCAACTGTTTTGCTTCTTGGATAATTACCTGAAGAGTGTATCTTTTATTGATAAGTAGCCAGTCGTTACGAGTACCTCGTTCCAAGACTCTTTGGATGATAAATCTTTTATTTAACTCGTCATCTATTTCTTCAGGAACAACATCCCAAAACAAAGAAGTGGATAACTGACTTATAAATGTATTCATGTTCATTATTATAAGTAATGTGCAAAAAAAAAGGAATCAAATGTAGCACAATTGTTTTTTATCTTAAAAAACAGCATTATCTTCAATATGCGTAAAATTCTTGAAATATTCAAAAAAGAAATAATGTTATCTGTTTCTCTTTTGGCAGCTTTGATATCTTTTTTGATAACACCGCCAAGCACGGCATTGTTATCTTCAATTGACTGGAAAACTCTTGCAACACTTTTTATGTTGTTATCGGTTTTGGATGGTTTTAAGAAAGAAAACCTTTTTTTACCTGTCATTAAACTGGCTTCAAGATTCATTACTGTAAGAGCTTTATCTTTTTTCTTTGTGTTGTCAGTTTTCTTTTCTTCTATGTTTGTAACAAATGATGTTTCTCTTATTATTTTTGTCCCTCTTACTATCATGATGTTTAGAGCCGGAGGGAAAGAGAAGTACACCGTTCCTATTCTGGTTCTTGAGAATATTGCAGCCGTCAGAGGTTCTTTGTTGACTCCGTTTGGAAGCCCGCAGAACCTGTTTTTATTCAGCAAATCTCAAATTTCAGCTCTGTCATTTATGAAAATGATGTTTCCTTTATGGGTTTTCTCAATAGTACTATTGTCTATTTTTATTGTTTTTATTTTCCGAAAAGAACCAAAAGAAAGAATAACCAACACATACTCTGATCAGGCTGTATGGACAAAAGACGGAAAGGTTTTGAGGATAGTATATCTTTCTTTATTTCTTATTATCATTGCAACAATAGTATCAAGAACCCCGTATTGGATGTATGTGACATTATTTGTTGTTGTCATACTTCTTGTTTTTGATAGAAAAGTTTTTACCCGTGTTGATTATGTTTTGCTTTTGACTTTCCTCTGTTTCTTTGTTTTCTCTTCTTCAATAACAGCCAATGAGAAGATATCAGATTTTTTGGGAAAACTGGTTGGTGGCAATGAATATGTAGTAAGTATTGTTGTAAGTCAGTTTATTTCAAATGTTCCGGCTGCCATTGTTCTGTGGCCTTTTACTCAGAACCTCAGAGGTCTTCTATATGGTCTTGACAGCGCAGGTCTTGTTTCAATTATCGGATCTCTGGCATCAGTTATCAACTTGAGGCTTTATTCAAAAGAGTACCCAGGGAAAAGCCTCTTTTTTATGAAAAAGTTTGAAATTATTTCACTTCTCTTCTTTGCAATAATTGTATTTCCCCAGTACTTGCTGATTTAATCATTAACCGGCCAGCCTACAGGAATTTGTTTTGAAATATCAAAAAGAACTATCTGAAAAACTGGTATCAATCAAACGGATATTTCAAGAATTGAACGAGGTCTTGCAAATCCTTGGTTCCCACGCTGGAAAGAATTGCTGAAGCTTTAAATGCAAAGCTCTCTATATCAATTGCTTAGATAACAAACAACCGCCGCAGGTTAAAAATTTTGCATGAATGCGGATGAAGAGCCCAAAAAATAGGCTTCTACCCGCATTTTCTTCTTTTTCTTGGTAGTAAAAACGGGTTTCTGACCTGAAGTTGCCATCTTCTGACTCTAAAATCAGTGGAGTTTGGCATCTCTTGCAACCCTTTTAACGTGAAAAATGCGGGTGAGATGCCATGATTTGGACTTTCTACCCGCATTTTACGCTTTTAAGATATATTTAATTGAGACCGGGAAGATTCGAACTTCTGACCCTCAGATCCGCAATCTGATGCTCTATCCAGCTGAGCTACCAAAACTGCGAAATAACCTACTCAAATAAAGGTTTTGTGGAAACCCGTTTTATAAAAATCATACTTTTTGTTAACACCTTTGCTAACACCAACTTTTATATATTTTAAACTACCTGATCAGAAAAAGCATAAGCCCTTAAGACGGCATTCATCTTTGTCTGATAACCTTTCCCCTGACTTTTAAACCATTCTAAGACATCAGAATCTACACGCATATGAACATCGGTTTTTGTAGGTTTGTACAGTTCATGCCAAGGACGGAATTCCTTAAGCTCTTTAAGAGTCTGCTTTGGGCAATCTTCATAATCTGTATTAACAAAATTCTTTATGCTTTCAATTTCTTTTGAATCCAGCGGTGGAAGTTTTTTTACTTCATCTAATGTTATAGTCTTCATAGTATTCTGCCTCTTCTTCAGGTTCTGCTTTTCTTGCAGAGATAATCCTTGTTATACCGTTCCTGTCAGTTGCCACAACGAACAAAAGCAACATGTCAGCAACACGCCCTATGATATTAATTCGTTCTTCTTCAGGGGTAGAGTGATTGAAATCATATTTTTCAAGACGTTTATCATCAAGAAATACACGTACAGCGACCTCAAAAGATACTCCATGTTTCTTTTTGTTGATTTCGTTCTTGTGCTCATCCCATTCAAAAGTCATACAAATTTCCTTTCTTAAATAATGTACACAAATTTATGTACATAGTAAAGCCATTTTTACGAGAACTTTCTCTAAGTACTTATTCTTCTACTTTTAATTGGTTGATGTTTTCTTCAACCCTTTTATCATTTTGACGAGAAAACTTGGCAAGGTGTTCATCTGTAAACTCCGGGATATCATCATCAAAGTTTACATCGTAAGAAGCAATTTCTTTCAATCTTTCATCAGAAATCATTTTTGCGCTACTCATTTATCCCGTCCTATTATCTATTCTATGTATGTTTCAAACCATCATTCAGTTTCGTTGGGCTGCTTGCATAATTCAGTAACTAATATCTCAAGATTTTCCATCATTTCTTCCTAATAATACAATTGATTATAACGCAAAATTTCTGTTTTGTAACAGAAATATCATAAACCAGCAAACATCCAGCGCTGTAATATCATTTAATCAGAATCATTAAAACAAAAGTTTTGTAAGGACGGGCATCCTTCTGGGTAATGTTTTATTTTTTAGGTTCACTGCAGAAATTTGTTGGAGGAGATAGTACTGTAAAATGTTACAGTTCTCAGCAGTAAAGTATTTAGGTAAACTGTACTGCTCTATTAAAACTGGTTTTTCACATAGTTTTTGTGTGAAACCTTTTTATTGCTTGCTGGGTGTATAGATATTATCATAAATAAAACAAAGATTACGAAGTTTTCATTAAAGCATGTGGTTAAATAACCACATATCATATGAGATAAAAATAACTAATAAATTATCAGGGGAATTTAAATGAAGAGGGAAAAATCAAATTGCTATAAGAGGGAGACATTGAAGATCAAAGAAAAGCTGGGGAATAGGGATTATTCTGTTGGGCTTGATCTTGGTGTTGGTTCCATAGGGTTAGCAGCAGTAGCTTTGGAGAAGAATCGTGAAGGAAAGCAATATGCGACAGAATTGATTTTTGCAACATCAAGGATTTTTTCTTCTTCTCAAGGAGCTTCTGAAAGAAGAACATACAGAGGGCAGAGAAATAACATTAGACATAAAGCAAATAGATTAAAGGCCTTGTGGAAAGTTCTAGCAGAGAAAGGCTTAATGCTTCCTTTTAGCAATAAAGAAGTCGAAAATCCGGCAGAGCTAAGATTTTCTGAAGCTATGCTCAAAACAGACCCTTATAAGTTACGACTCAAAGGTTTAAGTGAAAAGCTTGAACTAGAAGAAATAGGTGTGGCTTTGTACCACATTGCAAATCATAGAGGATCTTCATCGGTAAGGTCTTTCATTGGTGAAGAAAAATCTAAAGATGAAGAACGTGCTGAAGAGCAGATGGGAGTAACTGCTAACATTGCTAAAAAATACAATTTACACTCATATATTGAAGTTTTGCAAAAGTTTAATGAGTGTAAAATTGTTGGATATAGAAATAAGGCAAGTAGGGACAACAATATATTACCAATCCCAACACGTGATATATGTATAAGTGAATTTGATATTCTGTTAGGATGTCAAAAAAACTTTTATCCAGATATTCTTACTGAAGAATATATAAGGCAAATAAAGAATACGGTATTCTTTGAGAATCCAAAAATTGTTCCGGAATCTGGAAATTGTCCATACTTTCCTAATGAAAAAAAGTTGCCAAAGGCTTCTTTCTTAAATGAAGAAAGAAGAATATGGGAAGCACTGAATAATATTAGAATTCATATGGAGATTGAAGAGAATGGAAGAATTCTTTCAAGAGTTTATGCACTATGTTTAGAAGAAAGAACAACGTTATTTAAAGAACTTAGGCAAGGGAAAACATTAACCTCAGTTGCAGTTAAGAAACTTCTTCCGCAATATAAAAATGCAAGTTCAATAGTGCTGCAAGGTTCTGATAAAAAAGATGGGAAAATTGTTGGTTTCAGATTTACTGAGCTTGAGAATTTTGAGTATTTTGCAAAGTTGTCAGAAAAGGAACAAGATGAGTACATTTTCTTTTTTGTAAATACTCCAGATGATAAAATACTCAAAGATAAATTATCTGAAAAGTTTAAGTTTCCACAAGAAGTAATTGAAGAAGCATTTAAGCATACAAAGATTGTTTCAGATTATGCTCCAATAGGACGTTCCGCAATGGAATTGTTATTGCCATTAATTCGAGATGAAGGTATGTCCTACATAGAAGCTGAAAAAGAAGCAATTAAATGTGGAATGCTTAAAAGTCGTGAAAAAAAAGAATATAGTCTGTTACCATATTACGGAGAAGTGATTCCTGAATCTACTCAGGCCTTGGCGGGAAAAGCCTGGCATTCAGCATTTAGCAATCAAGTTGGGACTAAAGGATTTGTCAAACCAAATACCAATTCTGAAGAAGAAAAATTTGGGCGTATTGCAAACCCTGTAGTTCATCAGACATTAAATGAATTGCGAAAAATGATGAATGAGTTAATAACTATTTTAGGAAAAAAACCTGTTGAAATTACAGTTGAACTTGGTCGAGGGTTGAAGGTAGGTCAAGACGCAAGAGATAAAATCAGCAGAGAAAATAGTGCGAACGAAGCAAGGAATCAAATGCTTTTTAAAAAATACTGTCTTACGAACAATTTGGGACCTAAATACATCAAGTACTTCAGAATGTTGGAAGAACAAAATTTCAGATGTCCGTATTGTTTAAAGCAAATCAGTGTATCTGAAGTTGTTAATGGCTTAGTTGATGTAGACCACATTTTCCCAAAAGAAGATACTGCGGACTCAAGCTTTAACAACTTGGTTCTTGCTCACACTCACTGTAATGAGCAAAGTAAAAAGAAAAAGATCCCTTTTACAGCATTTGGTGGAGACGAGGCTCTTTGGAAAAAAATTATTCAGTATATAGATGAAACTCCTGGTATGGCGTCAAAAAAGTGGCGTTTTGAGATGTCCCAGAATGAATATGATGAATTCTTAAATAGACAAAACTTTTTGAGTAGATTTAAAAGTGATAATGCTTATGTTGCTAGAATGGCGTGTGAGTATTTGCTCGCTCTATTCCCTGCAGACAAGAAGTACACATCAGTGAAAACAATAAAGGGGTCCGAAACAGGATTAATCAGACGAGCTTGGAATTTAAATGGAATAACGCAAAACTTAGGAGAAAGACTTTTAATTCTAGATAAGGATGAAGAAAGAACAGTAGTCGGAAAAGACCGTTCAGATGCAAGGCATCATGCTCTTGATGCTATTGTTGGGGCGTATTACACAACTTCAATAAAACAAGAAATAAACTCTCTTTCCAGTAATGGCGTTGAACCTTTGGAAATGATGAACAGAATTCCTATCCCATTGTTCTATAAATCGGATAATAAGCTTTCTACTAAGGAACAAAGGGCTTTTTTCAGGACTGATATTGAAAATTTTATCAACAATAATACTTTTATCAGCAGAAAAATGAATACAAATAAAAACGGTCAGTTATTAGCTGCAACTCAGTATTGTATTTTAACTTCTGATAAAGACAATCTTGTGCTTGTAACAAAAAAGTTAGTAAAAAATATAACTGCAAAGCAGTTTGAAACTGGAAAAGAGAAAAATTCTGATTCCGTTCAATACTTAATGAAAGGAAGATTTGTTATTCAAAGCTGGGTAAATGCAAATGACAGAGCAAAAATTGAATTGCTTCTTGAACACAATCAGAAGGTTCTTAAATCTATTCTTGGAAACAGAACAAAAGCAGAAGAAAGATTTAAATTAGAAAATATCAAAAGAGAACAAAAAGGAAAAAAACCAATTAAATACGATGAGTCAAGGATTGTAAAAATTGCTTCAGAAATGACCGGAGGTTATTATTATGCTTTGTCCAATAATTTAAGAAAAAAACTTTTTGTTCAAAAAGAAACAACACTTGTTCAAAAAGGTTCTGCTTTTGATACCGGAGAAAATTTTTGTTTAGATCTTTTCCATGATGAGAATGGCAAACTGTGCGGAGAAGTAATTAGAAAAGTAAATGCTATAGATTCTAAATACCAGACAGAGTACCAGAAAAAGGGATTTTCTCTTTTTGAAAGGTTGTATCCGTATGATGTTTTGGAGGTGGATTCTGTAGATTATGTTGATGGATTGTCTTCTAAAGATTGTGTACGTTCTTTGCGTGTTCCGAATATTGATTCAAAACGAACTTTGCTGGTTATAAAGACATTTACTGAGGTTGGAAATTCTATTCAAGTTTATTTTGATTCTTTATGTTCTTCTAAAATAAATCAAAAAAGTTCTATCTATGTGAGTGTTTTAAACCAACTGAATGTTCGCAAGGTAGTTTTATCTGATTTAGGTTTTGTAGTTTACAGGTCAAAACTTCTAAAGGAGTTGGAGAATGTGGAGAATTCTTGAAATCTCAGGTGATGGATATTTATTTCATGTCGAGAATCAGAATCTGAAAGTTGAAAAAGATGGAAATTTCTTTCCGGTTTCTTTTTCAGATATTCATTCTGTTATTTGCCATGGGTCTAATACTCTTTTCTCTGAAGAGTTCTTTAGAAAATGTCTTGAATTTCAGATTCCTGTTACATTTTGTAGTAAAAAGCATATTCCTTATGGAATGTTACTTCCTTACTATCAGCACTGTGAATCTTACCAAAGATTTTCAGGACAAATAGCAACAACTTTACCAAGACAGAAACGGGCTTGGCAGTTAATTATCAAGGCAAAAATTAAAGAAGAAGCTACAAATCTTGAAATTTTCAAATCAGAAGAGAGTACGGTTTTAAATAAAATTGTTAAGAATGTCTGTTCTGGAGATTCTTCAAACCAAGAAGCTTATGCAGCCAAAATTTATTTTACTTCGCTATTTGGATCTGGCTTTATTAGACGAGATGAAGAAAATGGAATAAATGGATTATTGGATTATGGGTATTCAATAATTCGATCTTGTGTTGCACGAGCTGTGGTTGCCTGTGGGCTAAATCCGTCTCTAGGAGTTTTTCATTCTGCCAACAGAAATGCATTTGCTCTAGTGGATGATTTAATGGAACCGTTGAGGCCTATAGTAGAACGTAAAGTTGTATATTTAATCCAAAAGGACAAATTGGAATTAACACCTGATGTTAAGAGGGAATTAATATCGTTATCAACCGAAGAAGTTGTTTTTAAGAAGCAACATATGGAATTGACAACTGCGACAATAAACTATGTGTTAGAATACTTTGATTTTATTTCTTTTAAAAGTCAACAAATTCATTATCCGGTGTTGGAAAAACAATGGCAATAGGAGCATACGAAGCGGTGTGGTTATTTGTTGGATTTGACTTGCCAACACTGACGAAAGAAGATCGCAGAAGAGCAAGCAGTTTTAGAAAAAGCTTGCTTGATATGGGGTTTTCAATGTTTCAACTTTCCTTCTATTCATATTATTTCAAATCAAAAAATATAGCAGATACAGTGTCACGAAGAATTGAAAAATTGGTTCCTAGGAATGGCACGGTATCTATTTTCTACATAACCGATAAACAGTTTTCTTTGATTAAAACATTTTTTGGTGGAAGAGTAATAGAGAACACTGAACCAGAGCAGGGTTTATTGTTTGAATAAAAAATGAGCCTCCTAAGGGAGGCAACTTTCGACAAACGTCTTATTCGAGACGTCAACCGATTTAAATTGTGATAATTTATCCTAGTATAACTTAATCATTGTGTAAATATACATAAAGAAAAACTGAGAAAAATTAGATTAAAAAATCCGATAATTCTCAGTTTTTTTAATAGTTTCTTTCAGTTAATTACAATAATATCAAATAATTATTATTGATAATATTGTATCACAATTTAAATCGTCTGACGTCCCCAACTCTTGGTGGTAATATATTTCTTGGTAGTCAATTGTATCACAATTTAAATCGTCTGACGTCCCCAACATAGGTGCTACACCTTTTGCTTTTTTCTTTATTGTATCACAATTTAAATCGTCTGACGTCCCCAACCTGTCGTTGAGAAGTTCGTCTGAAATCTTGATTGTATCACAATTTAAATCGTCTGACGTCCCCAACAACAGCTATGTGCTGACTACGATGTAGCCAATTGTATCACAATTTATATCGTCTGACGTCCCCAACCCGAACTTTCTAACGAGGTAATTGAGCCAGATTGTATCACAATTTAAATCGTCTGACGTCCCCAACCATTGCTTATGAGTTATCAAGCCTTGATGAATTGTATCACAATTTAAATCGTCTGACGTCTTCAACAAGTGTTGGTAGCAAGTTTTTTTTCTCCGGTAGATTTCTGAGCTCAAAATGAAGACTTAGGAATTACTTTATGAGACCGGGAAGATTCGAACTTCTGACCCTCAGATCCGCAATCTAAAGACTTTAAAAAATAATTCTATTTATATGAAGAAATATAAAATAGGAAAGCATGCTATTTTACTTTTACATCAAAAAATAAAATAACGGTTTACATTATTTTACCTA
>JAZLGI010000080.1:0-6905 GCA_045616225.1 Sphaerochaetaceae bacterium
AATTATTCTGATTTCGGGAATTACCGGAGTAATCGGCACGATAGTTGATTTCATAGGGAACTCGCTGATGTCTGCAGTTATGGCAGGTGTGTCAATAATCCTGGCTCGTACTTCCTACAATATGATAAGAATGGATTATCTGGCGGGAAGTACATCACTTGTATCGGCGGTAATCATTTATCTGATTACAAAAAACCTCGTCTATACAGTTGTATGCTGTATCACATTCAGTACTGTTTCTTACAACATATTCGGAAAAGAAAAAATCACAGGAAGCAACCGAATTACCGGAGATTGTGAAAAATTCTCTTTTTTCAGACCTGTTGTAAACAGCCGTACGGTACGCGGTTCACTTGCTGCTGCAATTCTGCTGCTGGGAGGAACTCTTTCCGATTCTGCGGTAAATTCACAGCTGTCCGGAATACCTCTTAACATAAACGGCGTATTTACTTACACAGGACTCGGCGGAATGTTGTCTGCAATGTTCGGAGGACCGCCGCTTGCCGCAATAATATCGGGAACGGCTGCAACTCCCACACCACAACTCGGTTCGTGTATCACCGTAGCAGTACTGATTATAATTTTACTTGCGGGGCTTCTCCCGAAAATCGCACGTTACATTCCGGGACAGGCTGTATGCGGCTTCCTTTTTGTTCTGGCGGTCTTTGTTGTGTTTCCCACAAACGCACCTATCGCTTTTTCGGATAATCCGGTTGTTTCTTCAGTAACAATGCTTGTTACGGCGGTTGTAGACCCGTTCATGGGAATTGCATCCGGAATTCTGCTGCGCTTGATGTCCGTTTGATTTTGAGTTATAAAGAAGTCAGCAAAAATGTGTTTTTGGCTGGAAAGGTAAGTTCAGAATTCATGAATGGAATTTTGAAATTGACTCTAAAATATCGGTGTTTGCGGATGGAGGGAATTGTCTTCAGCCTACCGGAAGTCCGGCTGCAGACCGCCTGCGCAGACAAACAGCTCAAGTGGCGCTGTTTGTCTTTATGCTCCGGTTCAATTCCCTGTCCTGAATCCTATGTAAACACCGACAAACAGAGGTATTTCTGTTTTTCAGTGTTTAATGTCAGAAGAACATAAGAAGATATCAACTTACATGAAACCAATAGATTTTACAGCACTTATTCAGCATATAATTCCTGTTTACGGAAGTGGAAACGCAATATATAGCTTTGTTCCGTAAAAAACTATCAGATTTTAACTTTTTTTAACAGTTTTGGTATGGTTTTATAATTATTTACGGAAGTAACCATCTTACAGATGGCCAAGTTCCGTAACCGGAACAATAATTACGGAATTTGCTCTTCAGACAAGGCTCTTCTTCCGTAAAGCGTATTTTAGACTTAAAAATAGCTAAAAAGTCGCAATTATAATGAGATTGAGATACGTCCCTAATATCTCTCCTTGGTAAAAAAGAGAGGGCTGCAACCCTAAGTCAGAAATCCTGACTTTTGTTACAGCCCTCTTTACCCTTGATAAACTGATTGTTTTTTTATTTGGCTCTGTCATATAAAACGGTTGACTTTTTTGCCCTTGGAATGATATATTATTCTTGTAAGGAGAAAGAATTATGACTTCTTTTGACAAGATAATTGATGAGATAAAAAAACTTTCAAACAAGGAAAAAGACAAAATCAGAGACTTTCTTGCAATGAGTTGTGTTTCAGGTAAATCAAATCTGAAAGAATACGTTAAAGAAGAAAGATTCTCAAAAGGTGCAGTATGCCCTATATGTGGTTCTGTACATGTAGTTAGAAATGGAAGCAGAAAAGACGGCACGCAAAGATATATCTGCCGAACTTGTAATAAATCATTCACAATCACAACAAATACGATTGTCGCCGCGACAAAAAAAGATATGTCAGTATGGGAAAAGTATATTGATTGCATGATGGAAGGTCTTTCTATAAGAGAATCTGCCGTAAGATGTAATATCAACAGAAATACTGCTTTTTTATGGAGACACAAAATACTTGATGCTTTGCAGAATATGGCTGAATCAGTTAAGTTAGACGGAATTATTGAAGGTGATGAAACTTTTTTTCCGGTATCGTACAAGGGAAATCACACAAACGGTAGTTTTATAATGCCAAGAGAGTCGCATCATCGTGGTAAACAAATTCATTCCAGAGGTTTATCACATGAGCAGGTTTGTGTGCCTTGTGCGGTTAATCGCAATGGTCTCTCTATTGCGAAAGTATCAAATCTTGGACGTGTTTCAACATCAAATCTTCACACTATTTTTGATAATCGTATTCTTAAAAATTCAACGCTCTGTACTGATACAATGAACTCATATCAGAAATTTGCAGAAACAAATCACATTAAATTGGTACAGTTGAAAACTGGATTATCTAAAAAAGGTATCTACCATATTCAGCATATCAATGCATATCATAGTACTCTCAAAAAATTTATGGGTAAATTTAACGGCGTTTCAACAAAATATTTGAACAATTATCTTGTATGGAACAACCTTGTGAATTACAGTAAAGAAACGTGGACAGAAAAGAAAAATATCTTTATGTCCTTTGTTTTTACAACTGAAAAAACGGTATTAGTAAGAAATCTTAATGATAGACCTGCTTTACCGATTTGTGCGTGAGGAGCATGGTCTATGACAAAAAAACAAAATTTGCATAGGGGGGGGGGAATCCTCAACCGCTTACTTTTTAGATCATTCAAGTTCAACATCGATAATTGAGTATTGTTCAACAACTTCACAAATAAATCTTGAAAAATTCAGAAACAAAATTGTAAATGGTGATTGTCTTGAAGTAATGAAAACATTACCAGACAAATCCATAGATTTAATAATAACTTCACCACCGTATAATTTGCTTAACTCGACAGGCAATGGACTCAAAAAAAATACACATTGTGGCAAATGGAAAAATGCTGCCATAAAAAATGGTTACAAAGATTATGATGATAATATGCCATACGATGAATATGTGGCATGGCAACGAGCTTGTGTAACTGAAATGGTCAGACTAATTAAAGATGACGGAGCAATCTTTTACAACAATAAAAATAGAGTACAAGCTGGATTATTGCAAGACAGAGGAGAAATAGTAAAAGGTTTTCCTCTGCGACAGGTAATTACATGGAAACGTTCTGGAGCTGTTAATTTTAATGCAGGTTATTTTCTTCCTACAACTGAACAGATCTATATGATTTGTGGTAAGGATTTTCGTCTTGTGAAAGGGGCAAATAAACTTACAGATGTCTGGGAAATAACACAAGAAATGAGTAACCCCCATCCCGCTCCATTTCCTGTAGAGCTAATAGACAATATTGTTTCTTCAACATCTGCAAAATTGGTTTTAGATCCATTTGCAGGTTCAGGAACAACTGCAATATCAAGCATAAAATTTAGCAGAGATTTTATTTTGATTGAAAAGTCCGCAGATTATTGTGAAATGGCAAAAAAAAGGATAAATGGAGAGAATTGGAAAAATGGCTGAAACAATACAAGAAAAAATTGAAAAATCACCTTTCAGAAATATTTATTGGTTTGCAAGATATTTAATAGATTCAGATTCATATTCTTCTATTGGAAGAACTAAAGAAACAAAAATGCTTCAACTTGTCACAATTTTGGATAATATTAGAATACAAAAAGATATAGAGGATGGTGATAAACTTGCAACAATCAAAACTTTGTTAGAAGAGAATATTTTAAAATTATACAAAAAGAAGAATAGTAAAGTTTATTATGGTGCAGAAAATTTCATTTCATTAATGAATGAAGAACTAAAAACATTAGATGATGTTGCAATCTTTTGCATTACGATGAGATATATTGTTGCTCCAATCAATCAAGCAATAAAACAAATTCCTACTAATGACAAAGAATTCTCTGAAAAAACAGCGGCAAGTCTTCTAAAAGCGTGTGGGTCTAAAAAAGCTGGTGTAGTAATAAAAACTTGGGATAATCTTGGAGTAAAGGGATGCTTAGATATTGAAAGAAGTGTAGTAGTTGAAGAATTTTCAAATCTTCTTGATAATCTTACAAAGTTCGATATTAACTACACAAAATTTGATAACAACCTTATTATGACAGCATTTGTACAAGAATTTGAAAGACGTTTAGCTCAGAAAAGGAAAACTAGAGGTGGTTCGTCCTTGGAAAATGTTGTTGATTTTCTGTTTGATTATTACAAATTAAAATCTTCTCAAAAACCTTCACATTTTGATACAAATTTTGAAGTAGATAAATGGTTCAAAACGGGTGATGGTTGGTATATTGGTATAAGTTGTAAAAGAACATTACGCGAAAGGTGGAAACAGGTAAACATACCGGAAAATGAATTATCTCATCATAAAATTAAATTTTTATGGCATGTTGTTACATATGACAAAGATTTAAGTGATGATAAAATTACAATTGCAGGAAGCCAAAGACAGATTTTTTATTTGCTAGATGACAGCAATATTTATAAGCGTTGCAAGACTCATACGGGTATGAAATCTTATGTTAGACCTCTGTCTCAGTTTATTGAGGATATAAAAAAAGAACAAAAAAAGAAAAAATAAAGCAATTTACAAATAACCGCAGACGATTTACATTTGCGGTTAAATTTTAAGTGGTTATCAACCTGTTTATATGACAGAGCCTTTTATTTTACGCTTATTGAACCGAGTGCAATACACCTGCCGCTCTTACGGTCAAACAGCATTGCATTCTTTCCGGCAAAGTCAACATTTACTTTTGTGCCGAGTTTAAAAACAGTACTTCCGAATACAACTCCGGTAAGAAGGAATTCGTTTACGCGGATTTTAATTGTACTTTCCATACCCGTAGGCATAGCACCGTAAATTTCTCCTTCAATTTTTCCCTTGTCAGAAGCATTGACAAATTCAGGCCTTATACCAAGAACAAAGTCTTCGTTTGTAAGAACAGGATCATCTTTAAGAGAGTCATCTTCTTCTTCAACTTTGGCTATGTGATACTTGAAAGTTTCGTCTTTATTGCCCTTTTCAACATAGCCTTTTTCAGATGCTTTTTTCTTAAGTGCTTCTGCTTCTTTTTTGGCCTCTGAGTCTCGTTCCTTAAACCAGGCATCAAGATCCAGTTTGGAATTTGCCTTGAAGGTTAAGTTATAATTACCAAGTGCAGATAAAACTATTTCGCCCTTCTCGTTCTGTTTGCCTTTTGCATCGATGAAGTTGATAGAAGGATTACCTACAAAGTCTGCAACAAAGAGATTGTTCGGTTCATTGTAAACTTTGAGAGGAGCATCATACTGCTGTAAAACACCATTATTAATAAGACAGATTTGTGTTGCCAGTGTCATAGCTTCCATCTGATCGTGTGTTACATAAACAAATGTTGAACCGGTTTCTACATGAAGTCGCTGAAGTTCATATCTCATCTCAAGTCTGAGTTTTGCATCAAGGTTTGATAGCGGTTCATCCATGAATAGTACAGACGGTTCAGGAGCAAGAGTTCTGGCTATTGCAACTCTCTGCTGCTGACCACCTGAAAGTTCAGCCGGATAACGATCCATAAACATTCCGATCTTTACAATTCTTGAAACTCTTCTTACAGAAAGATCAATTTCTTCTTTTGTAAGTTTTCTTACAGCCTTTACAACTTTTCCGTTCTCTGTGAATTCAAATTTATCGTTTAGTGAATTTGCTTTTAAAGCCTGTTCAACTTTTGCATTTAAATCTTCTGATATAGCTTTTACATCAGGCTTGTTTTCAAGATGCATTGCAAATAGTTTTTTAGCTGTGTACTGGGAAATTGTAAAGAAATCAATGAGCTTTAACACTGCACGGTTTTCATCAATTTTTCCGGTTTTGTCTTTACATTCTTCTACAACCTTAACCACATCTGAAGGTCTCTTTAAAATTGCAACAAGACGTGCATTGTTTTTTGCTTCAAAATCAATTTTCGGAAGTTCTTCTTTGATGTTTGAAAGACCGAAAGAAATATTCTGGTAAACAGTCATATTCGGCCAAAGAGCATAGTTCTGGAAAAGGAATCCGACCTTTCTCTTATTTGCAGGAACATTGATTCCGTTAGAGCTGTCAAATACTACTCTGTCACCGATTGTAATCTTTCCTGTTGTAGGAGTTTCAAGTCCTGCAATCATTCTGAGAGTTGTTGTTTTTCCACATCCGGAAGGTCCCAGAAGTGTTACAAATGCATTGTTATCTATTGTAAGGTTGAGGTCATCTACAGCGTAGAATTTTCCCCATCTTTTATTAATATGTTCAAGTTTAATCTGCGGCATAATCAACCTCCTATACCACTGTCAAGGCTTGCTCCGGTTGCCTTGTTTACCAGACCGTTGCAGATAAGAATTGTTACTATGAGAATAAGGTTGATTCCGCTAGAGAAAGCGTAAAGACCCATTTCGTCAAAGTAGTCAAGTGTCGTTGAAAGAATGAATCCCTGTACACAGAGCAGCATGAACAGGCTCAGCTCTCTGAGACAAGTCATAAACGGCAGCAAGTAACCGCTTATGATGGAAGTTTTCTGAATCGGAATAATGATTCTGGTCATTCTTTTTATCCACGGAATATCCTGAATAATTGCAGCTTCTTCTATTTCTCCTGAAAGCTGAAGCATACTGTTGAGAGCGCTTCTTGATGCAAACGGAATGTATTTTACAGTACCGGTAATAATCAGAAGTGTATAAGTATTGTAAAGATTCAGTTTCTCACCGGAGAACAAAACAAAGAATGCAACACCTACTGCAACAGAAGGCATAAGATAAGGCAGGAAGGCCATGCTGTTAACATAATTTGCCCACTTGCTTCTGCGCTGTTTGGATACGGCATAACCAATCAGAGTTCCCAAAGTTCCTGCTAAAAGAGCACACATTATTGCAACAAGGAATGTACCTTTGAAAGCGGTCCAGATAGTCGGGTTATAGAGC
>JAZLGI010000081.1:0-8573 GCA_045616225.1 Sphaerochaetaceae bacterium
TTTTCTGTAAGGGTGCAAACTGGATTCCTTTGGATGCAAGACCGTTGAGACAGACCGCAGAAAGATTTGACAAAATTATAAAAGATGTCAGAGATGCAAACATGAATATGCTTAGACTGTGGGGTGGCGGATGGTATGAAAAAGAAGAATTCTATGATGCCTGTGATAAGTATGGAATTCTTATTTGGCATGATCTTATGTTCAGTTGTTCTGTTTATCCTACGGACCAATGGTTCCTTGACAGTGTTAAATATGAACTTACAGACCAGATAAGAAGGCTTAAAAGCAGGACTTCCATTGCACTCTGGTGTGGCAATAATGAATGTTTAGGGGCTTTGACATGGTATGAGGAAACTCTGGCAGATATGCCAAAGTATTTAAAAGACTATGAAAAGCTTTATACAAACTGGATAGATGAAATCATAAGAAAAGAAGACCCAAAGAGAATGTACTGGCCGTCAAGTCCTTGTGCCGGTCCGGGAGATTATTCTGACAACTGGCATTCTGACGGGAACGGAGATATGCATTTCTGGACAGTTTGGCATGAGAGAAAAGATTTTGAAGTTTATCAGACGGTTCGCCCAAGGTTTTGTTCAGAGTTTGGCTATCAGAGTTTTCCTTCTTTAAGTGAGGCTAAATCTTTCCTGAAAGAAGGTGAGTTTAATCTTACAAGCCGTGATATGGATCATCATCAGAGAAATGATGCCGGAAATTCTATAATAATTGAGATGTTTACAAGGTATTTCAAGATGCCTTATGGATTTGCAAACCAGTTGTATCTTTCTCAGATTCAGCAGGCTTTGGCTATAGAGACGGCTGTTACCTACTGGAGAAGTCTTATGCCTTACTGCATGGGAACTTTATTCTGGCAGTTGAATGATGTCTGGCCTGTTTCTTCATGGTCCAGTGTTGAGTATTCCGGAAAGTGGAAACCTCTTATGTATGCAGCAAAGAGGTTCTATTCAAGCATTGCACCTCTTGCATATATAAAGGATGATGAGCTTGTTGTCTGCGTTGCAAATGACAGTCCGGACAATAAGACACTTTCCTGCGATATTTCTCTTTTGAGTTTTGACGGTAAGACTATTTGGAAGAAGTCTAAATCTGTAAAGTCTGTAAGTATGGGTGTTCAAACTGTTTTAAAACAAAAACTCAAAGATATAGACAGGGAAAAATCATTTGTCGTTGTTTCTGCAAATTCAGTGGAAAAGACACTTCTTCTTACGAGACCAAAATATGCAGAGATAAAAAATCCGGGTCTTGAAATATCTGACATTTCAAAGAAAGACGGTTGTTTTTGCATCAATCTTAATTCAAAGAATCCTGCTTTCTTTACAGTGTTGGATTGCAATGATATCAAGGGAAAATTTGAAGATAATGACTTTACTGTAATTGGAAAGAAATCTGTTATGTTTAAGCCTGAAGAAGATATAGAACTTGAGTATTTCAGAAAGAATCTAAAAGTCTATGATTTGTTTTCAAGTTTTCAGGAGAAATGATGAAGAAGATAATTGAGATTTGTCTTGAGAGTGCTCAAAGTGTTTTAGCTGCACAAAACGGAGGTGCAGACAGGGTAGAGCTTTGTTCAGATCTTTTTGAAGGTGGTCTTACTCCTACTTTGGGTACTTTTCTTACAGCAAGAAAACTTGCTCCAAACATAAAGATTAACGTAATGATAAGACCAAGAGGCGGAGATTTTTGTTATCTGGATTCTGAATTTGAGGTCATGAAAGAAGATTTGAGAATCTTCAAAGAAGCAGGAGCAGACGGTTTGGTCTTTGGAATCCTAACTCCGGAAGGTGAGATAGATGAGGCAAGAACAAAGGTTCTCATAGATGCTGCAGGAGATTTGCCTGTAACTTTTCACAGGGCTTTTGATATGACAAGAAATGCAGAAAAGAGCCTTGAGACTTTAATTAAACTTGGAGCCAAAAGAGTTCTTACAAGTGGATTGGAGCCAACAGTTCCTGAAGGAGCTCAGCTTCTTAAAGAGCTTGTAAAACAGGCAGGTGACAGGATAATAGTTATGCCGGGGTGCGGACTCAGTGAGAGAAACTTCAAGGCAATGGATGAAATCATAGGAGCCAAAGAATATCATTTTGCACTTCCTTATGAATATAAAAGCAAGATGGAATATCATCCTCAGCATATTTACATGGGCGGAATGCTTAGGCAAAGTGAGTTTATGCTGTCAGGAACAAGCGAAGAGAGGGTTAAAACAGTATGTCAGACATGTTAGTAGATTTATTAAAGATTCCTTCTGCAGAACCTGTTGTTCAGGAACTTGGGAAAAAGGGAATACGCATTGTCAGGGCAATGACTCCAAATCTTTATCATGTTACTTCTTTTGTAGAGAAGGTAACAGGATTAAGAGCCAAGGGGGAAGCTACGGTTTGTTTTTCCAATAAGCCTGTTTCCTGTTTTATAGCATTAAAAGGAGATGAGATTATTGGCTATGCCTGCTATGACGCAACTATGAATAATTTCTTTGGTCCCACAGAGGTTTTGAAAGAATATCAGGGGCTTGGTATTGGCAAGGCTCTTCTTTTAAGATGCCTTGAATCTATGAAGGCAAATGGATATGCCTATGCTATTATTGGAAGCGCCGGACCAACACATTTTTATGAAAAGTGCTGCGGTGCAAAAGTCATAGAAGATACAACTCCGGGAATTTATAAGGACATGATATGAAATACGGTTATTTTGATAATGAAAACAGAGAGTATGTTGTAACAAGGCCTGATGTTCCTGTTTCATGGACAAATTATCTTGGAACAGGCACTACCGGTACTGTAATTTCTCACAATGCCGGTGGATATATGTTTCACAAAGACCCTGAAACACACAGAGTTACGAGATTCAGGGCAAATGCAATTCCTTTGGACAGACCGGGACACTATGTTTACATAAAAGACTGCACAGATAATGATTACTGGAGCATTTCATGGCAACCTGTAGGAAAAGACTTCAATAATGCAGAATATACGTGCAGACACGGTCTTTCTTACTCTGTTTTTGAATGTGACTATAAGAAAATCAAGGCTTCTCAGAAGTTGTTTATTCCAATTGGAAAAAACTGTGAATTGTGGGATGTTACTATTACAAACAATGACTCTGTTTCAAGGAAACTCAAGGTTTTTGGCTATTGTGAGTTCTCATTTAACATTATTGAGATAGACAATCAGAACTTTCAGATGAGTATGTATTGCAGTGGTTCACGCTTTGAAGACAATGTTATTGAATGTGATAACTTCTACAATCCAAAGATGTATCATTTCTTTACTTCTTCCATGGAAGCTTCTTCTTATGATTGTCTGAGAGATTCTTTCATTGGCCCATACAGAACAGAAACAAATCCTGTTGGTGTTGAAAACGGATTCCTTTCCAACAGCACAGAGCTTGGCAACAATCAATGCGGTGCAATCTGCCACGAGATTTCTCTTAACCCGGGAGAGAGCAAAAGAATTGTTTTTATGCTTGGTGTGGGTAATCTGGAAGACGGAAAGGAAACAAGAGCCAGGTATTCTGACTTTAATTATGTAGATTCTGCATTTTCTGATTTAAAGGCTTATTGGAAGAAAAAGACAGATACTTTGCAGATTAAGACACCTAACGGCAATATGAATACCATGTTAAACACATGGAACCTCTACCAAAGTGAGACAAATGTTGTTTTCAGCAGATTTGCCTCTTTCATTGAAGTTGGCGGAAGAACAGGTCTTGGTTACAGAGATACTGCACAGGATGCAATGTGTGTAATTCCTTCAAACCCAACTTGGTGCAAGAAGAGAATTGTTCAGCTTCTGAGGGGGCTTACATCTACAGGTTACGGATTGCACTTATTTGAGCCTGATGTTTTTGACCCTGATGTTGTAAAAGAAGAACCGTTTAAATCTCCTACTGTAAAACCTACACCTGAGGCATCTTCTATGGTTCACGGACTCAAAGATACCTGTAGTGATGATGCTCTTTGGCTTATTCCTTCTATTTGTGAGTATGTTAAAGAAACAGGTGATACAGCTTTTCTTGACGAGGAATATGGCTATGCAGATGGTGGCAAAGGCTCTGTTTGGGACCATATAGAGAGAATTCTTAACTTCAGTTCTCAACAGGTTGGAAAACATGGTATTTGTCTTGGACTGCGAGCAGACTGGAATGACTGTCTTAATCTTGGCGGAGGGGAAAGTGCCCTTGTTTCATTTTTGCATTTCTGGGCTTTGGACGAGTACATTAAGCTTCTTAAATTCTGCAAAAGAGATTCGTCTTTATTTGAGCAAATGCAGAATTCTGTAAAAGTTGCATGTGAACGTGAGCTTTGGGACGGAAAATGGTATCTCAGAGGATTTACAAAGTCAGGAAGAAAGATTGGTACTTTTGAAGACTCAGAAGGAAAGGTTCATCTTGAGTCAAATTCCTGGGCAATATGTAGTGGTCTTGCTACAGGCGACCATGCAGAACTTGCACTTAAGGCAATTGATGAGCATTTGTACAGTCCTTGGGGTATTCATCTTAACTGGCCTAGTTACGGAACTCCAAATGATGAGATTGGTTTTATTACAAGAGTATACAAGGGAATTAAGGAAAACGGAGCTATTTTTAGCCATCCTAATCCTTGGGCTTGGGTCGCAGCAGCAAAGCTTGGTCACGGAAATCTTGCAATGAAGTTCTACGATTCTCTTTGTCCTGCAGCTCAGAATGACAAGATTGAGATAAGACAAAGCGAACCTTATTCTTACTGTCAGTTTATTATGGGAAAAGACCATACTGCATTTGGAAGGGCAAGACATCCTTGGCTTACAGGAAGTGCCGGTTGGGCATATTTTGCTTCCAGTCATTATATTTTGGGTATAAGACCGGACTATGAAGGTCTTGTTATAGATCCTTGTATTCCTTCTGAGTGGGATGGTTTTAAGGTAGAACGGCAGATACGTGGTGCAAAGTACAACATTACGGTTTTGAATCCAAATCATTTGGAAAAGGGGAAAATTACAGTCATTCCTTATGCTGCTGCCGGTTCTGTTAACGATATTACCGTAGAAATGAAGGCTTAAATGAAAAAGTTAACTGAGAGTAATACTCTTGTAATTCTTACTGCCCTGAAAACGACAATTGAAACGTTTGCAGGGCCGTTTCTTGCTGCATATTTTGTTTCCAGCACAATGGAGTCTCTTTCCCTTTTGGTAAAGTATTACATTATTCTTTATACAATATGCGCCGTTATTTCTCCTTTGGTTGCTGGTTTTGGTAAAAGGGGAAAGCTCCACAGGGCTTTTTCCCTGGGGATTATGTTTGGTTTTTTCTCGATTTTGTTCATAGTAATCATGAAGGAGAAGCTTCCTTCTTATTACTATCTTCTTGCTCTTTTATACGGAATTGGGGAGCAGTTTTTCTACTACCCGTTTAATATTTTTGTCATAGAAAAGGTAGAAGATGAAGAGCGTGAGAAGTTTGAAAATTCAAGGGTACTTGCAACAAAAATTACTGCAATTTTAATTCCCGTTATTCTTGGCGGTATAATTTCCAGTTCTGATTTTCCCAGAACTGCAATTATTATTCTGTTTCTTTCTGCTGCTATGGTTGGCTTTTCTTTTAATATTAAAAAGGTAGAGTACAGTTCTAAGCTGGATTTTAAGAGTGCTTTTAAAGCTTTGAAAAAGACAGAGAGTTCCAGAAGTCTTATGTTGTTTGAGTTTACTCAGGGAATGTACGGAATTCTTACCGGTTTTGTGTTCCCTGCACTTGTTTTTATGAACAACAGGTCTAATACCGGTTTGGGCTTTATTACTTCCTTAAGTTCACTTTTGTTTGTTGGTTTTCAGATTATCTACGTTTTGATAAAGCTTAAGCATGATTCTTTCAGTAATGTGGTTTTATGGGTTTGTCCTTTCTTGAGTGTCATTCCTCTTGTTGTTTATTGTGTAAAACCGGGTTTTATCACCATTGTTGTTGCCTATGTTATGTACACGGTATTTCAGGGGATTTACATGATTTGCGGAAATGCAATCAGATTTAGTTCAATGCACCATGAGCAGAGTGTTTTGGGGCATGATGAGCTTTTGATTATAAGGGAGGCTGTCCTGGCTTTAGGGCGTTGCCTGGCTATGATTGTTTTTCTTGTTTTCTTAAAGGTTTTGCCTTCTTCTGTTCCTTATGTTTTCATGGGACTTGTGAGTATAATTATTGTTAATTCTTTTATAGTAAGAAAAATGGGGTTAAATTGCTTGAAGGAGGAGCTATGAATAATTCTGTACTTTATCATGAACTTACACCGTCTGTAATTATGCAGAGGATAAAAGATTTTCCGGTTGGTTATCTTCCTCTTGGTACTTTGGAGTGGCATAGTTGGCATCTTCCTTTGGGAACAGATGCCATTGAGGGATATGAGCTGTTTAAAAAGCTTGCAGAAAAAATTGGAGGGCTTGTTTTTCCTCCGCTTTTTCTTGGACCTGATATTACTTTGGAAAAGGATGGGAAGACTTTCTACGGAATGGAAGTTTATGGTTCTTACGGTACAAAGGTTCCTTATGAGGTTCAGCAGCTTCCTGCCGGTTGTTATTGGGTAGATAATGAGGTCTTTCATTCTGTCATTGAGGGTGTTGTAAGAAATGCAGCAAGGGTTGGCATAAAAGTATTGGTTGGAACAGGGCATTGTCCGTCTTCTGCTTTCTTTGCCTCTATGGCAGATGAAATGAAGAAGAAATACAATGTTTCTTTAATAACTCCGGATATGGATAATCCAAATGTGTTGTTTGTTCCGGATCATGCTGCAAAGATAGAAACTTCAAATATCATGTTCTTACGTCCTGAGCTTGTTCATATGGAAAATCTTGATGGCAGTTATCCTTTTGGTATAGACGGTGATGACCCTCAGATTTCTTCTTCTGCAAAACTTGGGGAGGAGACTGTTGTTGCTGTAATGGCTCATTTGGAAAAGCTTATTGCAAAGGCTTTGAAAGAATTGTCCTGAAGCTGTAAATTGTAGTGCTTTCAAATGTTTCATCCGGATTCAGAATTGTTGTAGGAAACTGCGCTTTGTTTGGTGAGTCCGGGTAATGTTGTGTTTCCAGGCAGATTGCTCCGTTTTTTTGAAATGTGAATGCTTCGTCTTTATGTAGGAAGTTTGCACTGTAAATCTGAACTGCACATTGGTCTGTAAGGCAGTCCATTTCTATATTGTTTTTGTCTGCCTTTAATGTAGCTATCTTTTTTATTGTTTTATCTTCTCCCAAAATGTAGTTGTGGTCGTATCCTTGTGCTTGTTTCAGCTGGTCATAGTCTTTGTCTATGTCTTTTCCTATGGTCTTTTCCTCTCTGAAGTCCATTGGAGTTCCTTGTACTGTTCTTATCTCTCCTGTTGGAATTGAGTTTTGGTCTGTAGGTGTAAAGCTGTCTGAATTTAACTGGAGTGTATGGTCTAAGACGGTTCCGTTGTCTCCGTTTAAATTAAAGTAAGAGTGGTTTGTAAGGTTTAATACTGTTGTTTTATCTGTAGTGGCAGAGTAGTGTATCTTAAGTGAATTGTCTTCTGTGAGTGTGAATCTTACCTTAAGATTTAGGTTTCCCGGAAATCCTTCTTCCATATCAGGGCTTGTATATGAGAGTTCCAGAGTCTCTTTATCAAAGCTGTAATTGAATATTGTTCTGCTGAATGTTCCGTGTAAGTGGTTTTCTCCTTCATTTGCAGGAATTTTGTATTCTTGTCCGTTTATTGTAAAAGAAGATTTGCTTATTCTGTTTGCGTATCGTCCTACTGTTGCACCAATACAGGATGTTCCTTTCTCATAGGATAATAAATCTTTGTAGCCAAGTACTACGTTTACTTTTTTTTCTTTGTACGGCACCAATATGGCATTAATTGTTGCCCCGTATGTCAGTAGAGAGACTTCCATTCCGTTGGAATTTGTCAAAACTATTTGGTGTACTTTGTTTCCTTGTTGTGTGGTTCCGTAATATGTGATGGTTTTCTGAATCATGCCAATCTCCTATGTTTATTATAACGCATTTGCATACTTTAGTGGTATGATAAAGGGCAAAACTCGTGTTCAGAGTGAATACTTGAGTTGCTGAAATCTGAAATGAAAAAAATAAAAGTAACTAGTATTATTTTTTTCTTAAAACAGTTATAATCGCATCAGTTACCTGTTATAATGTCTTTTAATTGAGAAAAAGACACTAAAATTGCTAAAAAGCCAGAGTGGTGGAATGGTAGACACTGGGGACTTAAAATCCCCTGATTGCAAAATCGTACGGGTTCAAGTCCCGTCTCTGGTAAGTTTGAAGTTAGGTTTTGATACAATTTCAGACCTGTTTTTTGGAGCTGTGAAACTATCTCTCAGTGATAACCTTAGAGTCAACTTTAGTGCTTATTTTTAGTCTTTCCATTTTTAAGCACTGTTATTTTTACTTCTGAAGTGCTTAAAAAGAGTTCTTTAAGTTTTAAGCACTTAAATTTCCTGGTTCTTAGTGCCTTTTTCTTGCAAATCAGAATTAAGGCACTATTTTCTTCAGAAAAAAAGTGCTTAAACAAAGGATATTCTTATTTAAGCACTAAATAAGGATTGTTTTTGAAAATT
>JAZLGI010000082.1:0-21884 GCA_045616225.1 Sphaerochaetaceae bacterium
ATATTTTCATAGTTTGTACCAGATTCAAAATCCAATGACTTAAT
This sequence comes from Sphaerochaetaceae bacterium, assembly GCA_045616225.1. Classification (GTDB taxonomy): domain Bacteria; phylum Spirochaetota; class Spirochaetia; order Sphaerochaetales; family Sphaerochaetaceae; genus JAZLGI01. The sequence goes on from JAZLGI010000082.1 coordinate 45, forward strand.
CTCAATTGTTAGAGTTTTCTTAATTTCATCAACTTTTACGGTTCCTGTAAAAGAAGCAACAATATTAGTACCGGAAGTTATAGGCATCTTTGTACAAACATATTCTGAATAATTGTCAGTCATTGTAGAAAGATTGTTACTAACAGAAGAACCTTTAATTATTGCTTCTCCAACTATTTTGATTCTTGTAGCATCTGCCATTGAAAGGTTTTCTATGACTTCCTGCTCCGGTTCATCTTCACATGAGACAAAGGCAAAGGCCATGAGACATGCCAAGAAAATTATTATAAATTTCTTCATTATAATTTGTACTCCTTTAATTATAATATTTAGGGGCATTATAGCCCCCCCCTTTGCATTTGTAAAGTCAATTTTCAAGTTGCTTGTTTGTTTTATTCGGTCTTTGTTCTATAATGAGCGTATGAATATTAAAAATCTTTACGGCTCAACAGTTACAGAGGAAGAATTCTCTTCAAGAATTGATTATTTGGCAAAAAAGCATTTTGAACTGTTTAATGCACAGGCAGATGCATTCTTTTCTACTTCCGGCAGAACAGAATTAGGTGGAAATCACACAGACCATAACCTTGGTTGTGTACTTGCAGGTTCAATTAACTTAGACACAATTGCGGCAGTCCATGAAACACCGGACTACACCGTTACCATTATTTCTGACGGTTTCAAGCCTGTTTGCGTTGACATCTCAAATTTGGATCCAAGAGAAGATGAAATAGATTCTACAAACGGTATTGTAAGGGGAATAGCCGCTTCAATTGCAAAACGCGGGGGAAATCTGGGCGGTTTCTGTGCAAATACAAATTCTACCGTGCTCAAAGGCAGCGGACTTTCCAGCAGTGCAGCCATAGAAGTTTTGGTTGGAACAATTTTTAACCACATGTTTAATAATGACAGATTCTCTACAACAGAACTTGCCATTATGGGCCAGGAAGCAGAAAACAACTACTTTGGAAAACCTTGCGGTCTTATGGATCAGATAGCATGTGCAAACGGTGGAATTGTTGGAATAGATTTCAAAGAACCAAAGAACCCTGTTATCTCCCCTGTTAAAGTAGATTTCACAGAGTTTGGCTATGACCTTGTTGTAGTTGGTACAGGCGGAAGCCATGCAGATTTGACAGCAGATTATGCCTCAATTCCACAGGAAATGAAGGCCGTTGCAAAATATTTCGGAAAAGAAGTCTTAAGAGATGTTTCCATGGCAGAGTTATTGGAAAACTCCGGTAAAATAAGAGAAGCCATGAACAATGACAGGGCTTTTTTAAGGGCTTATCACTTCCTTGCAGAAAATCAAAGAGCTCAGGATATGGTAAAAGCTCTTGAGGCAAAAGATATCAATTCATACTTTGGACTTATCAATTCAAGTGGCAATTCTTCTTTCAAATACCTTCAGAACATATACAGTCCAAATGCCCCAAAAGAACAGGGAATCTCCCTTGCATTGGCTATGACAGAGAATTTCTTAAACGGACAGGGTGCATATCGTGTTCAGGGCGGAGGATTTGCCGGTACAATTCAGGCATACATACCGGTAGAAAGAACAGAAGAATACTTTACTTACATGGCAAAGATGTTTAAGGAAGGATGTTGCCACAAACTGGCAATCAGAAATGTTCCTACAAGCAGAATTATCTGACCAAAGTTTTTAGACAAAAAACAGGGGCTGCAATCGTGCAGCCCCTCATTTGTTTATTGTTTTGTTTTATTTTTCACATTCGCAATCGCAACCGCATTTGCATTCATCTTTATGCTCTTCGCAACCGCAGTCACACTTACATTCATCTTTATGCTCTTCACAACCGCAATCACACTTACAATCATAGTCATAATTTGCATTATCAATAAAATCTGCATCACAACAATCACAGCATTCTTCGTGAGATCTTATTACCTCTGAGAGAATGAAAAGAAGAATTCCGGCAATGACAAGAATTCCGCCAAGGAAAATGAATGTATAACCAAGAGAATAATTAGCTATTGAATATGAAACCTGCATTGTTCCAAATCCGCTGAAATCACGAGTATAAACTCTAGGTGTCATCTGAACAAAGCCAAGAGCAATTAAAGCTGCTGCACCTACAAGAACAACAATAGCAATAATGAAACTAGCCAAATATCTGTTTCTCATAATAAACTCCTTTTTCTAAAATATAATCACAGTAATCTTTTCCGACAACTGCTATTAGTGAAATAACCCCTAGTCTTCTATCTTAAAGACGACTTTCTTCACTAAGGAAGGCTCTCCAAGGGCTACACCGCTTTTATGAGGTTCTCCCGGAAAGAAAACTGAAAATCTTCCCTGAGCTGCCTGCAAAACAGAAATTGGCTCCCCTACAAAAAAGCCTGTATCATTTACTTCATCAAAACTGTTGCAGTTTCTCTGAAGTTCCCTCCAGCTTGAACTCATTAACTCTTGACCGGAAAGAACAATAATCACATCTGTATGCTTTTTATGAAATTCAAAAGGCTTATCTGCAGAACTGGTAACATAAGAGTAAACAGTATAAGAAACTTTTGGGTCTCTTGTAGTGTACTTTCCCGGAGCTTTGTCATAGACATCATCATGATCCATTGTATCTGCGACAACCTTAATCTTATCAACCAAAGGAGAATACATCTCCAGATTTTCCAGTGTGTCAAATATCATTTTCTTCCCCCATTATCAAAATAACCGGAAGTTCTTGCCCAGTGAAAAAGATACTGCTGAGCAACACCGGCATACTGTCCAAAAACACTTTGGTCCATTCCCTCAAAACAAGTTTCCATAACCCGCTTTATCCAAACATCTTTTGGGAAACACTCAAGACGGTGACAACCAAACAGCAAGGCACAATCTGCAACCTTGGGGCCAATTCCCTTAATTGTCATGAGAAGCTTTGAAGCCTCTGTTACATCCATAGAATCCAGCTCTTCAAATGTAATTCTTTTTTCTGCAAAAGCCGTTGCCGTATTTAAGATATAGGAAGACCTGAATCCCAACCCCAAAGATTTTAAATCTGATTCATTTGCTCCTGCAAGGGTTTGGGCATCAGGAAATCCATGGATACCGTCGTTATTAGTCTTTCCGTAGAAACTGCACATCCTGTCAACAATTCCCATGATTCTCTTTATATTGTTATTTTGGCTTACAACAAAACTGCATAATGCTTCCCAAGGATTCTGATTAAGTATTCTTATACCCGGAGCAAAATGACAAGCTTTTTCCATAATGGGAGAAACTTTTGAAAATGTGTCCCTCATGGCTTGATAATCTGTGTTAAGGTCAAAGAAATTGCTCCAAAAATCAGATTCTTCAATAGGAGAAAGATTATCTTGAGACACTTTTATCTGTCTCACATTCTCATTTACACCCGCAGTAACCGTCCAATAATTATTCTCTTTCTTAAACCTGAAACACTGACCGCTTGGAATTGTATTTTCAAGAATTAAATCTGTCATACAATCACTCCGGTAATGAAAATTTCAAGTCCAATACCAATTAAAATTATTCCCCCTAAAACAGAAGCCTTCCAAGAGAGCTTTGTCCCGAACTTCTTGCCAATACCAATTCCTGCAAGGCAAATTACATGCGTCACTGCAGCAATGATAAGAGAGGCAACAAAAGCCATAATTAAAGGGTATTGCTCAATTGTAAAACCAACAGACAGAGCATCTATGCTTGTTGCAACGCCCTGAACAACCAATTTTCCAAAGCCAAGTTCTTTCCCATTGATATCTTTTGTTTCATTCTTTGCCTTCAAGCCATCTACCAACATCCCAATACCGATATAAAGCAAAAGCACCAAAGCAATCCATGGTATGAATTTCTCAAAGACTTTAAAATAGACAACTATGGTATGAACACATATCCATCCCACCATAGGCATCAAGAACTGAAAAAAACCGTAAACTCCGGCTATTAAGTTCATTCTGGAAGTTTTCATGTTTGTCTCATTCAGACCATTTGCCATTGAGACAGAAAAAGCATCCATTGCAAGTCCTATTCCAAGAAGAATACTGTTAAAAAAGAAAACAAATGACCATGTCATAGAGGAAATTTTAATCAATTACCTTTTTAATTACAATAAACAGGACAAGTGCTATACTGTGACATTGGAGGAAGAAATGGTTTATTCAAATGAAAATCTTGTTGAATTTTTAAGGTCAATTGTTAAAACTCCAAGTTTATCCGGACAGGAGAACCTGGTTGTTGATGTCATATCTAAGAAAATGAAAGAAATGAACTATGACGAGATTTACACAGATAAATACGGAAACCTCATAGGTGGCATTTTTGGAAAAAGACCTGGAAAGACAATTGTTATGGACGGTCACATAGATACAGTAGACATATCCGACATCAACCGTTGGACACATGACCCTTACGCAGCAGAAATAGTTGGCTCAAAAATCTACGGACGGGGCACATCTGACATGAAAGGCGGAGTGGCCTGTATGGTAACTGCAGCTGCTCATTTTGCACAACAGTGCAATAAAGATTTTGCCGGTAAGATTTATGTTTCATGTTCTGTTCATGAAGAATGCTTTGAGGGTGTTGCTCCAAGACTTGTTGCAGATTATTGCAAACCAGATTGGGTAATTATAGGAGAAGCAACAAATCTCACTCTCAAACGAGGTCAAAGAGGAAGAGCAGAAATCAAAGTGGAAACCATAGGCAAAACCTGTCATTCTTCAAACCCTGAAAAAGGTATCAATGCAGTAAACAATATGGTTAAGCTTCTTAATATTATTTCAGAAGTCAAAGCTCCTGAACATCCGCTCTTGGGAAAAGGAATCATGGAACTTACAGACATAGTTTCATCTCCGTATCCGGGTTCTTCCGTAGTTCCGGGACTTTGTACAGTCACATTTGACAAACGCCTTCTTCCTGAAGAAACACCTGAGAGTATTCTTAAACCTTTTGAAGAAGCAATTGAAAGACTTAAAAAGGAAGATTCAACATTTAAAGCAAGATGTTACATTTCAGAAGGTGAGCAAAAATGCTGGACAGGAAATGATATAAAGGCTCAGAGGTTCTTCCCAGCATGGGTTCTTGAAGAAGATCATGAACTTGTTCAAAAAGCATTCATGGGTATCAAATCTCAGGGAATAGAAACAAAAATGTCTCACTACTCTTTCTGTACAAACGGAAGTTCCTACTGTGGAGAAAAGCACATTCCAACTATTGGCTTTGGTCCTTCACTGGAAAACCTTGCACATACAATTGATGAATACGTAGAAACAGACCAATTGATTCAGGCAGAAAAAGGATATGTAGGCATCCTTACCCAACTGATGAATTAAAGAGCTACTGTAAAAACTCCTTAATAAATTCTGAACTTGCCTTTGCGGTATAATGCACAAAGCATTACTGCAATGCTTGATATGCTTTTGTGCAAAAGATAGGGCTGCACTCCTCAGCCAGAAAACCTGACTTTTGTTACAGCCCCATTTTATCTGATAGACTAGAATATTTAATTAGACAATCTTTGTTACTTTGCCGGCTCTGAGGCAACGTGTACAAACTTTAATTGTCTTTGGAGTTCCGTTTACCAATGTCTTAACTGTTACAAGGTTTGGCATGAAAACTCTGTTTGTTGTGACACCAATGTGCTGTCCAACACCACCTTTCTTCTTTGCAAGACCTTTTCTTGGTACTACGTGTCCAGTAATAGTTCCTTTTCCACAAATTTCACATCTACGTGCCATAATATATTCCACCTTTGATTTAATCGTTATTGGAGCAACATTAGGAAGTTATCAGATTTACCAAAATATGTAAAGTCGTTTGTTCTTGTTATTTGATGAAAGTTATTAAAAAAGTGTTTTTATTATTGACCTTACCTTTGCAATTTCATATACTCATTTCTGTTGCGGGGCGTTGCCTAGTGGCTATGGCGCCTGCTTTGGGAGCAGGATATCGGAGGTTCGAGTCCTCTCGCCCCGACTTCTCGGGTGAGTACGAGAATGACGATAAAATTTTGCAAAGCAAAATTTTTTAACGCATTTGAAGTCCTCTCGCCCCGAATACTCGGGAGAGTACGAGAATGACGATGAAATTTTGCAAGGCAAAATTTTTAACGCATTTGAAGTCCTCTCGCCCCGACTTCTCGGGTGAGTACGAGAATGACGATAAAATTTTGCAAAGCAAAATTTTTAACGCATTTGAAGTCCTCTCGCCCCGAATAAATCACTTTCATGAGTGATTTTTTTTTAGATGCGGCAATAGCTCAGCTGGATAGAGCAACTGCCTTCTAAGCAGTAGGTCCTTGGTTCGAACCCAAGTCGCCGTAAAAAAGGGAGTGTAAATTTACACCCCCTTTTGTTTATTTGTAAAGCAATGTCCAAATAATGAAACTTATTTTACAACAACGCGCATGTATTTTTTCTTTCCGGCTCTGAGAATGAGTTCTCCGCCTTTTGCCATATCTTTTGTAATAACAGCCTTTACATCTGAAACCTTATTGTCATCTATGTAACATCCGCCTCCCTCAACAAGACGTCTGATATCACCTTTTGATGAACCAAGCCCGGCTTCAAAAAAGAGATCAATAACTCCCTTGCCGTCTCCAAGAGAAATCTCAGCTGTAGGCATAGCACTTCTGTCAGAACCGCCACCAAAAGCAGCCTTTGCAGCTGCCACAGCTTTTTCTGCCTCTTCCTGACCATGAATAATCTTTGTAATTTCATAAGCCAGACGGGCCTTACCTTCATTGATGTTTACATTAGGATTGTCGTAACCTGCAATTTCCTCAAGGTCCATGAATGTAAAGAGTTTCATGAACTTTGTTACATCTGCATCTGCTACGTTTCTCCAATACTGATAGAAGTCATAAGGAGTATAAAGTTTAGGATCAAGGAATACGGCTCCCTGTTCACTCTTTCCCATCTTCTTTCCATCTGCACGCATAATGAGATTAAAAGTAAGACCAAAACACTCCGGTCCGCCCATTCTCTGAATGAGGTCAATACCTGCAACAATGTTTCCCCACTGATCTGCTCCGCCTATCTGCAACCTGTTGTTATACTTTGAAAAAAGCTGCTGATAATCGTAAGACTGCAAAAGCTGGTAATTGAATTCTATAAAAGAAAGACCTCTTTCAAGGCGCTGTTTAACACCTTCAAAAGTAAGCATTCTGTTTACTGAAAAGTATCTGCCTACGTCACGGAGGAACTCAATGTAATTTAGAGGTAAAAGCCATTCTTTATTGTTGAGAATTCTTCCTTTTCCATAACCTACAGGAGGAACTTCATCAAAATTAACAACCTTTGAAAGCTGCTTTGCTATATTCTGAGCATTCTGCTGCATTACTTCAGGAGCAAGAATCTTTCTCATCTCTGTCTTACCTGAAGGATCTCCAATGTAAGCAGTTCCCTCTCCTACAAGGGCAATAGGACAATGGCCGTTTTCCTGAAGATGATGCATGGCAAAGAAAGGAACAATATGTCCTACATGAAGAGAAGGACCTGTAGGGTCTGTTCCACAGTAAAAAGTAACACTTTCTTTATCCATGAGATCTGAAAGACCGTCAAAGTTTGTACAGTCTTTTACGAATCCGCGATCAATAAGTACCTGAAGTGCTTTATTCATTCTATCCTCTCTTATACTCTCTTGTATTCCTTAGTTGCCTTCTTTATTGTTGCAACAAGTTCTGAAACAGGAACACGTACCTGCTCCATGCTGTCACGGAATCTAAGTGTTACTGTGTTGTCATTAAGTGTATCGTAGTCAACAGTTACGCAATAAGGAGTTCCAATTTCATCCTGACGGCGGTATCTGCGTCCAATTGCTCCGCTTGTGTCAAAGTCTGTAACAAAGTCTTCTCTAAGTTCATGCTCAAGTTTGCTTGCATATTCTGCCAGACCGTCTTTCTTAACAAGAGGAAGTACAGATACTGTAATAGGAGCCACATTAGGATGGAAGTGAAGCACAGTTCTGACATCTCCGCCTTCAAGTTCCTGTTCTTCATAAGCATCTGAAAGAGCCATGAGAACATTTCTTGTAAGACCGGCAGATGTTTCAACAATATAAGGAATGTACTTCTCGTTTGTAACAGGATCAAGATAAGCCATTTCTTTTCCGCTGAATTTCTGATGCTGAGTAAGGTCATAGTCTGTTCTGTCATGAACGCCTTCAAGTTCCTGCCATCCCATTGGGAAGAGGAACTGAATGTCATAAGCATCTTTTGCGTAGAATGCCAATTCATCCGGTCCGTGCTGATGCCATCTGAGATGATCCGGATGAATACCAATCTTGTTCACATAGAAGTTCATTCTCTGTTCTCTCCAGTAAGGGAACCACTTGTCATCTGAACCAGGCTGGCAGAAGAACTGCATTTCCATCTGTTCAAACTCACAGCTTCTGAAGATGAAGTTCTTTGTTGTTATTTCGTTTCTGAAGCTTTTTCCTACCTGTGCAATTCCAAAAGGAATTTTTACACGTGATGAAGCAACAACATTCTTAAACTCTGTATAAATACCCTGGGCTGTTTCCGGTCTGAGGTAAATTGTTGAACCTGCATCTACATCTGGACCAATGTGTGTTGCAAACATGAGGTTAAAGTTTCTAGGTGTTGTGAAACTTCCCTTTGTTCCGCAAACAGGACATGCTCCGTTAAGATCTATCTGGTCTGCTCTGAAACGGCTCTTACACTGTTTGCAGTCTACCATAGGATCTGTGAAATTACTGACATGACCACTGGCTTCCCAAACTTTTGATGCCATGAGAATAGAAGCATCAAGTCCTACGATATCATCATGGAGTTGTGTCATTTCCTTCCACCAAAGGTCTCTGATATTGTTCTTGAGCTGAACTCCAAGCGGTCCGTAGTCATAAGCACCGTTAAGTCCACCGTAAATTTCACTGCTCTGGAAAATAAAACCACGTCTTCTGCAAAGGGAGACAATTTTGTCCATTGTTACTTCAGCCATTTTTCTTTACCTCTTCTTCAAGAATATTAATTGCTCTTTCTATTCGTTTGTAAGACTCTTCTTCACCCAGCAAATGAATACAGCTGAATGGCGGAGGGCTTACCATAAGTCCTGTAACCGCAGCTCTGAGCGGATTGAAGACTCCCGCATTTTTAATTCCAAGACTCTGTGCAAGTTCACAAAGCTTATTCTGCAGGTCTTCATCTGTTGTGCCTTTTGCAAGTTCTTCCTTTACAAGAGAATAAACTGCTTTAAGAGAAGACAGAGTACCTGCAACATCCATCTTCTTTGGAATTAACATTGACACTTCCGGAACATTATCTTTGAGGAATTCACACATTGGCACAATGTCTGAAAGAAGTGTAAGTCGTTCTTTGACTCCAGGAACAAATGCAAGGACCTTGTTTCTATCGGTCTCTTTTACAAGTCCTGCAGAAAGAAGGTAAGGCATTATCAAGTCTGTGAGTTCTGCGTCTGTCTTGCGTCTGATATACTGGCCGTTAAACCAGTCAAGTTTCTGATAATCAAAGACTCCAGGAGCTGTGTTTATTTTTTCAAGTGAGAAACACTGTTCCAGCTCTTCTTTGGAGAAGAATTCCTTTTCTCCGTCAAAAGACCAGCCTACAAGACTTACATAGTTTAACAGTGCTTCAGGAAGATAGCCTTTTGCCCTGAAATCTCTTACGCTTGTACTTCCATGACGTTTTGAAAGCTTTGCAAGATGAATCTCTCCTGTCTGAGGGTCTACTTCTTTTCCCATTACCATAGGAAGATGGCAATATGTAGGAACTTCCCATCCAAATGCCTGATACAAGATAACATGAAGCGGACCTGACGGTATCCATTCCTGAGCTCTCATAATGTGAGTAACACCCATGAGATGGTCATCTATGACGTTTGCCAAATGGTATGTTGGGAAACCGTCACTCTTAAGGAGAATAGGATCAGGACTTATGTCCTTGTTTTCCCTTGTAATATCTCCCATGAGAACATCATGGAAAGTTGTACTGCCCTCTCTTGGAACTTTAAGCCTTATTACCGGCTTAATTCCCTGTTTCTCATATTCTGCAATCTGCTGAGGAGTAAGGTTTCTGCAATGTCCGTCATAACCCTGGATAGAGCTTTTTTCTTCTTCCTGCTTTTTCCTAAGTTCCTCAAGTCTCTCAGGAGTACAGTAACAATAATAAGCTTTGCCCATTTCCACGAGTTTCTTTGCATATTCCTGATAAAGACCAAATCTCTCACTCTGAATGTACGGTCCGTAAGGGCCGCCTACTACAGGACCTTCATCCCATTTAACACCCAGCCAATCCAGTGTGTCATAGAGATCCTGCAAAGACTCGTCACTGTAACGCTCTCTGTCTGTGTCCTCAACTCTGAGAATGAATTTTCCCTTGTTTGCCCGTGCAAAAAAATAATTGAAAAGTGCAGTTCTCACGCCGCCAATATGCTGGAGGCCTGTTGGAGAAGGTGCATATCTTACTCTAACTTCCATAAAAATATCCTCAAAAGGATATTATATTATTATTAAGTTTTGTTTCAACAGAGTTATGCCGCAGTTCAGTTCATAGGACCTTCTTTGACAAGATTAAGAAGGTCTATTCTTGATTTGACTTCCATCTTCTCAAAGATGTTGGAAACATGATTGTTTACGGTATTGACGGAAATTCCCAATTCAAAAGCAATCTCCTTGTTTGTAAATCCCTCACCTATAAGCTTAATCACAGAAAACTCTCTCTCTGAAATTTTAAATTTGGACAGTGATTTCAAAGTCATCTTAGGCTTGTTTTCCCTCATGATTTTATCTGTTTTGAAAACAATTCCAAAATATACAATCATGATAATTGAAAAAGCAAGCAGATAAATCGGATAAGCGAAGTCTGCAACATGGGGAAAAATAAAGGCAATTAAGCTTGCAGGAATGAGACAAAGACTTGTAATAAACACGGTAAGACAAATGGCCCTTGTCTGCTTATCTTGAACGTTTCTAAGATTAATGATAAGCACCACGAGACAGTAACAATACAGGAATATAAAAATCCCGGTAGAAGAAAGATTTGTTATAGGATAAATGGTGGACAACTTTCCGAAAAGTCCCAGTCCAAAATAAATAATTGCTATTGGATAAAAGAATAAACGCTGTCTGGCTTTCCATGGTTTAGCCAAAACAAAGTACATGAAGAAAGGCAGCAGAACGGCAACAAAGCCCATTGTACATAGCTGCATAATCTCAAAAATATACCTGAAAACAACACTGGCCTTTGCCGGGAAAAGACTCTCTGCAAGAAGATCCAGAAAACCCAGAAAAATAGAACCAATCAATGCCGATTGGAAAACAATGTACCAACCTGACCATGGTTTTTTGTGGTAATTAAGCGAAGCAATGGAAAGTGCCAGAGGCATTGACGAAACACAAAGAGAAATGGCGTAGACAATGAGCTTTAAGCTAATTATTACATTGCTCATGCTTTTATTTTAATCAAAAGGGAAAAAAAGAAAAGTCAGAACTCAATTCCCTTTACGGTATTACCTCCATTTGAGTAAAAATGATGCTTTATTTCCTTAATTTCACTGACAGTATCTGCAGCTTTAATAAGGTTTTCCGAAGCATCTCTACCTGTAACTACAACATGAGTCTTATTCTGTTTATGCTCTGAAATAAAAGAAAGAAACTCTTTCTCTTCAACAAAACCAAGGTTCATGGCATAGGTAAACTCATCAAGAACAATCATAGAATATTCTTGTGATTCAAAGGTTTCACAAAACTTTTTAAAACCTGCTTTACAAAGTATTGATGTACGGGAAGTATCTTCAAGATTCCAGGTAAACCCCTCTCCAAAAGATAACCAATTCACACCCTGAGAAGTAAGACTTTTGTATTCTCCATAAGAAGTTACATTGTCTTTAATAAACTGAATCACAAGGCATTTTCCATTATTTCCAATAGCCCTTTCCACCATACCCAAAGAGGATGTAGTTTTTCCTTTACCGTTCCCTGTTATTACAAAAAGCATCAGAAACCAACCAACTCCGTTTCTTGAAACGCATCTGCTGAATTGTCAATTATTCCAAGCTGTTTCTTTGCATTTACATCATTTGCAGCCAGACTCTGGAACTTCTCATAAAGACGCTTTGCCTTTACATCCATAGAAGAAATCCAAGTATTGTAAGCCATTTCAGAGGCCATATCATAATCTCCAAGAGCAAAATACATAACAGCGGCATTATACCCACTTTCAAACGAACCGGTTTTTCTCCAGGCCGATTCAAACAATTCAAGAGCTTCTTCATAAAGCTCAAAGTCTGCAAACTCAATTCCACGTTCTACATCAGGATTTGCGGACTCCTGCAGTGAGAAATAAGAATAGGAAAACGACTGAGAGAAATCATCTGTAACTTTCTTCCCTATTCTGTCCAGGATTTTTTTGAAGAGATCAGAACCATCTTCCATGAGATAATAATCACGGCCCTTTTGGAATTCATAATCTCCTTCTCTGTAGCCCAGATAATACTCTCTTTCTTCTGAATCTTCGTAACTTGAAGAGCTTATAACCATGTTCTTCTTCACATCTACAACATTGTAAGAAAGCTCAAGCCTTGCTTTTCTCACAAGATAGAGCTTGTAACAATTCAAAACCTTATTATCCTGAGTTGTAATTGTGTAAGGTTTTGCTTCCAGATACTCTCTTAAGCTCTGTCCTGTAATACTGCTTGTAATGACTGCATCTACGCCGTTTCTCTCCAATGTACTTTTTACAGTAGAACCTGTTCTCCTTGCAGAATTAACAAGATTATCTATCAGAAAACCCTTATCATAAGAACTGCTGCTGTTTCTTACAGCCAAAAGCATAACATTGGAAGCATATCTGGAAAGGTTCTCATTAAGTCCAAATGTAGAAGTTCCGTACTCTTTTGCAAAATAATCTATGTATCTGTCTGAGAAATTAGCCTCTAACTTATACTTTCTGTTAAAATCAGACCAGGAACTGTCAAAAGGTTCCGTAGAAACTATTCCAATATTGTCATAAGAAGCCAAATTAACTTTTGCAGGGGTCAAAGTCCTTATGCTTACAGTTGTCTCACAACTGCAAAGACAGAAGGCAAGAATAAGAATTAAGCATAAAAATAAATAATTTTTCTTCATTTTTCTCGCTCCTAGTAGTATTTTCAACAGCAAAGTGCTTTATGTCAATTTACTTTTCTAATATACTGATGATACTTACGGAGGACAAAATGTCATTAGATTGGAACGACGGTTTTAACGACGATTATGAAGAAGATGAAAGAGAAGATGATTTTGACGAAGACGAAGATGACGACTTTGAAAATCTCTTTGAAGATTTAGATGCCCCGGACGTAAGTGATTATGAAGACTATGACCCGGAAGAAGATGAAGACTATGATGAGGATGATGAAGACTTCTCAAAAAACGGCTTCTACTTTGATGATGACGATTCTGATGAAAGAGACAATGATGAGGATGATTATTAATCCTCATTTCTTCTTATAATACAGGTCGCAGTTAGGCAGGGCAAAAATGATACTGACAGCTGACATTGGAACAACTGCAATCAAAGCAGCACTCATTGACAGAACAGGCATAAAGAAGTCTGCAAGAGTAACAAGCCCTGAATTCTCCAAAGATTACACAATTGACACTTATCAATGGACAGCCGTCCTAAAGAAAGCATTTTCAGAGCTTGGAGAAAGTGTAAAAAAAGCAGATTGCATCATAATAAGCGGAAACGGTCCTACATTGGCACCTTCATGCGGAGGTACTGCATTCTTATGGATGAACAGACAAGCCCAAAAAGAAAGTTCTTTCATATCTGAAAAAACAGGTCAGGCAATAGATCCTTCTTTTTTTCTTCCTAAAATTCTGTACATAAAAAACAATTTTCCTAAACTTTACGCAAAAGCAGATTTCTTTCTATCTACACCTGAATTCATTTCTTTTGTCCTCACAGACTGCGCAAGGACAATCATGCCCCTTGAAGGTCTTGAGAAATGGTACTGGAATAATGAAATGCTTGATTTGTTTGAAATAGAAAGAACAAAGCTTCCACCTTTCATAAAACCGGGAGAATTTCTTGGATGTGTTACGCAAAAAGCTGCTTTGGAATTTGGTCTTACCCGGGGAACACCGGTTCTTGCAGGTTGTCCTGATTTTGTAGGCGCAATCATTGGAAGCGGAGCCATGCACAATGGTCAAATCTGCGACAGAACCGGAACAAGTGAAGGAATAAACTTCTGCAGCAGCAAGAAAAACGACAATCCAAACCTTATGTGTTACAGACATCCAAATACCAAAGACTGGAATGTCAGCGGAATTATCTCAACTACCGGCAAAGCAATAGAATATATCCACAATCTTTTAGGTAACGGGGAAGACATTCAAAGCTTTATCAACAAGGCTCTGACAGAAAGTAAGCCAGGCTCAGGAAACATTATTTTTCATCCTTATCTTACCGGAGAAAGAGCTCCAATCTGGGATTGTAACATAAGAGCAAGTTTTTCAGGGATATCAATAGACAGCACAAAATGGGACTATGTCAGAAGTGTTCTTGAAGGAACATGTTTTGCAGTGAAACACGTTCTGGGACTTTTTGAAAAAGGCACAGAAATAAGAATTGTAGGAACTCCTGCCCTTGACGACAGACTTAACCAGCTTAAAGCAGACATAACACAAATGCCGGTTACAACAATCCAAGAAACAGAACCGGGTCTTTTGGGGCTGGGTATCCTTGCGTACTCAAGTCTTGAAAATGCAGACATAACCCAGACCTGTGACAAACTCATAAAAACAAAAAAAACTTTTATTCCAAATCCTGATACAGCAAACATTTACTCAGGGCTTTTTGATAAATACGCATCCAAAAACTGAGCATTAGAACAAAAAAACAACATTACTCTTCAGAACATACGCAGATGTCTTCAGATACAAAGGACATATCCACACCAACCCTGTGCAGCCGGGTCTGTGGGCATCTGCAAAAAGGAGGTTTAATCTATTGCAACTATTCTTGGGTTCTCTACCCCTGGAATTTGAGCAATATGCTGGATAAAAGCAGAAGGATTGCCATCTGTAACGCTGCTCATATCAAGTGAAATGGTGACACTTGCCCTATTGTGAATAGGAAGACTTTGGGTAATGGTAAGGACGCTGCCGCCCATTTTTGAAATTTCTGTAAGCACATGAGAAAGAATACCGGTTTCGTGAGTCAGAAGCATTGAGAGGACAGCTTTCCTCCCCTCAGGCATTTTGCCGGTTTCCAAAATATAATCCTTGTATTTGTAATATGTGCTTCTTGAAATCCCAACCATCTTTACAGCTTGACTGACATTTGCCGCCTTACCGCTTTCTATTAAACTCCTTGCATTGAGAACAGAAATGAAATAATCCGGTAAAATACTTTTGTGAACCAAAAGATAATCTTCAAGCATTAACCCTCCCATGATAAATTCCCTTTTACAAGAATTATTTTTATAATATCTCTATAGAAAAACATTTGTACAGAGAAAAAAAATGAAAACAATTGTATGTAAAGTAAAAGGAATGAGCTGTTCTGCCTGCAGCGCTTCTGTAGAAAGAGTATTATCCAAAACAAAAGGAGTTGCAAAAGTTTCTGTAAGTTTGGCATCAGAAGAAGCAAATATAGAATTTGATTCTTCTGTCGTAACAGAAAAGCAACTTGCCTCAGTTGTTGCAAAAGCAGGGTTTAAGCTTGTCTTTTCTCAAGATGACTCAGATGAAAATGATGAAAACAAGCAAAAGCTGAGACTCTTGGTTTGTATTACCTTTGCCGTTCCTTTGTTTGTTCTTGCAATGGCTCATGTAAATGCATGGATTCAGATTTGTCTTTGTGTTCCTGTTATGATTGCAGGACGGGCATTTTACATAAAAGGCTTTTCAAGTCTTTTCAAAGGACATCCCAACATGGACAGTCTTGTTGCCCTTGGTTCTCTGGCAAGCTTCATCTACAGTTTTGTAAACCTTGTCACAAATCACAATGCTTTTTATTTTGAAGGAGTATCTACAATCATAACTCTTGTTATGGTAGGAAAATACATAGAAAAACGTTCAAAAAGAAAAGCCGGAGCAGCCATTGGAGACCTCATTAATCTTGCACCGGCAAAAGCAACTGTAATCAAAGACGGCAAACCTTCTCTGATAAATGCATTGGATTTAAAAGAAGGAGATATTGTTCTTGTTCATCCTGGAGAAAGAATTGCCTCTGATGGCGTTGTAATTGAAGGAGCTTCAGAAATAGATGAAAGTATGCTCACAGGTGAAAGCGTTCCTGTTTTGAAAAACCCAGGGGACAAAGTATTTGGAGCAAGTCTTAACACAAGCGGCTCAATTACCATAAAGATAGAAAAGACAGGCAAAGACACAGTCTTATCTTCTATCATAGAAATGGTAAAACAGGCACAAAGTTCAAAAGCCCCTATTGCCAGAATTGCAGATAAAGTGAGCGGAGTTTTTGTTCCTGTAGTTATTGGACTCTCTGTTGCAACTTTTCTTCTATGGTATTTCTTCACAAAAAACTTGGAAACAGCATTGAGAAATGCTGTAAGTGTTTTGGTAATAGCCTGTCCTTGTTCTCTTGGGTTGGCAACTCCAATTGCCATTATGGTATCTACAGGAAAAGCCGCAACTGAGGGAATTCTGTTCAGAGATGCTGCGGCTCTGGAAAGAATTGGAACAATGGAAAATGTCATGTTTGATAAGACAGGAACTCTCACAGAAGGAAAACCTCATGTAGTCTCATTCACAGACAACCAAACTTTACTTCTCGCAGCCTCTTGTGAATCAAAGAGTGAACATCCTTTTGCCAAGGCTGTGCTGGAAAAGACAAATACCTCCTTTGTTACACCTGCAACAGATTTTGAGTCTTTCCCGGGAAAAGGAATAAAAGCAAAAGTAAACCAAAGCATTGTTTTAGCAGGAAAGAAATCATTTCTTGAAGAAAACAATATAGTTTGTCCTGAAAGCTCAGCTCAGATTCTTGTTGCAAAAGACGGGCAATTTGTAGGAGAAATATTCATATCTGACACTGTGAGAGAAGATTCCAGAGAAACAGTCTCAAGATTAAAAGCATTGGGTCTTAAATGTACCATGCTTACAGGCGATAACGAAGAAACTGCAAGAAAAATTGCAGAACTAACCGCATTGGACAATTATGAACATTCCTTGCTTCCTCAAGATAAACTCACAATTATAAAAAACAACAGAAATACCATTATGGTTGGAGACGGAATTAATGACGCCCCTGCTCTTCAACAGGCAGATATAGGAATTGCAATGGGAAGCGGCACAGATGCTGCCATCTCAAATGCAGATGTTGTTTTACTTTCTGCAAATCTGTTTGCCATACCAAGAGCAGTGGAACTGTCAAGAAAAACAATAAGAAACATAAAAATCAGCCTGTTCTGGGCATTTTTCTACAACACAATAGGAATTCCTGTAGCAGCAGGTCTTCTCACACTCTTCGGAGGGCCTGCAATGAATCCTATGCTTTGTGCAATGTGTATGAGTCTTTCAAGTCTTTCTGTAGTTTCAAACGCACTCAGGCTTAGAAAAGCTTAGACTTCTATTCCAAAGTCTTTTCTGAGGTGCTGTTTTAAATCTTCACACCCTCTGAAAACAATAGGATGAAGTCCTGTGAGGAAAGCTCCTGCACAGTTCAGAGACAAATCATCTATAAAGATACACTCGTCTGCTTTGAGATTGTATCTGTTAAGCAAGGTCTCATAGATATTTGTACATGGTTTGTACTGACAGACAAGAGAAGATACAACAGCTCCGTCAAAATATTGTGAAACATTCATTTTTGACCAATACTGAGGTTGTCTTGGGCCTGCATTGCTCAGAAGGTAAATTCCATAGCCTTTTTCTTTTAACTTCTTTACGAGGTCTTCCATTCCTTCTACGCATTCTCTGCCTTTATCATCCCAATGAAGGACAATATAAGTAACTATTTCATGAAGATGCTCCGGAACATTCTTGAGGACATCATTTAAAAAGTCCTGTTCTGATTTGTAATAACCAAAATCAAGCAGTTGCCAATTGTAACTGGTAAAGACGTTGTTATGAATGATAATCTTATCTTCTTCGGAAAGATTGTAATCTTCAAAAAAAACTTTTGGGTTCCATTTAAGGATAACCTGTCCCATATCAAATACTATGTTCTTAATCATGGCTAAATTCTATCCAAACAGCACAATCAGAGCAAGTTGTAATTAAAGGCATCAGATATTAGAATTAGGCTATGCAGAAAAATAAATCTGTGGCCATGCTTGGCGGGACATTTGATCCTATTCACAAGGGACATCTCTTTCTTTTGGAAAATGCAATAAGGCAAACTTCTTATGACTGTTTTATTCTTGTTCCCGCACATTTAAGTAACTTCAAACAAAGCTCTGAACCTTCTGCATCTGATTCTCAGAGATTGGAAATGACACGTCTTGCAATTGAAGATTTTAGAAGTTTATATAATTTTAATACAGAAATTATAGTATCGGATGTAGAAATTCAAAGAAAGGGTGTTTCATATACTTACGACACTGTAGTATCTCTGAAGAAGGAATATGACATAGATGGAAGACTTGGCTTACTCATGGGAGATGACCATGTGGCAAATCTTGAAAAGTGGTACAGATTTGAAGATTTAAAAGACCAAGTGGAGTTTCTGATTTGCAGACGGGGAAAAACAAGTTGCTGGGAAGAACTTCCAAAAGATTTAATGTTCAAGCAGATTTTTTCAGAAGGCCTTTCTCCTGAGAGTTCTACGGAATTCAGGGAAAATCCGTTGAAACATGAATATTTTCTCACTCCAAGAGTTTTAGATTACATTAAGAGGAACAATCTTTATGTTTGATAACATTGAGCAGTTAAATGATTATCTTAAAGAGCATGTCTCTGAAAAAAGGTACATCCACAGTCTTGGAGTTGCAAAAACAGCAGAAGAAGTGCTAAGGCATTACAACAAAGAGATAGATTTCTTTAATGGTATGAAAGCACCTGAATTTTGCGGTCTTGCCCATGATTTGGGAAGAGAGCTGAGCGACCTTGATATTCTCTCATACTGTAAAGTCAACAATATTGAATTATCTTCCGAACAGAAAGCTTCACCTGTTCTCGCCCACGGAATTGTTTCTGCAGATATTGCAGAGAAACTTTTTGGCTCTTATCCTTTTTCTTGGAAGAGAGCAATATGTATTCATACAACCGGCGACACAGATATGGATGACTTGGCTTTGGCCTTGTTTGTATCGGATTATTTTGAACCTTCCAGGGTTTTCATGACGGAGGAAAGAAGACGTGGTTATCTTAAGTCAGATACGTTGCAGGGTTGCGCTCTTCTTGTTTTGAAAGACATGATAAGTCATTGGAAAGAAAAGGGTTATCATGATGCTTCTGAAGCTTCTGTTAAAATGTTGAGTTATCTGGAGGGGCAGTTATGAAAAGAAAAATTTTTGCAATTTTCCTCGTTATCCTGTTTTTTCTTTCTTCTTGCTCCATCAGAAGAAACTACAAGATGATTGCCTATTTCATGGACAGTTCTTATGTTGTGGATTATGAGGCAAGTTCAAACAAATTGTTTCTTGTCAAACTTCCTTTGGATGTCATTGTCAGCTATGGAAAAGAAAACAATTTGGAAACGGTGGTTCAGGCTATTGAAAAGTTTACTGGAATCAAAGCAGACAATACTGTGGTTGGAACTCCGGGTATATTTGATTCAATAAAGCGAATTTTAAGTTGCTGGGCGCAGGATGACAGTCCTGAGGGACTTCTCAACGGATTGGTTTCTCATGCTCAGGACTTGAGCAAAGAACCTCTCTCAAGTAAGATAAACAAGCTCTGTTCTACAGATGTTTCAAGTTTTATTTCCTGCATTGATAAGGAAAATGTAGAAGTAGTTTACATGGATTGCACAAGTTTTCTGAAATCAGAAGATTCGCAATACAACAAGAAATACTTTGAAATATGGTTCAGACAGCTTTTAGGAGAAAGAAAATGACAGATTTAATCAGAGAACAAGCTCAGACAATAAAAGAATTTCTTGAAGAGCATAAGGGAATAGAAACAACAATTGTTGATGTTTCAGAAGATTGTTCATGGGCAGACTGCTTTATCATAACTACAGTTTCCAGTTTGGGACACCTGAGAGGACTTGCAAGAGAACTTTGGGAAGTAATTGATAAGCTTGGCCTTGAAGTAAACAACAGACATAAAGCTGTTGGTGATGACGGCTGGGAACTCATTGACTGCGGAAACATTGTCATTCATCTTATGAGTCAGGAGCTGAGAGACTTCTATTCTCTTGAAAAGCTTTGGACAAAACTAGGAAAATAATCCTACAGGATATTTACTTACTGCTGTTTTCCGTCAATAAGCACTAATTCTATACCGTCACAAGGTTTAAAAGGTTTTGCAGGGCTTGAATTATCTTTTAATCTCTTTGGATCAAAAAGAACCAAGTCTGCACATTTACCTTCTTCTACAGTACCAAAATCTGTAAGTCTTAGTCTTTTTGCAACTTCTCCGGTCATTTTCCTTATGCACTCTTCCAAGGATAAATCTTGGTTTTTGATGCAATGTTCTTCGATAAGGTGAACAGCTGCATTTCCACTTCTTGGGTGTTCTCCGGAACCTGTGTAAAGGGCATCTGTTCCAAAACACATCAGTTCATCTTTTAAGACCTTAACCAAAGTTTCTCTGGACTGTGTTACATCTGTCATAAGGGCAAGGCTCTCGCCCTTTAACACTGTGAACAAGGCTCTGTAAGGGTCTGTATTCATTTCCTCTGCAATAGCAGCCAATGTCTTTGTGCTGTATTCCGAATGTTTTTCAAGATAACTTGCAGTAATATTCTCAAAACCGCAAAGCTTTACAATACTGTCCCAACCGTCAGGGTTCTCTATCTTTTTTACAATAGTCTCATACAATTCCTGATTTGCAATTGCCTTTTCCAGTGTTTCGTTCAGCTTATCCAATCCAAGACCAAGCAAATCCGGAGGAAGAAGAGAAAACAGACTGGTACTTCCGTAATTGTAAGGATACTGATCAAAACCAATTTCATATCCATCTTGTTTTGCAGCATGAATCATATCCAGAACAGTATCTATCTTGTCCTGATTGTCTTTTCCTATAGCTTTAAGATGTGAAATTTCCAAACGTACACCTGTGGCTTTCATGTAATTTATTACTTCTTCTACTGAAGAAACAATTTCATCACCTTCACATCTATGATGAACGCAGAAAAGAGCATCATGCTTTTTTACAACTTCCAGAAGCTTTATTATTTCTTTTTTGGAAGCAAAAACATTTGGAGCATAATAAAGACCCGAAGAAAAACCAATACATCCTTGAGAAAGCGAAATGTCAAGAAGTCTGCACATTTCTTCAATCTCTGAATCTGTAGCTTCTCTATTTGGATTACCGTTAATTGCACACATTCTGAGATTTGCATGACTCTGAAGATATGCAGTTTTGAAATCTGTTCTTAATTTGTTTCTGTAAGACTCAAAATCTGTCCAATCCCAATCTGTGTAGTGTCCCAAGATATCCGCAAAGCATGGTTCATCATCCGGTTTTCTGGGATAAACACCAACACCGCAATTGCCTGAAAGGTCAAATGTTATTCCCTGCTGGGTTTTATGCTTCATTGACGGGTCTCTAAGAACTTCAAGTTCACTGTGAGCATGAATATCCAAAAAACCCGGGCAAAGTATTTTACCGGTTGCAATAATGTTCCTTTCACAAGTATGCGAAACAGTACCTATTTTGGCTATTTTTCCATCACTGATTAAAACATCTGCAACATAAGCAGGTCTTCCTGTTCCATCTATTACGGTAGCATTTTTGATAAGCATTTAATCATTTTCCCTTGAAACATCTCCATAGTT
>JAZLGI010000083.1:0-11996 GCA_045616225.1 Sphaerochaetaceae bacterium
TGCCCATCTCAAAAAGTTCATCTACCATGAGAGTCTTACCAGTGACAAGGTTTGTTTCTACATCTACACCAAGCTGCTTTAAGCCTTCTACTTCACGGGCAACAATACTTTTTGGAAGACGGAATTCCGGAATACCGTAAACAAGTACACCTCCGGCAGTATGGAGAGCTTCATAGACAGTAACTTTGTAGCCTTTTTTTGCCAAATCTCCGGCACAGGTAAGACCTGAAGGCCCTGAGCCTACAACTGCAACCTTGTGACCGTTGAATACAGGAGATGCGCCGGAAGTATTGCTGTTCTGGTTGTGATAATCTGCAACAAATCTCTCAAGACGACCTATTGCGACAGGTTCAAACTTCACACCCATTGTACATTTGCTTTCACATTGAAGCTCCTGAGGACATACACGGCCGCAAACTGCAGGAAGTGATGAAGACTTTGTTATTACATTGTAAGCACCTTCAAAATCATTCTGTTTGACGAGGGTTATGAAACTTGGGATATCTATGTTTACAGGGCAACCTAAGACACAGGGTTTTGTTTTGCAGTTAAGACATCTGTTTGCCTCTGCAAGTGCAATTTCTGTTATGTAGCCTGTTGCAACTTCAGAGAAATTGTGAGCTCTTACTTCAGGAGCCTGTGTGGGCATAGCATGTTTTTTTGGGTCAAGAGCCATTATTTTGCCTCCTTGAAAAGATTGCATGTTTCCTCATGCGCATGACGTTCAAAATCAAAATACATTCTTCCACGGCTCATGGCTTCATCAAAGTCCACCTCATATCCGTTGAAGTCAGGTCCGTCTACACATGCAAATTGTGTGACCCGCTTTCCGTCCTTATTTAAGGTCAGACGGCATCCGCCGCACATTCCTGTGCCGTCAATCATAATAGGGTTCATAGAAACAGTTACAGGAACGCCAAACGGCTTTGCTGTGAGAACAACAAATTTCATCATAATTACAGGTCCTATGGCAATAATCATGTCAAACTTCTCACCGCTTTCCAGTAATTCCTTTAACGGAACTGTGACAGTTCCCTGACGTCCGTAGGAGCCGTCATCTGACATTAAAATGAGCCTGTCAGAGGCTTCTGAGAATTCTTTTTCCAGAATAACAAGATCTTTGTTCCTGAATCCTATGATACTTGTTACATGGGCTCCCAGTTTATGAAATTCCTGAGCAAGAGGCATTGAAATTGCACAACCTACGCCACCGCCAACTATACAGACTTTCTTTATTCCTTCTGTTTCCGTAGGTTTTCCAAGCGGACCAACAAAATCCTGAATGTACTGACCTTCTTCTTTATGGTTGAGCTTTTCTGTTGTTGAACCTACCACCTGAAAGATTATTTTCACTGTTCCTTCATTTAAGTTACAGCCGGCAACAGTAAGGGGAATACGCTCTCCGTCTTCATCTACACGGAGTATAATGAATTGACCTGCCTTGGCTTTTCTTGCCACCAAAGGAGCGTCTATTTCCATTTGGGTAACTGTGGGATTCAAAACTTTCTTGTGTACAATCTTAAACATGCTTACCTCTTAATTAATTCTATGCAATTCAATACACTATATTATATACCTATGTAGTAAAAGGGGAAATAAGGAAAGGATGAAGTTTTAAGTCAGGAAAGCATTTGAAATTGCCCTTTTATTGTTGCTTTTATTATGCTCATGCACAAAAACGGGCAGCAAAAAACAAATAATTTGAATTATGCAAATGTTTTCATTTACGATTGAATTTTTTGCTATTATATTGTTAATAAAAGGATAAGGAAGTGAAAATGGCTACAAAAATTTTAAAAATGTTGGTACCTGTATGTTTGGTATTATTGGCTGTTGGTTGTGCAACAACTCCTGCATCTATGAAAGATCAAGAAAGCACTGCTGTTCCGGCAAAGGTAGAATCTTCTGTAAATATTGATTCTCCGGTAAAGGAATCAGAGCCTGACATTGTTGAAAAAGCAGATTCTCCTGAAACAGATTTTGAATATGCTTATGTCTATGATTTTGCAGGTTTTAAATTAATTGCAGAAGTTCATAACGGTTATGGATATGTAACATATCCGTCTTTTATAACAGATGAAGAAATTGGAGAAGCAGCTTCTTTATTTGTTCAGAAATACGGAGACCTTGGTGTTACTTTCCAGAAGGAAAGTGCAGGTAAACTTTCTGTTGAATTCCCAAAAAATCTGACAAAGAAAGATTTTGATTATTATGCCGGTGTTGTTTCAAGTGAACTTGACTTTTACTTAGATCTCATGGTTAATGGGGACAATGAAGAGAAACAAGAGGCAGAAAGTTCTTCAATAGCAAAAGCTCCTGAAGTTGAGAAAAAGGAACCGCAAAAAGTTTCTGCAACTCCAGTTATTGAAAACTCTATTGTTCCTATTGTAGAGAAATTGGAAAATAAGTTGGAAGATAAAATGGCTGCAGAAGAACAAAATAAATCTGTTTCTGTCACACTCATAATTGTAATTGCAGTTATTCTGCTATTTACTGTTGCTCTTTGTCTGTTCTTCCTGGCAAAAACAAAAAAGAATAAATCAGAATCAGAAGAATAAGGTAATTCTTGAAAAACAGAATAAGAGAGGACTGTTGCAGAACAGAAAAATTCGGCAATGGTCCTTTTTCATGGAATAAGGAGTACAAAACATTGTTTAAAGCATTCTTTTTTAAACTAAAAGAATCTGTTATTTCTGTTCTTCCTGTTGTTGCAATAGTATTGTTGTGCTGTTTTGCAGGGCTTATTTCATTAAGCACACTTGAAATAACTGTTTTTACAATTTCCTCTGTATTGTTGATTCTTGGGATTGCACTTTTTAATCTTGGAGCAAACTTATCAATGACTCCTATGGGACAGTACATGGGTTTGGGGCTTACAAAGTCAAGAAATCTTAAACTTTTGTTGATTTCATGTTTTCTTATGGGGCTGTTGATTACTGTTGCAGAGCCTGATTTATCTGTTTTGGCAAATCAGGTAAGTGCGGTCATGAACGGAACAGTTCTCATTGTGGTTGTGGGAATTGGAGTAGGGCTGTTTTTGCTTTTTTCGGTATTGAAAATTATTTTCAAGCAGAATCTTTCTTCCTTGCTTATGCTTTTTTATATGCTTTTATTTGCATTTACGACTCTTTTGATAGAATCTGGACGTATGGAGTTCATACCTTTGTCGTTTGACTCGGGTGGAGTTACGACTGGGCCTGTCACGGTTCCTTTTATAATGGCTCTGGGGGTGGGAATTGCATCTTCAATAGGCGGACAGAACTCAAATGAGAACTCTTTTGGTCTAGTTGCTATGTGTTCTGTGGGACCTATGCTGGCTGTTATGGTTTTGTCTTTATTGTCAAAAGGTGAGCTTTCTTATTCATTGGCAGATTATTCAATGGAATCTATTCTCTCAAAAGGAGTTGTGAATCTTGCACTTGGAAAAGCTTTTGATGTTATCAAAGCACTTGGCCTTATTGTGGTTTTCTTTTTGATAATTCAGAAAACCGTACTCAAGTTACCAAAAGAAAGACTTAAACCAATTGCTGCCGGTATTTTTTATACTTTGGTTGGGCTTGTTCTGTTTCTTACTGCAGTGGAAATAGGGTTTATGCCAATTGGTTTTAAGATTGGTGTTGAACTGGGGCAGAAAAACACAAGTATTCTTTTGATTTTTGCTTTTACAATAGGATGTGTTGTAGTTCTTGCAGAGCCTGCAGTTCATGTTCTTAATAAGCAAATTGAGGAAATTACAGGTGGTAGCGTGAGCAAGAAATCTATGCTTACAGCACTTTCTTTGGGTGTTGGAGTATCTATTCTGCTTTCTGTAATAAGAATAATATATGGTTTCTCATTGTTGTATTATCTCATTCCGGGTTATTTTGTTTCACTTGCTCTATCTCTCTTTGTGCCAAGACTTTACACTGCCATAGCTTTTGATTCCGGTGGAGTTGCCAGCGGACCGCTTACATCAAGCTTTATTCTTCCACTGGCTGTTGGTGTGTGTTATGTTTTAAAAGGAGAATCCCAGATTTTATTATATGCATTTGGAGTAGTGGCAATGGTTGCAATGACACCTCTGATTACAATTCAAATGCTTGGTTTCAAGGCAATTGCTTCAAAAGCCGTAAGAGAAAGAATTGTAATGAAGAGAATCCTTGATTCAGATGATGAGCAAATTATTTACTTTGCATAGGATTGTGTATGGCTAAACAGGAAAAGAATATATCAACAAACAGACTTCTTCTTTTGATAACAATTGTTAACAGAAGAAAAGCAGAGTTTTATTCAGATCTCATTCAGGGGTTACATTCAAACCTTTCAATGATTGCAATGGGCAAGGGTACAGCAGATGACACAATGCTTAGGAATCTTGGTTTGTCTGATTCTGACAAAGCAGTGATTTTTAGTGTGATAAAGGAAAGCGAAGAAGATAAGGTTTTGGAAGTTCTTAAAGAAAAGTTTGAATCTATCAAGGACGGAAAAGGCATTGCTTATACGGTTCCTTTTACGAGCGTGATAGGGGCTTGTGTGTTTAATTTCTTATGTGATAACAGATTAACATTTAGGTAGGTGATGGTATGGATAAGAAAGAATATGAAATGATTATATGTTTGGTTAACGCTGGATTTTCAGATGCTGTTATGGATGCTGCCAGAAAAGAAGGGGTGAGCGGAGGAACCGTAATACATGCTCACGGAACAGCAAATAAGGAAGCTGAGGAAATTTTTAAGATTACCATTCAACCGGAAAAAGACATGGTAATGATGATAGTTCCTGCCAAAATTAAAGACAAAGTTTTGCATGCACTTTACAAGAACGTAGGTCTTGATTCTGCAGGTCAGGGAATTGCTTTCTCTGTTCCTGTTTCCCAAACAGTGGGATTGGAAAAATAAAAACCGACTGCAACACGGGCAGTCGGCAGTGGTTTATTTATTAGGTGAAGTGATTTTGTTGATTATTTTAATCAATACCAAAAGAATCACCATAACTGCAAAAATTGCAATCATCCCTTTCCACATTATTATCAATGCTGCTGAAGTTGTTGACATAATTGAACTCCTTTTACATTAAATTTGGGACAAGTGACAGAATAACTCCACCTGCAATAACAGACCCTATTTGTCCTGCAACGTTTGCTGCAACGGCATGCATAAGAAGGTGATTCTGAGGGTCTTCTTTTTGCCCCATCTTCTGAATCACACGACTTGCCATTGGGAATGCAGAAATACCTGCAGCGCCAATCATAGGATTGATTTTGTTCTTTGAGAAAAGGTTCAGAAGCTTTGCAAACATCACTCCTCCAATAGTGTCAAAAAAGAATGCTGCAAGACCAAGACCCATAATCATAAGAGTTTGAAGACTTACAAATGATTCTGCCTTCATGGTAGATGAAATGGTTATACCCAAAAGAAGAGTAATAATGTTGCTGAAAGTAGTCTGTGCTGTTTCTGAAAGACTTCCAAGACAACCACATTCCCTTATTAAGTTTCCGAACATAAGCATTCCAACCAGTGAAACAGACTCCGGAGCAATTAAACCGGCTATGAAAGTAACTACAACTGGAAACATGATTTTTGCTGTTTGACTTACACTCTGCGGACGGTATTCCATTTTAATACAACGTTCTTTTTTTGTTGTAACAAGCTTAATTGCTACAGGTTGGATAATAGGAACCAAAGCCATGTAAGAATAGGCAACAATTGCAATTGGACCAACATAGTTACTCTTTAGTACCTGACTCACAAGAATGCTTGTAGGGCCATCTGCAGCACCAATGATACCAATAGAAGCTGCGTCAGTAAGACCGAACCCAAGCAAGGTTGCAAGCGCAATTGTCGCAAAAATTCCAAACTGAGCTGCTGCTCCAAAGAGAATCAGTTTTGGGGTAGCTAAAAGCGGTCCAAAATCAATCATGGCTCCAATTCCGATAAAAAGCAAAAGGGGAAATGCCTCTGCTCCGTTTATACCAAAATCAAAGAGCCAGTCCAGAAGCCCCTGGACGGGACCAAGTCCTGTGATAAATTGTGTAATTGCACCGGAAAAAGGAATGTTTACCAAGATAGCTCCAAATCCCATAGGGATAATGAGAGCCGGCTCAACATCTTTTTTGATTGCAAGAACTATCATCAGGATTCCGATAACATACATTACCACTTGTTGCCAAGTGATAGAAAGGACACCGTTAAGTAAAAATGCCATAGGTGTTCTCCGTTGAATTGTGATTGGGGAAGAAGTTGACTCCTATCTTTAAAGATACGGAAGCTTCCCCTACAAGCAAGATGATACAGTCTAATAAGGGAAGATGACAAGACATTTCATAATATTATGAAATTGAGATGACTTCTCCTATATACATGGTATGATAGTCTTTATCTTTGTAATTCTGAACATCAATTGAAGGGTCAATAAAAGTGTCTTTTGATATTTTGACTGCTGAAAGTTTCTTGCAAATAAGGACTCTGTTTGCCTCTTTTGGATAAACGGTACCGCATTTTTCAACAGGTGTAAGCCCAGATTCCTTCCATTTGTCACAATCTTTTCCGCTTACTGTTCCGCAAATTGACAGTGCATCTCTGTATGATTCATCAAGAAAAGATACAGAAAAATTGTCAAATTTATCTATGAATTGTTTTGTGTATCTAGATTCTCTCACAAATACATATGCCACACTTTTATTCCAGATTGTTCCTAATCCTCCCCAGCTTATTGTCATAGTGTTGGATTTTGTTCCATCTCCTGCACTGAGAAGTGCCCAATCTTTGTCAAAAATTGTAAAAGGGTTAATATTATTCATGGAAAACCTCCGTATTTATAAGTGCGTCATCATTTGCAACAAGTTCTACAAAAAACACTTGCCGTCTCTTTGTATAATACAGTTCACAATTCATCACTGCAAAGCTTTTTTTATAAGTAAAGAGACAATCCGGATTATTACTAAAAAAACAGAAGCAGATTTCTATACAAAAGTAGTAATCCCAAATTATAATTATATATCAAGACATGAGGCATGATTGTGAAGAAAAGGCTTATTCTTTTGTTATTGGTTTTTGTTTGTATTGTTTCTGTTTCTGCTTCTGAAATGAATGCATACGCAGGCATTACCCCATATTCTTTTCAAAGAATAATAAGATTTTATTCAAACAAGAAGATTAACTCAGATTATGCATTTGGTGTTGATGGTGGTGTCCGGTGGGTAAAGAATAATGGGATTGTTTTTGCAACTGATTTGCTTGTACAAGATTTTCTTTTTGAAAATCATGTCAATGAATTTTCTGCAACGATTTCAGGACTTGCAGGATACAAATTCAACAGAAATAATAAGTTTGAATATGAAGCTAAAATAGGAATCGGCGGAAATTTCTGCATAAGTGGAGACTTACAACCTCATGTGTATTTTGATATTCCAATTGAATTTGAAGTTTCATATAGCCTAAATGCGTTGGATTTGTTCTTAAAAGTGCGAGGAGATGCTGTTGCACACTTAAATAGAGTTCTTAAGTATACCTGTCTTTCTGTTGTAATATCACCGGTAATAGGTGGCAGTATAAGACTTTAAGGAGATAATTCTATGAAGAAGAAAGTTTTTTCTAATATTGTAATTATGTTGCTTATTCTCGGTCTTTCATCTTGTTACGATTATAATGCTGATGATTATATTTTGGATAATGCAGGAATTGAAGTAAAAATTTCTACAGAGAACGGACGGTTAATTGAAGGTTCTTCAAGAGCTGTATTCCAAGCAAAGGAAATAAGACTTGAAGAATCTATGTATCGCCCTGAGATTCAAAACAGAGTTGTTGCAAAAACCGGTATTACTCCGGAAATGTTTATTTTGGACATTAACAATATCTATCTCTATGACCCTAAGGATAAGGAGGATCCCACTAAAGGATCTAAGAGAACTCTTCAAATTCTGGAATGTGATAGTGTAGGAAACGGTTGGAATATTCCTAATAGGATAAATGTTATCTCTTCTAAGAATTTGGCAAACACAGTTGTTCCGCAGAAAGAACTTAACAGAAAATGGGATGGCCTTTTGATAGATCTTTTACCAGGTGGTCAAGAGCAAACAAATGGAATGTGGGCAGGTAGTGCTTTTTGTGTAAAACTTCCTGATGGAATTACCAGAGATCAGATATCAAATGCTCTTGGAATAGGCGACTTACCTGAAAATGTTGAGCACCGTAATGATCCTAATTACGTTTGGGTAGGTTTTCAAGAAGCCATACCGTTTGTTATAGGACATTTTCAATATTTGTGTTTTCAGCATAAGGCAGAAAATGTTTCATTCATCAATCCTAATCATGAGCAAATAGCAACAAACTTTGGCCCTGTTTCTTCCGAGGGAAATCCTACAGGAATAGTAATACCTATGGATCAGATAGACTTTTCAGGGAAAAATGCTCCTGAATTTGTAATTATGTTTGATACAGATGGGTGTTTGGAACTTTATGATACGGAAGACGGAAGATACTGGCTTTCATTGAAAAAGTATAATCCGCTTCCGTTTAAAATTGTTACTGAAGAGTATGACAGTAATACGGTTGTTGTATCAAAAGAGCAAGTCGCAGTAAATAAACCTATTCAGTGTTATGAATATGACTGGACTTATGAGAATAAATATGAAAGCTTAGTTTTTGTTTATACACGTCCAAATATTTCAGGTGTTGATAAAATTAGAATTTACTCTTCTTCAAATGAAATTTTTAATAAAGAAGAGGCAACTGTTGTTTATGAAGGCAGTAATTATTGTTATGTGGTTCCTGCAACTGAAGAGAATAAAGCATTGCATTATTTTGTATCTGCTTGTGGTAAAGATGGTACAGAGACAGAAGTTGTCAAATTCTTATTTGTTAGGGCAAATCACACAAAGCATAAATAATAAGTCGTGATTTCAATAGGTGCCTGATGTAAATGATTACAATTTGCTTTTCATTTACAGAATCCTGAAACTGTTTAAATATTAAGTTGTAATCGGAGGCCTCAGATAAAGAAAGAATTGAGTTTTTTTGGGCTTGTTGTTGGTCATTGTATTGATGTCTTGTTAGGATGTTGAAACAAAAGAAAAAGCTTTACATGTCTCTTTTGGAATGAATAATTCGTCAAGAGCAATGAAAAAAGTAGACTATACAATTAACGGAAATATTGAGAAGTCAAATATTACCGGTTCATGTGTTGGTGCTTTGACTCCATCTGAATTCATTCTTGCATTACAGGATATTTATCTCTACCAGCCGGTTGATAATGCAGATCATAAAGGTGAGTACTGGATTTGTTCAGTGATGAAGAATGGTTCTGTTTCCAAGTTTGGAACTTTTACAAGAATTCAAAATGATATGATTAATAACTATTTTATGAAAAGTAACTGAATCACCATGTTCGTTTTATTTCTTGTGAGTACTTTGCCATCTTCTGTCGCATAATCAAATGAAAGTACACAACCGTTGAGAAGTATATCGTCCACGATAAAAATCTGTTCATAGAAGCAAAAGTTCAGTTGAAGTGAGACTTAGTAATGTTTACTAAAATTGACAAATATGTGAATTTGTTTATAATAATGAACATTAAGAGGTTTTGATGACTACTAGAAAAACTGTTTTGTTGCCACAGACTTTACAATACTTACAGGCAATGGGGGAGCAGATAAAACTTGCCCGTTTGCGTAGAAAATTAACGGTTGAGCTTGTTTCTCAGAGGGCGGATATCAGCAGAGCCACACTTTGGGCCATTGAGAAAGGCTCTCCTTCTGTATCAATGGGTACTTATGCTGCGGTTTTGCATGCACTTAACGGAATGGATAAAGATTTGCTTTTGATTGCCAAAGATGATGAGCTTGGCAAAAAACTTCAGGATTTGGAAATTTTGCCAAAGAAAAGAGGAAGCAATAAATGAGTAAAACAATATTTGTTTACGAGAACTGGAGTAATGAAAATCCTCTTTTAATTGGTAGATTGTTTGTTGATACAAGTAAAAAAGATGAATCGTATTCGTTTGAGTATTAATACGGCACCACTTTACGGAATAAACAAAGAAGAAGCAAAAGATATTGTAAGTTTTATTAAATCAACTGTTAATAAGAATCTTGAACATATAGCAAAACAATGTGGAATTAGCAGAGACTCTATTGAATATATGCGTCCGGCTTTTCAATTGTAATATAAATTTGAGACTTTCCCGTCTTCATAGTGGAATCTCTGAAAGTCATAATCAAAACAGAAGCTCTGTACTGCAGGTTCGGAAAGACCAAGGTAAAGGAAAAAAGAGTTCCTATTAATGATATTGTTGATGCTGTTACTTCAATCAAATCCCTATTTGTTAATTAAGCTCAAAATAACCGGCATTTTTTTCTTTGATGAGAAATCTTGTCATATATATTGGAAGGTATGTTACTTTGTCTACCTTTTCAATATTGTTAGGGCTTAATACAAAGGCATCTTTAAATCTGTATTCCGGTATGGACAATAAAGAGCTAAGTGCTTTGTGCGTTTTGAAATCTTTGCCGGATTTTACTTCAATAGGGACTATGTTGTTATCCATTTCTATCAAGAAATCTATTTCTCCAATATCGGATTTCTTGTAGTAGTAAGGATTAATTCCCTGAGCAGTTAATTCTTGGGCCACGAAATTTTCAAAAACTGCTCCTAGATTAACTCCTGAGTTTTGTTGGTTTTCTAAAATGTCCATACGACATTCTAGAGAAAAACATGAGGTAAGTAAGCCAACATCACTTTGAAATAGTTTAAACTTATTAGTTGATTTTGATATTTCCAAAGGTTGTTTTGGATCATTTGCAATGTAAACCGGAATAGATACAGCTGCATTTTTCAGCCAAAGGAAACTGTTTTCATATCTATCAAATTTCAGTTCTTTGTTGAGATATGTAAAGATAAAGCGACGATCCTGTTTGTTAAGTTGAGAAGGGATGGAATCATAAACAGATATAATTTTGAGTTTGCGATCTTCTGATTCATATTTAATAAAATCTGCTTTGTATTGGTTTATTATGTTTTGCTGTTCCTGGTATGTAGATTCAAGTGTGTGTATTCTTTTAAAAATATCAACGACTGCCGGCATTCCTCCGGAGATAAGATAATAATTGAAAAGTTTCATCATTTTATCATGAATGATTGCATCAACAGTTTTGTTTGAATCAAAGCAGGTTTTCAAATAGGTCCATTCTTGTTCTTTTGAACCCAAAGCAAGAGAGAACTCTTTAAAATCCATAGGAAACATTTGAAACTGGTCAACATAACCAATTGGAATAGACTTGATTCCTTTTAATTCTACTCCAAGGTTTGATCCGCTTAGAATGTATCTGTAAGAACCCTGATCTACAAGGAATTTAATTTTAGTTACAATCTCAGGCCATTTTTGGATTTCGTCAAAGAAAATGACGGACTCTTTCTTATTGAGAGTTACATTTGAATATAGTTCTAGTTTTTCCACTATTTCCTGTGCAGTATTAAGTTTTGTAAGTTCTTCGCAAAGCCTGGTTTGTTCAATAAAGTTTATCTCAAAGTAACTGATATTGTTCCTTTGGAGCATTTCTCTGATAATGTATGTTTTTCCTACTTGTCTTGCTCCAAATATAAGAAGAGCCTTTGAGCTGTTTTCTATCCAATTCTGTATTTTAGCTTCATATTTTCTGAACATTTTTATCCCTCACAAATATAGATTTTCATCTATTAACAAAGAATAGTCAATTAAAACGGGGCGTTTTGCCCCGTTTTATAAGGGTTTTTCGGGGCAAAATGCCCCGTTTTTCTTAAATTGTTCTGTTTTATGGTTAAATAATTATTCAGATGAGCAAATAAAAAGTAATTATTATAATTTCTTGGTTGCCCCCCCATGCAAAAACACTATACTTTAGGAAAATGGAGGAATCTGATGAAAAAGATTTTAATTTTGTCTTTAACAATTCTTTGTGTATTCAGCATTTTTGCATCAAAGAATGAAATAGATGTTAAATTCTCACCAATGGCAATTCAGATAGCAACATCATCAAATGAAGA
>JAZLGI010000084.1:0-12328 GCA_045616225.1 Sphaerochaetaceae bacterium
TAAAAGAGAAGTTCGGAACAGAGTTTACTCTGCATTTGGCAGATATTGATCCTTTCTCTTTTTCTCCGGAAATCAGAAAGGCAGGATATGATACTGTTCGGTACATGTTGGACGTTGCTTCTGCCTGTGGTTCAAATGTTTTGAATATGCACCTTAATCCAGGTGGGTATTCTTCAATACGTGGGACAAAATTCTATATTTTTGAGCATCATAAAGATGTGTATTTTGACAACATTCAGAGGTTTATTGAAACATTCAGTCCTGAATTTGAAAAGTGTGGCTGTGTATTCTGCATAGAAAATACAAAGGGTTTTCTGGATTTTCAGAAGCAGGCCATTGAAATTATGCTTAATGATAAAAATTTTGGTTTGACTTTTGATATTGGACATGCTTACAAGGCAGGTGGTGAAGATGAGAAGTTTATTCTTTCCCACCTTAATTCAGTAAGGCATTTTCATATTCATGATGTTACACAAAGTTCCAATCATATAGCTCTTGGAGAGGGAATTCTGGATATAAATAAATATCTTGATTTGGCTCGGGCTCAAGGTGCTTCAGCATTGATTGAGGTAAAAAGTTCGGACTGTCTTGTAAAGAGTACGCAATATCTTAAAGCTCAGGGATTCATGAAGTGAAACTGAAAGGAAAGGTAATTAGTTTTCTTGAAGATAGCAACACAGCTGGAAGAAATGTTGTTGACATAGAGAATAATCGTTTTTCTCAAGAGGGTGAATAACTACGGAATAAGCTGTACGCGTATTGCCCATCAAAGAATTCCAAGTCCAAATTGCGTTTTCTTGTTTTTGGACTGAAATTTTTAAGTCCAAATTGCATTTTCCTGTTTTTGGACTGAATTTTTTAAGTCCAAATTGTATTTTTCTGTTTTTGGACTGAAATTTTTAAGTACCCAAATCCACAAATCACCGAACAAAATAGCCACAAATCACCGAAAAGTCTTTACGTTACCTCGTTTATGTGTAAAAAAAACATTTATGAAAATGTGTTCAAATCTTCAAAACTCGCTCATTTTTTGTGACGCAAAGGTCAAAACTCGCTCATTTTTTGTGATTTGCTCTTGTAAAAAAGGTTTTTCAGTATAAAATGGGCTTATAAAGGGAGAGTGGATTTAATGTATTTGAGACGTAAAATAGATGAATACCTTGTTAACTGGAAGAATAATCCTGAAAGAAAGCCCTTAATTGTAAAAGGTGCCAGACAGACAGGAAAAACAGAATCTATTCTTCATTTTGCAGATGAGTATTATTCTAATGTTGTATATATAAATTTTGCTCTTGAACCAAAGTATAAAACAATTACATCCAATGGATATGATGTTCAAAGCATAATATCAAATATCAGCTTAATTGATCCTTCTAAGAAATTTATTGAAGGAGAAACGCTGATAATTTTTGATGAACTTACAGATTATCCGGATATTGCAACTTCCCTCAAATCATTTAATATCGACAGACGCTTTGATGTTATCTGCAGTGGGTCACTTTTGGGGCTGCATTATAAACAAAT
The DNA here is from genome assembly GCA_045616225.1 of Sphaerochaetaceae bacterium. Lineage (GTDB taxonomy): Bacteria > Spirochaetota > Spirochaetia > Sphaerochaetales > Sphaerochaetaceae > JAZLGI01. Next base: position 1,525 of record JAZLGI010000084.1, read on the forward strand.
CCATAGTAACAGTGTTGGAAACAAAGTGGACTATGAAATGCGTTCGCTTGATTTTGAAGAATTTCTCTGGGCAAAAGGATACAGAGAAGAGCAGATTGCCACTATAGCACAGCATATGTTTGAACTAAATCCGTTCTCTAAAACTGAGATGGAAGTGTATTCAAATCTATTTAGAGATTTTTGTGTTTTGGGCGGTATGCCTGCTGTAGTTGCTCAATACATAAACAGTGGAACATTTAGCGGAACTCTTGATATCCAAAGACAAATCAATTTGGACTACGAAGAAGATATCAGAAAGTATGCCGAAGGATTGGATCAAACAAAGATAGTCAGCGTATACAAAAATGTTCCGGCACAACTAGCAAAGGAAAATAAAAAATTTCAATACAATAAGCTTGATAAGAATGCCAGGGCAAGAAACTACCGTGGTTGCATTGATTGGCTTTGTGATGCCGGGACTGTTGCAATTTGTTATTGTCTGAGGTTTCCAGAGCTTCCTTTGCAAGGGAATTATGATGAAGAAAAGTATAAGCTCTATTATCCGGATACGGGACTTTTGGTTGCGAGTCTAGATGAGGAAGCACAGGAGAATCTTAGAGCAAATCAAAATCTTGGAGTGTACAAGGGTGCTCTGTATGAAAACTTTGTTGCTGAAGGTCTAATTAAACAAGGATATAATCTGTTTTATTTTAAAAAAGACAATTCTACTTTGGAAGAAGATTTCTTTGTAAGAACTTCTTCAAGGCTTGTTCCTATTGAAGTCAAAGCATCAAGTGACAGAGATTCAAAATCACTCAAAACCTTAATTGAGAGTAATCATTATTCAGATATAAGCTTTGGAATAAAGTTTATGCCGGGTAATATTGGCTTTGGTAATAACATATTGTCATTTCCGTACTTCTGTATATTCAAACTAAAAGAATTTCTTCAGCAGTATGAATGATTTTTTAACAAGCCAAGAAATCAAATGCAACACAATGCAACAATTTTTCTTTACTTCCGGAAAAACTCATTCTAAAATTCGAATTATTACTTATTTATTATATAAAGGAGACCAAAAATGAAAAAAGTATTAATAGTGGTTATTACAGTACTTCTTCTTGTTTCACCTATCTTCGCTCAGGGAAAAGCTGAAGCAGCAAGTGAAAAGAAAGAAATCAAGGTAGCTCTTATTGTTTCATCAACAATTGATGATAAGGGCTGGTGTCAGGCAATGCATGATGGTATTGTACAAGCAATGGCAGAAATCCCAGGCAAGGTTGCAGACTACAAAGCAGTAGAGAACACACAACCAGCAGATACAATGACAGCCATTAGAACATATGTTAACTTAGGTTACAACATTATCATTGTTCATGGTTCACAGTACCGCGCACAGGTTGAGGAAGCAGCCAAGGAATTCCCTGATGTAATGTTTGCATTCGGAACAACCTCAGATGTTATTGCAGACAACGTATTTAGCTACATGCCTATGTCAGAAGAAACAGGATTCCTTTCCGGTATCATTGCTGGTATGACAACAAAGAATAACCACGTAGGTCTTGTAGGACCAATCGACGGCGGCGACTCAGCAAGATATAACAGAGGTTATGTACTTGGTGTTCAGAGTGTAAACCCTAACTGCAAGATTGACGTAACACATATCGGTGATTTCAATGATACAGTCAAATCAGGCGAATTTGCACAGAACCTCATCCAGGGCGGTTGTGATGTTCTCACAGGTTCTTCACAGCAGGCTTTAGGTTCTCTCAGAGCTGTTGCTGAATATAAAAACAAGGAAATATGGTGGGTTGGTCAGGATCTTGCTCAGATTGGTCTTGATGAAGGTTACAAGTGTATTGCTGCATCTTCATATAACTACAAAGCTGTTCTGCTTGGTCTTGTAGATAATTTTGAGAAAGGCAAACTCGGTGGAGAAGTCATTGGTATGAATTTCAACAATGGCGGTTTCGAATGGGGCTGGAACGATTCCAATCCTAAGGCAACAGCAGAAGTCAAAGCTACAGTTGAGAAGAAACTTGCAGAATTCAAAGCAAAGGCTGACCTTGTTGCAAATTGGTCAACAGTTGACTATTCAAAGCTTTAATTTTATTATCGGTTTACCGGATGCCGGCCAAAAGACCGGCATCCTTTTTAATAATTTTGGATACGGAAAATCAAATGGCTATTTTCAATGAAATCACAGAACTCCGTGTAGAACATATTACAAAACGGTTTCCGGGTATTCTTGCATCAGATGACATTTCACTGCGTGTAGGTAAACATGAAATACTTGCACTTGTAGGAGAAAACGGTGCAGGAAAAACAACACTTATGAATATGATTATGGGCATCTATCAACCTGATGGAGGAAGTATATTCATCAATGGTCAGGAAGTCCATTTCAAGAGTCCAAACGATGCATTTGACTGCGGAATAGGAATGGTTCACCAACGTTATATGCTGGTTCCAAATATGACCGTTCTGGAGAACATTGCACTGGGAATGAAAAGCAGCTGGAAGGGTCTGAAAGTTGATTTAAATCTGGTCAGAAAGACTGTTGAGGATATTTCTTCAAAGTATGGGCTTTCTGTAGATCCTGATGCCTATATCTGGCAGTTGTCCGTTGGAGAACAACAGAGGGTTGAACTTGTCAAAACCTTATGTTTGGGAGCAAAGTTCCTTATTCTTGACGAACCTACCAGTGCTTTAACTCCGCAAGAAACAGATGAATTGATTGAACTTTTGAGAAGAATGGCCAATGAACTTTCAATTATCTTTATCAGTCATAAACTTAATGAAGTAAAAGCTCTTTCAAATAAGGTCTGCATACTCAGACATGGAAAAGTAGTTTTTGAGGGCAACACTAATGACTATTCTCCAAAGCAGATTGCGGCAATAATGACAGGACATGAAGTTGAAACAACCGAAAACAAAGAAAAATCCTGTGACGGAGAAGTTGCCTTATTAATAAAGGACCTTTGTGTAAAGAGTGACAGAGGTTTTTATGCCCTTGATCATTTTGACTTAGAAGTAAAAAGCGGTGAAATTGTTGGACTTGCAGGTGTTTCAGGTAACGGTCAGAAGGAACTTGCAGAGGCAATCAACGGTTTAAGAAAGACTGAGAGCGGAAGCATTACCTTATTTGGAAAAGATATTAAAAACAAAACTCCAAGACAAATTATTGACCTTGGTATGGGATATATTCCTGAAGAACGAAATATTGAAGGAATTGTCCCGGGAATGTCTTTAAAGGAAAACATTATTCTCAAAGACAGTGAACAGGAGCGATTTTCTTTCAAGCATCTTTTGAAAAATAAAGAAATAGAAGAATACACTGATAAATTGAGAAAAGAATTTGATATAAGATCTCCCAATCAGTATGTTGCTGCGGGAACTCTTTCTGGCGGTAATATTCAGAAGTTAATTCTGGCAAGAGAAATAGACAGACATCCTAAATTTTTAGTCTGCGTATACCCTATCAGAGGACTGGATATGGGAGCTGCTGAGTATATTCACAAACAACTTCTCGGACTCCGAAACCAGGGCATTGGAATTCTTTTGATTTCGGAAGAGATGGAAGAAATCATTAATCTCAGTGACAGAATTGCTGTCATCTGCAAAGGTAAAAATCAAAAAGTTCTTCAGAAAAAAGAAGCTACAACTTCACGTCTGGGAATACTTATGGCAGGAGTTAAAGAAGATGAGTAATTACAAACTTGCTTATAAGATAAGTGTCATCACCATTGCAGTGCTTATTGCCATTGCAGTGGGAGCAATCATCATTGTTGCCGTCGGTGGAAATGTTTTTGAGACTTATTGGATTATTATTTCCATGCCATTCAAAAATCTGAGGTCGTTGTGTGAAGTATTCACTCGAATGATTCCTCTGATGATTATTGCTTTGGGTATCTGTGTTTCTTCCAAATGCGGTATCACAAATATCGGTGCAAACGGACAGATGTACATAGGTGTTACAGCTGCATGTGCCACAGCTTTCGCTGTTCAAGGAGCTCCAAGAATAGTAGCTATTCCGATGTGTATTCTGGCAGCTGCTATTGCAGGTGGTATATACGGTTTCATTCCAGGTTTTCTTAAAGCAAAGCTTGAGGTCAGTGAATTGCTTTCAACCGTTATGCTCAATTACGTAGCTGAGCAATTCTATCTTTTCTGCATAAGAGTTCCGTTGCTTGATCCTAACGAGAAAACAGGTACACCTATGAGTGCCCGTCTTCCTGAAAATACTTTGCTTCATAAGTTCATAAAGGGTGCGTCACTACATCAGGGAATAATTCTTGCTTTGATTCTTGTTGCCGTGATTTATATTCTTCTGTTCAAGACAACCTGGGGATACAAAATGAGGGCTTCCGGTACTTCTGAAAGGGCTGCAAGATACGGCGGAATCAATGTTTCAAGATATCTGATAATTACTATGATTATTTCCGGTGCATGTGCCGGTATGGCAGGTGCTGTTGAACTTATGGGTGTACAGAGCCGTGCTATGAGCGGAATCACTTCTGGTTACGGTTTCTCGGGAATTGTTGTAGCTCTGTTTGCCGGTCTTAATCCTCTAGCAGTCATTCCTGCATCTTTCTTTTTTGGTATTTTGCTTTACAGTCAGGTAAATCTTCAGATTCTCACCTCTGTTCCGCCAAATCTCGTTGAAACAATTCAGGGTGTAATAATTCTGATTATTGTTTCAGTTCAGATGATTATTTCCAATCCGTACGGAATTGAAAGATTCAGAAAGAAATTCTTTGATAATAAAAATAAGATAAAGGAGGCAAATTGATGGGTGCAATACTCACAAATACGTTAACTCTTACTGTTAGATTTACAGTTGCTCTCCTTATTGCGTCACTTGGCGAGATGTTCAACCAAAAGGCAGGTATTTTCAACCTAGGTTGTGAAGGTATTATGAGCGTTGGAGCTTTCCTTGGTATGCTGATTCCGTTTGCAATCGGTGGTGCTGGAGAAGTCCCGGGGATAATAAATATCATGGGGCTTATTGCAGGTGCGCTTGCAGGTGCTTTGCTTGGTCTCGTTTTCGGAATTGTGGTAATTTCTTTCAGAGCTCCTCAGGGTATTGCGGGAATAGGAATGCAGATGTTCGGAGTAGGTCTTGCAGGAACATTTTTCCGTTCTTATATAGGCGGTACTCAGTCTATCACAGGTATTGTAGCTAACGGAATACCGTTTCTTTCCGATATTCCCATTATAGGGTCAGTTCTATTTTCTCATAACCCTGTTGTGTATGTTGCCTATCTTATGATTCCTATTGCGTGGTTTGTGCTTTTCAAGACTCCTTGGGGGCTTAAGGTCAGAGCTGTAGGGACATTCCCTCTTTCTGCAGATTCTCTAGGCATAAATGTAATTGCTGTACGTTATCAGAGTCTTGCAGTAGGTGGTGCAATGGCCGGTTTTGCAGGGGCATTCCTCACACTCTGTCAGGCAAAAATGTTCAATGCCGGTATTATCAGCGGAAGAGGCTTTATAGCTGTTGCTTTGGTATATTTCGGACAGTGGCATCCTGTTAAAATATTCTTAGGTGCGCTTCTCTTCACTTTTGCCCAAAGTTTGCAGACTCAGATTCAGATTTATGTTCCGAGTTTCCAGTACTACGAATTTTTGACTATGTTACCTTATTTACTTGTAATTATTGTTCTTTCTTTTAACAGAAAGAATAACAAGTTTGGTCCTGCTGCCCTAGGTAAAGCATTCAACAGAGAACGTCGTGTTTGACAACACTTTTTTTGAAATATAAATGTAATCGTAAAAAATGTAGAATTCTGAACACTTTCAGGGGCGGCAGAAATGCTGCCCTTGTTTTATGTACTCATTGTGAATATTCGGGCTATTGTGATAATATAGTGTTTTGAGAAAGTGGGGAGGTTATATGACACCGCATAACAGAGGTAATTTGGGAGATTTTGCAGAAACCGTTTTAATGCCAGGAGATCCAATAAGGGCAAAGTTTTGTGCAGATAATTTTCTTGATGATGCACACTTGGTTACAGATGTCAGAAACGTACTTGGTTATACCGGAAAATATAAGGGTGTGCCGGTGTCTGTAATGGCATGTGGAATGGGCGCTCCAAGTTGCGGGATTTACTCCTATGAACTTTTTACTGAATACAATGTAGAAAATATCATAAGAATAGGAACAAGCGGCGGACTTCAGGCAGATATTCCTGTAGGGTGCTTAATACTGTCACAGTGTTGCAGTACAGATTCTGCATATCCAAGACAGTACAATATTCCGGGAACTCTTGCACCATGTGCAGACTCATTTCTTTTGGAAAAAGCACTTTGCGAAGTCAGAAAAATGAACATTCCTTTCAGATGCGGCATGACACTTTCAAGTGATTATTTCTCTACCTACAATGCAAGCGGTGATTCATACTATGAACCATTTATAAAAATGGGAGCACTTGCTTCTGACATGGAGACAATTGCCTTATACTGCAACGCAATGTACACACATAAAAAAGCACTTTCCATACTTACAATGACAGACAATTGCATAACCGGTGAATCTTTCAAAGACAGTGAAAGAATGCAGGGCAATTCCAATATGATTAAACTTGCACTTGAAACAGCAGTGGCAATCAGGAGTTAAAATGAGCGAAAAAGAAAGAATAATTATCAGTTGTGATCCGGGACATGATGATGCAGTGGCATTGGCCATGGCAAAAGGCCTTTCAGACAAGATAAAAGTAGAAGCAGTAATTGCCACATTTGGAAATCAGGTTGTTGAGAAAACTCTTACAAATGCACTTAATCTTGCACAGGCTCTTGAATTGGATGCCCCTGTTTATAAAGGGTCTGAACATCCGCTTTTGAGAGAGCAGGTTGTTGCAGGTTATATTCATGGAGAAAACGGACTGGCAGGTCCTGAATTTCCACCTTGTACAAGACAGTGTCAGGGAAATGGAATAACAAAGGCAATTGAACTTGTACTTGCAAATCCTGGAGAGATAACTTTTATTGCAGTTGGACCTTGGACAGACCTTGCACTATGTATCAAAGCAGAACCAAAATTTGCCAAGTCACTTAAAAGAATTGTCTGTATGGGCGGTTCACTGGGAAAAGGAAACTGTACAGAAAGTGCAGAATTTAATGTGTATGCAGACCCAGAAGCTGCTCAGATTGTTTATAACTGCGGTGCAGAAGTTGTAGATTTTGGTTTGGATGTTACTCTGCAGGTTATGTTAAATGAGGAAATTTTAAATAAAGCCAGGGCAATCAAGCATAAGAATTACACAAAGATTTTCCTTGCTTCCATGAACTATTACACACAGTCTTGCATAAAGTATATTCATGATTATCCGGCAATGCATGACCCTTGCACAATTGCTTACCTTGTAGACCCTTCTATTTTTGAATTCCAGAACATGAATATTCAAGTAGATACAAAAAGCAGCCTTTGCTACGGAAGAACAATATCCAAGAGAAATGCAGAAGAAAGACTGGTAAAATACGGTGTAAAAGCAGATGCAGATAAGTTCTGGAAATTGTTTTTCAAGGCGGTGGATAATCTTCCATGATTGGTGAAAGAATGACAAAAACAGTTAGAGTGGGGAATGTTCAGATAGGAGGTTCTGCTCCTGTTTCCGTACAGACCATGTATGACATACCTCTTTGCAAACAGGAAGAAAACCTTGCCTCAAGAATGAACATTCTAAAAGCAATGGGTTGTGACATAATGAGAGTCTCATATCCTCAGATAAAAGAGCATGATGATTTGATTAGATTTACATCAAATTGCTGTATGCCTGTTGTTGCAGATATTCACTTTGACTATAAAAACGCTATGGATGCAATGGACTGCAATATTGCCGCACTCAGAATAAACCCGGGTAATATTGGGGCAAAATGGAAGACAGAGGAAATTGTCAAAAAGGCCCTTGATAAAAATCTTGCCATAAGAATTGGACTCAACAGCGGGTCACTCCCAAAGAATGAAAAGAAACAAGATATGCCAACACTTATGACAGAAACGGCATTAGAGTACATCTCATGGTTTGAGAATCTGGGTTTTTACAATACCGTTGTTTCTCTAAAAGCCTCTGATGAAAACTATGCTTATGAGGCTTACAAAAAATTTGCTTCATTTAGCGATTATCCTCTTCATCTTGGAGTAACAGAAGCAGGGGGAGCTGTTTCATCCTGTGTGAAAACAACTTGGACATTGGGAAGACTTTTGTCAGAAAACATTGGTTCTACCATAAGGTACTCAATAACAGGAAGCATAGAAGACGAAGTTCTTGCAGGAAATGAATTACTCAGAACCCTGGGACTCAGAAAAGGCGGAGTAAGAATAGTTTCCTGTCCAATGTGCGGAAGAAAAAGCTTTGATTCGCAGAAATTCTACAAAGAGGCTCAAAGCACAATTCTAAGCTGTAACAAAGACATTACAGTTGCCATCATGGGCTGTCAGGTAAACGGTCCGGGTGAAGCAAAAGGTGCAAATGTAGCCATAACCGGAATTGGAAATAAGGTTTATATTTACAAAGACGGTGAAATATTTAAAGAAGTAAAGTCAGAAGAGGCACTAATGAGCCTTTCAGAGGTTTTAAGAGAATATAAATGAAAGACAGATTGGTCATTAGAGGTGCCTGTGAACACAACCTCAAGAACGTAAATTTAAATCTCGAAAAAAACAAGCTCATTGTAATAAGCGGGTTGTCCGGTTCAGGAAAGTCATCTCTTGCTTTTGATACCATATTTGCAGAAGGACAAAGACGTTATGTAGAAAGTCTTTCTTCTTATGCCAGACAGTTTTTGGGCAGACTCGATAAGCCTGATGTAGAACTTATAGAAGGTCTTAGCCCTTCCATTGCAATAGAACAGAAAACAACAGGAAAGAATCCAAGGTCAACAGTTGGAACCATTACGGAAATATATGATTACTTCAGATTGCTTTGGGCAAGAGTAGGTGAAGTTCATTGTCCTGAATGCGGAAGAGTAATAGATGAGATGTCCGTAGACCAGATTATAGAAGCCATTTTCTCAAAAGCCCAAGAAGGAACAAAACTCATGATACTTTCACCTGTTGTAATAGGGAGAAAGGGCGAGTATAAAAAAGTATTTGAAGATGCCAAGAAGGCAGGCTATCAAAGAGCCAGAGTAGACGGTTCAAATATATTGCTGGAAGAAGGAATAAATCTGGACAAACAGGTTAAACACAATATAAGCATTGTTATAGACAGACTCATTTTATCAAGAGATTCCCATTTGAGACTGGCAGATTCCATAGAAAAAGCCATAGATATGACAGACGGGCTTGTAGAAGTCTGTTTTATAGAACCGGACGGTTCTCAAAGATATGAGATTTTCTCCCAGAATAACAGCTGTCCGCATTGCGGAATTAGTTTTGGAGATATACAACCAAGGCTTTTTTCTTTTAACAATCCTTTTGGTGCATGTCCAGAATGTAATGGTCTTGGTGTTAAGACAGAATATGATATTTCAAAGATAATTCCGGATATGTCAAAGAGTTACAACCAAGGCGCAATTGCTTGTCTGAATCCGGGTGCTAACTGGACAAAGGCTGGATTTGAAGGTTTTGCAAAGAAATTTGGTTTTACATTGGATACTCCTTTCTCAAAGTTAAACGGTGTTCAGCTAAATGCCGTGTTGTACGGTTCAGAGCTAAAGTATGAGATGGAATATGAAGATTCCTCCAGCAAACTTACCATGAACAGAAAATGGTACGGTGTTGTAAATGACCTTAAAAGGAGAATGGCTCAAACAGAAAGCCCTGCAATGAAAGCTTGGATAGGAACTTTCCAGACAGAACATGAATGTCCTTCATGTCACGGAGAAAGATTAAAGAAAGAAGCTTTAAGCGTTTATGTAGGTGGAAAAAATATAAATCAGGTAACTGCAATGAGTGTTAATGATTGTTATGACTTCTTCCTCTCTTTGAACCTTAATCCTACAAAGGCTCAGATTAGCGAATCTATCATTAAAGAAATAAAGAACAGACTTATGTTCCTTAAAAACGTTGGTCTTGGATATCTTACTCTTAGCAGACAGGCAGGTACTCTTTCAGGTGGAGAGTCTCAGAGAATAAGGCTTGCAACTCAAATAGGAAGTGCTTTAAGCGGAGTTCTGTATGTTTTGGATGAACCTTCAATTGGTCTTCATCAAAGAGATAACAGAAAGTTAATAAATACTCTTCTGACACTTAGGGACATTGGCAATACTGTTCTTGTTGTTGAGCATGATGAAGACACCATAAGAAGTGCAGACTATGTTGTAGATATGGGCCCCGGAGCAGGAGAACACGGAGGCGTAGTCATTGCAGAAGGTACTCCTGAAGAAATAGAAAAAAATCCAAACAGCATAACCGGTCAATTTCTGTCAAAGAAAATTACAATTCCGGTGCCGTTTATGAGGAGAACCGGAAACGGTCTTCATTTAAAGTTATACGGTGCAAATAAAAACAATGTTCATAATGTAGACTTTGATTTCCCTCTTGGAAAACTCATTGTTTTTACCGGTGTTTCCGGAAGCGGTAAGAGTACTGTGCTTAATCAGATTCTCACTCCTGCACTAAGAGATTATTTTTCAGGAAAGAAAGAACTGTTCAAAGGACTAAAGATAGAAGAGTTTGAAAAGGACTGGGAGGAATATCCCGTATTTAGAATAGATTTTGCGGTAGGTGATTACACAAAGGAAAATGAACTGGAAACTATTTTAAATTATGAACTTGATAAGTGGGAACAAGAGTATGGATTATCTGGAAGCCCAGATTCTCTGGGTTTACGTTTTAAAAATGTATTAGAGGCCGCCAAACTGCAGACGGGTCACAAAGCAG
>JAZLGI010000085.1:0-49524 GCA_045616225.1 Sphaerochaetaceae bacterium
GTGCTGCTATCTGTTCATAGCCGTCCTTCTTTGCCTTGGATGCAAAGTAGGTGTACTTGTTTCTTGCCTGGGATTCTCCTGCAAATGCAGCCTCAAGATTCTTTTCTGTCTGTGTTCCTGCATAAGGATTTGCTGACTTCATTTCCATGACTTTATCTCCTTTCATACGGCATTTTGGGCATACCGGCTCTGCAGAGTCTTCTACCTGGAATACTGCTCCGCAGACCAAACATTTGTAAGTTTTCATTTTTTATCTCCTTGCTATAAATATAATCAATTATTCTTTTTCTTCAAACTTCAAATACTATATTTTGAAAAAGTCTTGTTAACAAGTACCGGAATGGAATTGTTAAAAAGAATATCTATATCACCGTAGACAGAACTTAGTGCAGATATTAGTAAATCTCTGTCTTTGAAATCTTTTCTATCTATAACAAGATTAATTGTGTTGTCTTTCATTAGAAAAATTCTGTCACAATATTCCAATGCTGAATTTGGATCATGTAAGGCGGCAATTACAGATTTTCCCTGCTCTTTCACTATGTTGTTTATTCTTGAAAGAACCATTCTTCTGTTCACAATATCCAGTGCACTGTCAGGTTCATCCATCATTACAACCGGAGTATCCTGTACAAGACATCTTGCAAGGATAACAAGTTGCTTCTGTCCTTCACTTATTTCCTCATAATAAGAATCTTTAAGGTACAATGCACCAAGTTTTTCAAGCATTTTCAATGCTTTTGTTTCATGTTCTTTATTTGGGCTTTCAAACAAACCCAGCCTTGAATTAAATCCCATTAAAACAACATCAAGAACAGTTTTTCCGTAAATATGGCTTACCCTTTGGGGAATGTAAGAAATTAAAGTTGCCGTTTTCTTTGGATTAAGCACAGAAAGACCTATCTCATTTACATAACATTCTCCTGAAAAAGCCGGCAAAAGGTTACATATAGTTTTTATGAGAGTGGACTTTCCGCAACCGTTTAAACCCAGTAAAGCACAGAATTCCCCTTTGTTTACAGAAAGATTCACCTGCTTGAAAACAGTTTTTTTTCCATAACCTCCGCTTAAGCCTTTTACCTCAAGTATGCTCATGCTGTGGCTCCTCTTTTTCTTATCATGAAAGCAATTAAGAAAGGGACTCCTATTATTGAAGTGAGAATGCTTATTGGTATTTCAGAAGAAATAAGACTTCTTGCCAAGATATCAGAAAAAAGGATTATCTCTGCACCAACAAGAGAACTAAGAATTAAACTTTCCCTTCCTCTTCTTTTGTGAATGAGATTTGCTATGTGAGGAGCTATGAGACCTGAAAAAGAGATAAGGCCTGTAATGCAAATTACAGAAGATACCAAAAGTGTAGAAAAACCTAAAACGGCAAATCTCACCACTCCAACCCTCACTCCCAGAGCCTTTGCCTCGTTTTCATTCAAAGACAACAATTCTATTTGTCTGTACAAAAGAATTACAGCAATAAAACCTATAAGCCAAAACGGCAGAATTCTAAAAACTTTTGCAGCAGTTACAGATGCCAGACTTCCCATAGTCCAGTATTCTATAGAAGCTAAGTCAGAATCATTTGGAGTCAGAAACTTCAAAAGCATAATCATTGCCTTTGAAAATGATGAAATAATAATTCCGGAAAGAACGTAGGTAGAGGTTGTGTTGGAACCTGCCCCTTTGACCAGCAAAAGAACTGCCACAACTGCCAAGCCTCCTCCAAAGAAAGCTCCCAAAGCAGTTGATACAGAAGATGTCCCCAAGACAACAATTGCCAAAGCGGCACCCAAATTTGCGCCGGAAGAAACACCAACTATATCAGGAGAAGCAAGCGGATTCCTGAAAACAGACTGAAACACAGCTCCGGAAAGTCCCAATCCCGCACCTGCAAGACAAGCCATGAGAGTTCTTGGAAGTCTTAGATTAAAGAAAACCTTATTGTACATAGAAGATTTTTCCCTTCCCGTGAAAATCCTCACAATTGTTGGAAAATCTATTTCATATACACCGATTCTCAGAGAAACAAGAGCAGTTACAACAAGTGCAACTGCCAGAATAATAATTGGGCAATTAAATTGAGATTTCTGCTTCAAAGCCATAATAGGTTTTATAGAAATCCTTAACTTCTTTACAGAATTCTTCTGAAGATACCATCTGCGGATGTATTGTATGAAGCATCCACAACACTCCCAAAGCTCCGCTTGGAACAGGGCTGTCCCATGATTCAAATCCTACAGGCATCTGATAAACTGCACCGTTTTTGACAGCCTTTACCTCAGAAAGCATAGAATCATTAAGTATGTCATCTGCGCTATATTTTGGAGTTCCGTTTGCATTGCTGTTTGTTGGAATAATTATGATATCCGGATTCATTGAAAGAAATTGCTCATAACTTACTTCCACAGTTGAAACTCCGGAAACACAAGAACCTGCATTCTTACCGCCTGCAGCTTCAATTAGTTCTGCCTGATACATTCCGCTTGGGAAAGTTGTCATATAAGAACCTGTTTTGCAAAGATATACCACAGGTCTGTCATCTGAATTGATATCCTTGGTTTTGGTTTGAACTATGTTTAAGATTCTGTCATACCAGGAAATAAGGTTTTCTGCTTCCAAAACAGTTCCTGTTGCCTGCCCTATGAGCAAGAACATTTCCTTGATTTGGTCATGGCTTTCCGGATTTACCACAATTGCCGGAATTCCCATTTCATTGAGAGTCTTTGCAGTTTGTTTTTGTTTCATGGGAAGAATAACCAAATCCGGATTTGCTGCTATACAAGCCTCTATCTTAAATGCTTTTGCAGTTCCTACATCTTCATAATCTATAAGTTCAGGTGCAGAAAGGCTGTACACAGGTCGTTGGTCTGCATTTGCTTCTACGGCAACAATCTTTTCTTCAAGCCCCAAAGCCAAGCAGGCAGAAGAAGAAATATAGTATCCGCTTACTATTCTCTGAGGTTCTTTTGTGATTTCTACGGTATTTCCTGCCTGGTCAACTACAGTTACAGAAGAAAATCCACTTGTTTTCTCTTCTGCTATAGACTGGGAAAATGCATAAAACGAAACTAACAAAATCAATAAAACCAGAAAAATTTTTTTTGTATCCATACCTTTGTATTTTTAAAAATATAATGGCATTTGTCAACAATTTGTTTTTTTTCGGTCTTGATTTAATGAGATTTCAGGAGAAAATCCACTTTTGGATAGCTTTTGCAACCCCGTCGTTTTCGTTTGTGTCTGTGATGTCGTCTGCAATGGCTTTGATGGTGTCAACGGCATTTCCCATGGCAATTCCAAGACCTGCTTTTTGAATCATTTCAAAGTCGTTGTAATCATCTCCCAAGGCCATTATCTGAGATCTGTCTGTTTTGTAATAAGCTATAAGGTCATCTACAGAGGTTCCCTTGTTTACATTTCCTGTCATTACCTCAAGGAAGTTAGGCCCCGGATAAAAACAGACATCATTGGGATTATCCATTATGTTTCTTATGTCCTGTTCCAGCTGAATCAGTTTTTCCTTATCCGGAGACATAAAAAGAAACTTATTGATTGGTTCTTTTTCTAAAAGGGTTCTGGGATTTTCAATAATGCTGTCCTGCATGTAAATAGGGCGTTTTATTGAATAAAGATAGCCCTCGTGAGATTCTGTATACCACTTATCACCAACAACGCATAAAAGTTCTGCAGTATGGCTTTCTTTAATGTCTGTCAGTTTACGGCTAATATGTTTTGGAAGCGGATGGTTTGCAAGAACCGTTTTGTTCCTGTCTATAAGAAAAGTTCCGTTGAGACATGATGAAACCCCGTCAATTCCCAGAATTTCATTAAAATGGTTTACAGATTTAAAGATTCTGCCGGAGCATATGACAAATTTAACACCTTTCTCGTTAACAGCCCTCTGAATCCAATATTTGTTTTCATCAGAAAGAGACTTGTCATTACGCAAAAGAGTTCCGTCTATGTCGCAGCAGATAATCTTTATGTTATTCATTTAAGAATTGAACTTCTCCCTGTTAATCCAGAGTCCAAGTGCCGGATTTGGAATAAAGAATACTTCTTCTCCATCTACTGTGTTATAACCGTATTCCAGCTTCTCAGGATTGTACTTCTTTGCCATCTCATCATACGAAGCCGGCTTAAAGCCTGCATCTTCTATCTCTTTCTGAGAGATGTTCTTTACTGCATAAGTAATAGAGAAACGGCCATCACTTGAACCGTGAATCAGGTGAGCTGCAACTCCCATGTTATCCTTAAGATCCTGATTATTCTTAAGAAGTTCCAAAGTATGGAGTCTGCCCTTGTATCCGTACTTTCTTATAAGTGCATCATTTGTGGCATCCTCTCCAAACTTATCAACGCCCGGAGCAAGAACAATAAGTTCTCCGCCATCTGCAATGGCCATTCTTGTTCTGTAAACAGCCTTGTTTCCAAGCCATGTACTCTTGAATTCCTTGGAGTTAAGATATACAACACACTTCTTGATTCCGTGTTCTACGTAATCTATGTTCTTTTCCTGTGCAAGTTTTACAGCATCTTCAAGAGGCTTTCTGCCTTCACCAATGAACAATCCATGAGTCTGAATTTCATCATTTGGGGCTGTACATACAGTGAGCATCCAAAGAATCTTGACTTTGAGGAAGTTCTCAAGTGCATAGTCAAAAATCTTTCTTACAGGAGTAAAATCACGACCCATCATTCTTTCCATTCCGTAGACGGCACCAATGATGTGGCTCTGGTTAATCATTTCAGAACCACCGGCTCCTACAAACAGGTTCTTTGACTGGTTTGCCATTCCTATTACTTCATGAGGTACTACCTGTCCCGGAGAAATAACAAGGTCATAGGAAGGATCCATAACCATCTTATTTACTTCTACTGCAACTTCCTTATCCCAAAGTCCTTCTGTAACTTGGGAAACAAAAGAAGCAGGAACGCTGCCTATTTTGACAACGTCCTTACGCCAATTGTGCGGAATGAATTTCTCAAATGGAATGTCTCCGTACATAGCACTTACTTCTGATTCTGTCATTGGGACATGAGTTCCAAGAGCCTGAAGTATATCTGCCTTAACACCGTTATTCTCACACCAGTGCCAGATAACATTGGTTATCAAACCTGCATTTGAAAAGCATCTTGTATAATCAGGAACTACAATAAGAACTTTCTTTGGTTTTTTCTCTTCAAGTGCCTTTTCTACCAGATTTTTTATTTCTTTATTTGTAAGCATGTCCCTTACTCCCGTAGTTTTATTAAGCTGTATAAGTTGTGGCAGCAGTTGTTCCGCCTTCACCTGTCCAGTTTGTATGGAAGAACTGTCCTCTTGGGCTGTCTGTTCTCTCATAAGTATGTGCACCAAAGTAGTCTCTCTGAGCCTGAAGCAAGTTGGCAGGGAGTCTTGATGATGTATATCCGTCAAAATAGCTCAAAGCAGAAGAGAATGCAGGAGCAGGAATTCCACAGAGAGCTGCATTTGCAACAACCTTTCTCCAAGCTGGAATAAGTTCTTCTACAGTCTTCTTGAAATAAGGATCAAGAAGAAGGTTGGAAAGTTCCGGATTCTTATCGTATGCAGCCTTTATCTTTCCGAGGAATGTAGAACGAATGATACATCCGCCTCTCCACATAAGTGCAATGTTACCATAATGGAGATTCCAGCCATAAGTCTTTGCAGCTGTCTTCATAAGAGTGTAACCCTGTGCATAGCTAATAATCTTGGAAGCTAGAAGAGCCTTTCTTATAGATTCTATCATTTCTTCCTTATTACCTGTATAAACTTCACGTTTTACATTGTACTCAGCACTTGCTTCTACACGTTCTGCCTTCATTGCAGAAAGACATCTTGCAAATACAGCCTCACCAATAAGTGTAAGAGGAACGCCTTCATCAAGAGCGGCAATGCCTGTCCATTTTCCTGTTCCTTTCTGTCCTGCAGTATCAAGAATCTTGTCAACAAGTGGCTTACCGTCTTCATCTTTCTTATCAAGAATTTCTGAAGTTATCTGAATGAGATAGCTGTCAAGTTCTGTCTTGTTCCACTGTGCAAAAACCTTCTGCATTTCGTCTGCAGACATTCCAAGCATATCCTTCATAAGCTGATATGCCTCACAGATAAGCTGCATATCACCGTATTCAATTCCGTTATGAACCATTTTTACAAAGTGACCTGCACCGTTCTCACCAACCCATTCGCAACAAGGAGAACCATCTTCTACCTTTGCACAAACAGCCTGGAAAATATCCTTTACAAGCGGCCATGCCTTTTCAGAACCGCCCGGCATCATAGAAGGTCCCTTTAAAGCTCCCTCTTCTCCTCCGGAAATACCTGTTCCAATATACAGAAGTCCTTTGCTTTCTACGTATGCTGTTCTTCTTATTGTATCAGGGAAATGGCTGTTTCCACTGTCAATAATGACATCACCAGGTTCCAAAACGGTAAGAAGCTTTTCAATGAAATCATCTACAGGCTGACCTGCCTTGACAAGGAGAATAACCTTTCTTGGTCTTTCAAGCTTTTCTGCAAGTTCTTCAATGCTGTGAGCACCAATGATATTCTTTCCCTTTGCTCTTCCGTTGATGAAATTATCTACTTTCTCAACAGTTCTGTTATAAACAGCTACTGTGTAGCCTTTTGATTCCATGTTCATGACAAGGTTCTCACCCATGACGGCAAGACCTATAAGTCCTATGTTTGCCTTCTTTTCCATATATTACCTCGTATTACCTACCTATTATCTCTTTACTCTTGCGTTTCCGTTATAGACAGACCAAATCTGTTCTTCATCTGCAGGTGTGCTGTAGTCTGTTGTAACAGTAGTTGCCAAAACACCTGTTGCCCATCCCATCTTAATCCAGTCTTCCTGTGGCTTTGATGTAAGAATTGCATACAAAAGTCCGCCTACAAATCCGTCACCGCCGCCAATTCTGTCCATAACCTCAATTGGTCTAGGAAGCTCTGTGTACCAATCGTTTCCAATGTTTACCAAGGCACCCCAGTTATGTTCATTTGCACTTATAACTTCTCTGAGTGTCGTTGCATAAACAGAAGCATTAGGATAAGCCTTCTTTACCTCTCCAATCATCTGCTTGAACTGCTCAATCTTATTCTTAAGATCTTTGCCTCCTGCCTCAGGTCCCTTCATACCAAGACAAAGCTGGAAGTCTTCTTCGTTTCCAACAAGAATATCTGCATAGCCTGCTATTTCTGAGAAAGCTGCACTAAGTTCTGCTTCTCTTCCTTTCCAGAATGAAGCTCTGTAGTTAAGATCAAATGAAATGGCAGTTCCGCTCTTTTTTGCGGCTCTTGCAACTTCAAGACAGAACTTTGTTGTGTCTTGACTGAGAGCTGCTACAAGACCTGAAAGATGAAGAATCTTAACTCCGTCTTTGTTGAACAATCTGTCAAGGTCAAAGTCTTTTGCATTGAGAGTTCTTCCTACTTCACCGCTTCTGTCATTCCATACTCTTGGTCCTCTGCTTCCAAAACCGCTGTCAGCAATATTAAACTGGTGTCTGTAACCCCATGCACCACCCTGCGGTACCTGTGGTCCTTCATATTCTATGTTTCTGAATCTAAGTTCTGATTTGATGAATTCAGCAATAGGAGAACCTTCTACAAAAGCTGTGAGAACCTTAGTTCTAAGTCCCAAAGAAGAAGAAACATTAAGAACATTGCTTTCTGCACTTGTAGCCTGAAGCTCAAAAAGTCTTGATGTGTGAACAGGAAGTCTTCCTGCAGGTGTAATTCTAACGCCCATACTTGTAGGGCAAACAAGATCGTACTTGCAATTGTCTTTTAACTTAAGCATTGCATTCCTCCATTAAATTGTGGAGAGTCTTTCTGACAGCTCCAGGTTCTTTATTAAGTTTGTTAAAATTCTCAACTACCTTTTCTCTGAGTTCTGAATTATAAAGGTCATAGCCCCAGATTTCTGTTCTGGACATAATTTTCTCAAGCTCACAGGCTTTGACAGTCTGTCCAAATTTTATGCCTGCCATATCTGCCTGAGCACTTTCCAAAAGCGGGTCAGGACTAAGCTCAAATGCATTTCCGTTATCATCTACACCAATGACATATCTCAACCATGAAGCAAGAACCAAAGGAAGTGCTTTGAGATTATCAAGACTTAGTCCGTTTTTCTTATATTCCTTAAAGGTTTCGCCAAATCTTATGGAAAGTTTCTGACTTGTATCTGTGGCAATTCTCTGCGGAGTATCCGGCATAAACGGGTTTGGAAGTCTCTTGTAAACAACATCATCAATAAAAGATTTAGGAGAAAGAATTCCAGGGTCTGTAACAACAGGAAGTCCCTCTGTATAACCAAGTCTCTTGATGTATTTCACAATATCTTCATCCTTCATTTCCTGTGAAATCTTTGTAAAGCCAAGAATACATCCCATTACACTCATTGCAGTGTGAAGAGGATTAAGACAAGTACAAACCTTCATTCTCTCAACTTTTGTAACTGTATCTCTGTCTGTAAAATAAATTCCGGCCTTCTCAAGTGCAGGTCTTCCGTTAGGGAAATTATTCTCAATTACAAGGTATTCACACTCTTCTGAGTTAACAAAAGCAGATACATAGCTCTTTTTTGCAGTAATGACAGGATCCATACCCTCTACACCGTCTTTCTTGAGCATTTCGCAAACAGAGGCATCAGGTCTTGGAGTAATCTTATCAATCATACTCCATGGGAAGCTTACTGTCTTTTCATCATTGACATAATCTATAAAGCCCTTATCTACCAATCCCGATTCAAACCAAGCAGCAGCAACAGTTTTAACTCCGTTACCAAGTTTTTCTCCGTTCTTTGAGCAGTTGTCCATACTTACTACTGCAATAGGAAGCTTACCAGCCTTATAGCGTTCGTTCAAAAGTGAAGTAATCATACAGATAAGTGTAGAACATCCGCTAGGGCCTCTTTTTATGTCATCCTGAACATAAGAAGGTGTTGTAGCATAACCTTTCTCTGTTATGGTAAAGCTAACCATCTGAAGATCTTTGCTTGTAAAAATCTTTACAAATTCACTCCATTCCTGAGGTTTCTTAGTATTACAAACCATGGCTTTTGCAACAGAAGCCAAAACCTGCTTCTCAACTGTTCCGTCTCCTTTGAGAACAACGTTTACGCAAAGATTGTCAACCTTGGTGTAACTCTCATCTACTACTTCTGGATCAAAGCCTTCACCAACAATAATTCCGGTATCCTCATAGCCTTTATTCAGAAGATCCTGAAGTCTTGCGGCAATAAAAGCACGGAAGATATTACCACCTCCGAAATGAACCCATTTACAATGGCTCATTGTCTTTTCTTTCATTGCATTTACATCAAACTCAGGAAGTGAATATCCTGCATTCTCCCACTGCTTTCTCAATGCAGCTTCTGTAATACTACTTAAACAAAGCTTCATAAAAATGCCTCCCATTTTTACCCAGTTTAAGTATATCCAACTAATATATCAGTTGCAATGAATTTCTTTTTCTCTTCAAGTAGATTCTTTGATTATTACTATGCTATACTTCTGTAGGATGCTTACAGATAAAGTTTATGACGACATCAGAACAAAGATTCTCAATCTTTCCCTTAATCCGGGTTCACAGTTAAACTTTGCAAATCTCAGAACTTTTTACAATGTAAGCAATTCTCCTGTAAGAGATGCTTTAAAACGGCTTGAATCAGAAGGTCTTGTCTGCATTAAACCTCAAAGCGGTTCTTCAGTAGCAAAAATTAACCTTGCAATGGTAGAAGACGAAAGATTCAGACGTCTATATCTTGAACTTGGAGCCATTGAACAGATTTTTGAAAAAGGTTTTTCAGATTCACTCACAAATAAAATGGAGCGTCTGATAGAACAGCAGGAACAGGCTTTTAAACGCAAAGACAAAGAGAAGTTTCTTAATCTTGATGACAGTATGCACAGACTGTTCTTTGAAGAATGTGACCATGAGAAAATCTTTGATTCAATGATGTCTACCAGCGGGAATTATTCCAGAATAAGAATGGTAAGCTATCTCTTTGATGAAGTATTCAAATGTTCTCTGGATCAACATGTGGCAATTCTCAAAGCATTGAAAGACAAAGACAGAGAAAGAACTCTTCTTCTTGAGAAGTCTCATATTTCCAGAATAGAAAACGAGACTTTTGCTTACAGAAACAGTTATCCCCACTATTTCAACTGATTTACTTTTAAGTCCAATTTGCGTTTTTCCCATTTTGGACTTAATTTTTTAAGTCCAAATTGCATTTTTCGGTTTTTGGACTGAAATTTTTAAGTCCAAATTGCTGTTTTCGGTTTTTGGACTTAAATTTTCAGAGTTGGTTCATTACCTTATCTACGTCATTAAGAGCAGATGAAAGGTCGTTGGAAAGAGTTTTAATTGCAGGAGACAGTAAGAAAAGCTGATTCTTGATTTCTTCAAGGCTCATCTCCTGATTTACCGCAATAAGGTCGTTTATTATGTAATCCAGAGTCTGAGAAGTATCACGAGATCTGAAAAGACAGAGATTTGCATGTTCCAAAGTGTGTCTTACATTATTTGTGTCCATATTAAGCTCCTATTGAAAACATGATAGCTAATTGTTGTATAATTTAGAATATGAAAAAAATATGTCTGTTTACGTTGCTTTTTTTAATTGCCCTGCCTTTGTTTGCCGCAGGTACCACAGAAGAATACCAGGATGCTGCATTATATAATGTGGGAAATGCTTCTGTATTGTCTTCTTCTGTGAATTCCATAGATATTGAATGGACAAGCGGCAATGTCACAATTACAGGTTCTGATTCAGATATTGTTTCTGTTTCTTCAGATAATCCTGATATGCACTATCTGCTGAAAAACGGTTGTCTATATGTGAAATTTACAGCATCTCGGGCAAAAAAGAGTAACAAAATACAAAGATATAACCTTATAGTTTCTCTTCCTATGTCAATGTCATTACACTCATTTGACTTGGATTTGGGACTTGGAGAGTTAAACATGAACCTTGCGAAATGCTCAGATATTGATATTGAGGTAGGTGTAGGAAACTCTCTCATTAAACTGGCATCAGTTCCGCGGGAAATGGATATAGAATCAGGAAACGGAGACATGACACTTTACTTCCCTGAAAATTCCCTTGTAACAATGACAGCCCCCTTTGGAATAGGAGGCCGTGATATTTCTGAAAACATTAAAATTGTAAAAGAATCAGATTTGGAAGTAGAAGTTGGTGTAGGCAACCTCACTATCCGTTGATTAATTATCCTTCACTGTAATGTTAAGATGATGAACTCTCTCTTCAGAAGGATTGAGTTTGTTGTAATCATCCTTTGCTGTAAGCTCAGTAGTCTTGTCGCACCAGCCAGGAAGAGAAGTCCAAGGCTCTATACACACAAAAGGAACTTCCATTTTTACCTTGTGCCAGACTGCACAGTATTTTGTATCAGGATACTCTACGGTAATGCTCTTTGAATCTTTTTCAGTTGAAATTACAGCTTTGAAACCTGTATTGCTTAAAATGACGGCATCATTGTCAAACAAGTTATGTCTGAGATTAAGCTTGTTACCGTTGATTTCAGAGTAAACTTCCTGTTTACCGGTGTTGAGACAAGTCTCAGGAGTCATAACATTTCTCATGATTGTTCCGGTTGCTTCAGGGAATGTTATGCTGTAATCTTCAAACTTGAGTCCTTCTTTGAGAGGTACATTGAATCCCGGATGGCTTCCCATTCCATAGTACATAGGCTCTTTTGAGCAATTCTTTACTTCATAAGAAACTCTCAGAGTAAAATCTTTTAGCTCAAATAAAACGGAGAATTCAAAATCAAACGGCCAAATTGCTTTGATTTCATCTGAGACAACCATCTTCATTCTTACAGAAGACTCTGTTTTGTCACAAGGAACATAATTTGCATAAGGAGCAAATCCATGTATCTGGACAGGACCGTATTCTTTTCCGTTATAAGAAAATTTCTGATTTAAAAGGCGTCCGGAAAAAGGAAACAGTACAGGTGCATGTTTTGCCCAAATTTCCGGATTTCCGTCCCAAATGTACTCTGTTGTTTCAGAAGTAAGTCTTGACAACTGTGCTCCTGTCTCGTTTATCTCTGCTGTGAGATTGTTGTTTTTAATTGTAACCATATAGTCCCTCTGTTTATCTGCCAAAAATATCAGAATTTGTTTCTTCTGTTGTCTTTACTGCAACATAATCTTTTGTACCGAATGTTCCGTTCATGTCTTCTGTAGAAAAGTCCGTAAGCGGCAATTTAACCGGCATACCTGTTTTCTGACTTTTATAAATTGCCAGAATAAGTTCCAGGGCAGTTCTTCCGTCTTTTGCCTTTACATAAGGCTCTCTATGATTTTCAATTGCATCTATTACGTCTGCAAAAAGTCTCATATGACCATGTCCGTATACATTTGGAGCAGGTTCTGTAAGGGTTTTTATTTCTTCATCTTCCGGTTTCTCATCTGAAAAATCCCAGACTTCCACGTTGTTCACACTGTTTCCGCCCAGCTTGACTTTTCCTTTTTCGCCAAAGATGTGAAGTGTCTCTTCCATGTTTTTCCTAAACACGTTTCCTGACCCCTCAATTACTCCTATTGTGCCGTTTGAAAACTGTACGATTGCATTTCCAACATCCTCTGTTTCAAGATATGTGTGAAGATGGTTTCTGGTAACACCGTAAACATAATCAATGTCTGTACCCATCATCCATCTGAGAAGATCTGCACCGTGAATGCACTGATTCATAAGACAACCGCCGTCGTCTTTCCAGGTTCCTCTCCAGGCATCATGGTCGTAATATGCTTTATCTCTGAACCAGTAAACATTTATGGATGCATGACTTAGCTTGCCGAATCTTCCTTCTTCAAGTGCCTTTCTGGTAGCCATAACAGCTTTATTGAAACGACACTGCTGACAAACAGAAACAACAACTTTTGCCTTATCTGCAGCTTCTATAATTCTGTCTGCATCTTTTAAACTCATTGCCATTGGTTTTTCAATAATTGTGTTAAAACCATGTTCTATACAGTAAAGAGCAATTTCTGCATGCTTTCCGCTTTCTGTAGCTATGCTTACCAGTTCCGGTTTTTCCGTTTCAAGCATTTGTCTGTAATCTGTATATCTGTGAATTGAACTGTCATTATTAAGCTCATTATCTGCAAGAACCGCCTCCATTTTAGAAGGAATCAAATCACAGACAGAGCATATTTCCAAACCGTTTGCCTTGGCTGCCTTTATATGATTTGTGGAAATTCTACCACAACCTATAAGTGAATATCTCATAAAACAACCCTCTTTCCTGTCTTTGAAGATTCATACGCACCCAAAATAACGGAAACAGGCATTCTTCCTTCTCTTGCATCTACTGTTAATTCTTCTTTTCCGTTAAGTGCGTTTATGTAGTTCTCAAACTCTCTGACATGATAGATGTCTGTTACAGCCTTGTTGTCTGACATGGTTGCACCAGCCAAAGAAAAAGCAGTATCTTTTGGTCTTTCTACCGGAATTGTCCATTCCTTTATCACATCATTTTCAAGAACAATTGTTCCGTTTTCAAAACCAAAAATAAATTTCTTTGTGTAAGCAGGATTTGCACAGGTAGTTGCATCTATGACTCCAACTGCTCCGTTTTCAAATTCAACTGCCACTGCTGCAGTATCTTCTACTTCTATGTTTCTAAGTCTTGTCTTAACAAAACCGGTAACAGCTTTTGGTTTTCCAAAAAGGTAGCACAAAAGATCTATGCCGTGAATTCCCTGATTCATCAGTACTCCACCGCCGTCATATTCAAATGTTCCCCTCCACCCCGCAGAATCATAGTATTCCTGAGTTCTGAGCATTCTCATCATAAGCTGTGCGCTTACCGGTTTTCCGCAAACTCCACTCTGGATGGTTTTGTAAATATCACGTGCAGCGTTTGAGAATCTTGACTGGGAAATGACACAGATTTTAAGATTCTTTTCCTCTGCAATCTCAATTAATTTGTCACACTGCTCAAGAGTAATGCACATTGGTTTTTCAATAACAACATTCTTTCCGCTGTAAAGGGCATCTTTTGCATTTTCAAAATGATTACCGGAAGGTGTACAGATACAAACCGTATTTATTGAAGAATCACTTATCATATCTGAATAAGTGTCATAAACTTTACAATTAAATTCTTCTGCAAATTTCTCGGCACTTGCTTTTGAATGACTGCATGCTCCTATTAGCAATCCACCGGCATTTACAATGGCTCTTGCATGCACTCTTGAAATAATTCCGCAACCTACGATTCCAAATGTGATTTGTTTCATACAATCTACCTCAGCTATAGTTTATATTCAGTTCTTTTAAAATACCTGTTAAGGCGGCATGGGCAATTCTGAAGTTTTTTTCTCCTGAAAAACCCCTCACAGCTCCAGCATAAGCCAGATGAGGTTCTAAGGACAATACAAAATCTTCATCCCTCAGAGCATTGATAATTGATTTAACTTTTGCATCTCCCTGTCCTGCCGGAACTCTTGAACTTTCCCCTGTTTTCATATCTTTGATGTGTACATAGCTTATATAATTTCTCAAAACAGGGAGGCTGTGTTCAAAAGGCTCATCACCGGCAGCAAGCAAAGCCGCCATATCAAAAGCACATCTTAAGGATGAATTGTTCACCTTTTCAAACAACTTTAAAGCTACATCTGCAGTTTGACCTACAGTGTCTTTTCCTCCTTCCATAACAAGTGTTTTTCTGTTTTTAGAGGCTATGAAAGAAAGGCGGGTCAATCTTTCAACACTTAGCTCAAAAGCACGCTTTGGCTCTATATCTCTGATGAAAAAAGAAAAAATCCTTATATAGTCACATCCAAAGATATCTGCAGCTTTACAGGCTTTTTCCATTTGCTTTTCGCAAAGTTTTATATCTATGTCTGCCCGGTCTTTTCCTATAGGAGAAGAAACACACGTTATTTTGAGATTGTTTTCATCACATTTTTTTCTGATTTCAAGAAGCTTTTCTTCACTTAAATCTAGAACTCCAATATCATCAACAGTTCTGATTTCAAGATAATTGAGCTTTAAATCTTTTATTACTCTTATTTGTTCTTCAAGAGAAGGAGCAATCTCGTCAGAGAAACAACTTATTTTCATATTTTACCTCAACTTATAAAAATACCCGCGACCTAAGCCACGGGTAATGTCAGAAACACATTTCCTATCAGAGAGGTTTTCTCCAATCTTCAGGACTAATTCTTACAATTTCATCTGTATCTGCAGACTTGTGAATTGCATCACAAACTGTAGTAAGGTTTCTTGTAAATGTAAGTGGAACTGCATATTCACACTTGCCTCTGATAACATCTGCAATATGTGTATAGATAGCATAACGGTCTCCGTTGTACTGTCCCGGAAGCGGCTCTGTTGTGTTATCATCATTTGTCTTGCTTCTGTAAGCTGTAGGATCAATAGGACCCGGATAAGAAATCTTATGAAGATCAATTGTTCCGTCTGTAATGAAAGCAGTTCCCTTGTTACCCTGGACAATCCAGTGAGGAAGCTTATCAACCATGATACAATGCTCACAATTGAGAATGATTCCGCTTTCTGATTTCATGTTTGCAACAAATGTATCTTCACAGTCACCATCCATGATAACCTGCTTCTTTTCTGCACAAACCTTTACGATTGGTTCATCAATGGCAGCCATGAGCTGACCTAAAAGGTGTGGTCCCCAGTTGTTGAGGTATCCGCCTGCAAACTTCTTGTAAAGCTGCCAGTCGTATCTCTTTCCAAAAGTACCTGCTCTTCTTCTGATTTCATAAACCTTTCCTATAGGTCCGTTTTCTCCGCCCTTTACCATCTCTCTGACAGCATCCAAGTCTGTTCCCCAGTTCTGAGGAAGGAACGGCATTAAGCTAACGCCAAACTTTTCCTTTGCTTTCTTTGCTTCTTCAATAATGAAAGCAGCATCTGCAGAGTCTTTTGCCCAAGGTTTTGTGATAAGAACATTCTTTCCTGCTCTGAGACAAGCTGCTGCAACTTCTGTATGCATGTGGCTGTCTGTAAGAACAACAACATATTCAACATCAGAAGCAAGAAGTTCTTCTCTTGAAGAATAAGCTTTACAGTTTTTGTGTCCGTTAAGGTAGAAAACCTTTGCAAGTTTCTGTGCACGGTCTGCTACGATATCGTAGGTTCCAACCATCTCAAACTCAGGATGTCTGAGAAGAATAGGTGTATGAAGTTCGTTTGCGTTTTTTCCGCAACCAATAATGGCTGTCTTAATTCTGTCTGCCATTTTTATTATCTCCTTATTATCCAAATATTTCCTTTAACTGTTTAAGAGCTTTCTTAAGGCTGTCAGGTCCAACTCCACCTTTTGACTCAAATGAAATTGTTTCATCATAACCAATCTCTTTGAGCTTTTTCAAAAGTGAAAGAAGATAATCTGAATATCCTTCTTCCGGAAGCATTCTGTCTTTTTCACAAACGTGTACATGATGAAGAATTGGCAGTACATCCTTAAGATCTTCTGCACTTTCCTCGTTGTACATCATATGCATGAGATCTGCCAAAAGCTGTACTTCTTTTGCATTGACTCTCTTTGCAACAGCTTCACCGTCTTTAACTGTAATCATGATGTTTGTTGCTGTATATCTGAGAGGTTCAAGTACAACGTAAATACCATACTTTTTGCAATAAGGAATACATGATTCTGTAAGAGTATCGCAGAAATCATCATATCCTTTTCTAAGAGGATAACCGTCAGGAAGATTTCTGGAATTGTTGCTTCCAAAAACAATTTTCTGAACACCCATTCTCTTTGCCCTGCCCATTGCTTTATCAAGATAAGCATCTATTGTTGCCTTATCTTTCTCCGGACCTGTAACTTTTATTCTTCCAGGGAAGTAGTTACAGCTGCAATCACATGCAAGGTCAAGACGTTTAAGTTCTTTTAAAAGAGTCTCAAAATCTTCATCAGACAATGTTTCAATCATCATAAGAGGGAATTCCACATAGTCAAATCCTGCCTCTTTGATTCTTTCAAGAAGTGCATACTCTACTCTGTCACGGGTAGATGTAGCAATGTCTGTACACATTCCGTATCTCATATCAGAAAACTCCTATCAAATGTATCCGCAAACTTTAGGCAACCACATTGTGATTGCAGGAACATAGGTAATAAGACAAAGGGCAAATACCATAAATGCCATCTGAGGAAGAAGAGCTTTTGTAAGTTTTTCCATGGAAATGTTTCCAACAGAACAACCCACAAAAAGAACCTGTCCTACCGGTGGAGTGAGAAGTCCAATTCCAAGGTTGAGAATCATCATAATACCAAACTGTACTTCATGCATTCCAAGCTGTTTTACAACAGGAAGAAGGATAGGAACCATAATGTAAACAATAGAAAGCATGTTCATGAAACAACCCATTACAAGAAGAATGAGGTTAATAATCAAGAGCATGAGGAACTTATTGCTTGTAATTGAAAAGAGACCGTTTGTTACAATCTGAGGTATTCTAAGGTATGTGATTACCCAGCTGAAAGCTGTGGCACATGCTGCAAGAATAAGAACAGAACCAATTGTCTTTGTTGTTCTTCTGCAGGCTTCAAAGAAATCTTTTGCAGTACCCTTTTTCTCAATTAAGAAAGTATAAATGAAGCAGAAAACTGCTGCGGCTGCAGCTGATTCTGTAGCTGTCATCCATCCAAGAAGAACTCCACCTACAACAACTACCATACAGATGATTGTTGGAAGTGAAATCCAAAGAGCATGTCCAAGTCTCTTGAAAGAGAATGCCTTATCTACAGGATAACCGCGTTTCTTTGATACTATAAAACAATAAACTGCTAGACAAAGACCAAGAACAATACCTGAGAGGTAACCGCCCATGTAAAGAGCTGCAACAGAAACTCCACCTGCTGTAACTGCATAAATAACAAGGTTGTGACTAGGCGGGATAATAATTCCCTGAATTGCAGATGTACAGGTAAGGGCAACAGAGAAGTCTTCATCATATCCTGAATCCTTCATAAGCTTAATTACGATAGGACCAAGAGAACTTACGTCTGCTACAGATGAACCTGAAACACCGCCAAAGAACATTGAGTCTACAACGTTTACCATGGCAAGTCCACCAGGCATCCAACCTACGAGAACCATTGCAAGCTCTTCTATACTGTCTGCCATTGAGCCTATACTCATGAATTCTCCCATGAGCATGAAACAAGGAACTGCAAGAAGTGAATAGTTTGACATCTTGTAGAAAATTGTCTGGAATACTACAAGAAGGTTAATTTTCATGAAAAGACATGTCAGTACTGCTGACAGGCCAAGTGTGTAGGAAATTTCAACACCAAGAGCAAGCATGATGACAAAAGAACCTACGAGAACTGTAATTCCAAGTGTCATATTACTCATCTTTTAACATCTCCAAATTCTTTTCGACGTCATGTTCGTGTTTGTCTGTAAATATGTCCTTTGTTGAAAGTAAAAGGAATGCGAGGCTAAACACGCCCATGCAGATTGCAGGAAGAACCTGCCATTTATAAGAAAGATCTATGGCTCCAAAGCGCTGCTTTGTGGTCATAAAAATCTTGATTCCATAGTAAGAAACAAGGATAAAGAAAATTAATTTCAAGAAGTAACGGATAATTCCGAATACTCTTAAAACTTTAGGTGGGAATGCGTTGTCTATAACAGAAACACGAACATGTGTTCCATGGCATTCTGCGATACAAGAAGAAAAGAGTCCTATCCAAGTAAGACAGAACAGTGCTGTTTCTTCTGCCCAAGATGGGGTGAAATTAAAGAAATAACGTCCAATAACGACTGTAAGAAGAACAAGGATAATTACAATTAAAGCAACAGTGCAAATCCAGTTTGCAACATCCAACAGTCCTTTTCTGATTTTTTCAATCATGGGATATTCTCCTTAGATTATATTTTACATAAATGAGAGGGGCAAAAGCCCCTCCCATTTACAAATGCAATCAAAAATTATTTGTAGCTCTGGATTGTCTTTACGAAATCTGGAGCAACTTCTGCTGCGTATTTTGCATAAAGAGCATTACAAGAATCAAGCCAAGCCTGCTTGTCTGTACACTTTGTAATCTTTACGCCGTTTGATGTAAGGAAATCAATAATCTTCTGCTGATCTTCATCTGTTCTCTTCTGGAACCAGTCGCAAGCTTCTTTCATTGAATCAGAAATAATCTGTCTCTCTGATTCTGAGAGCTGCTGCCATATCTGTTCTGATACAAGAATAACTGATGAACCAATTACGTGCTCTGTTTCATAGACATACTTAGCCTGTTCATACCAGTTGTTGTTCTTCATACCGGCATATGTGTTTTCACAACCGTCAAGAACGCCTGTTGAAAGACCTGTGTAGATTTCTGACATTGCAAGTGGAGTTGCGCTTGCCCAGCAGTTAATCATATCAATCTTAATGTCTGAAGTTTCTGATCTGACCTTGAGTTTCTTGAAATCTCCGAGAGACTTGCATTCAACCTTTGTGAGCATGTTTCTTGCAGGTGTGCAGATGTAGTTGTAAAGTGAGCGGATTGTTCCGTCTGACTTCTCAAGAATCTGATCGCCAAGCTTGTGACCATAATCACTGTAAAGGAAGTCAAGACCACCCTGAACACTCTGAAGAAGGAAAGGAAGTCCAAGAGCTGTGTACTCAGGAATATCAATTCCTCTGTTCTTGAGGTTAGCAGGGTTAATTCTGAAGAATGCGTATGTGCCAAGCTTAAGGCCTTCAATACATTCTGCTTCTGTTCCAAGCTGTCCACCGCCAAAAACGTTAATCTCAATCATTCCGTTTGTTCTCTCGTTTACGAGCTTTGCGAACTCTTTGAGGAAGAGACAAGCGTTATCTGTTTCTGCGTTGATTTCTGGGAATGTAAGAACAAGTTTCTGTGTTCTGACATCTGACTTTGGAGCTTCTGCTGATGCCTGAGCAAATACTGCTGTACAAGCAAGGAGAGCAACCAACAAGATAATAATAGACTTTTTCATAAAATCCTCCGTGCGAGTTTATGTACTAATAAAATGCTAACAGAGGTTATTTCTTTAAAAAATACAAATTTTTGAGTTTTTTAGTCGGAAATTTTTATACTTTCAGAGTCCTCTATGAGAGCTTCTGCATGCAGATATTTCCTTATAAGGTCAGCAAATTCTGTCTTTGTTGAGACTCCTGCATTCTTGTATAAATTCTTTAACCTATAGTTGATGGTTCCGGTTGAACAGAACACTTTCTCAGACATGGCTTCATTGCTGTCACCGTTTAAGACGCCCTTTATTATCTTCATATCCATGTCATCACAACGGCTTAGACACTCTTCCAAACACCTGATTGCATTTGAGCCGTTAAAGGCAATTGGCTTGTAGTTTGGCATTTGATTTTGTTTTATATCGGACTCAAAGATTTCTTTGACTACAGGTAAGTTGGCAGTGCTTCCCCTTGGCTTGAGATAGCTCTGCATTGTGGTAATTATAGATTCTACCGCAGGGTTCTGATTTATTGTCCTCCATATCTGAAAAACCTGAATTCCTGCCTCGTAATAAGACCTTGTTGCAGATGTTAGTGACGGTTGGGTATATCTGCAAAGAACAATGTCTCCCAAACCTGCCACAAACAAATCTTCAGGAACCCGCACGCCGTGTTCTTTGCAATATGTAAGAATAAACCCGGCAGAATAGTCGTTTGAACAGATTACTCCGTCATAGTTTCTTATATTTGCCAGGAAAATTTCCGTAGGGTTCTTAGACTCTTCGTTTCTGAAATATACATCAGAATAACTTATGTTCATGGAGAGACTTTTTGCAGTACTCAGAAAGGTCTCGTACTTTGTCATGTCGTTACTGCTATTGAGGTTAATATCTATAAGTGCAATTCTGTTTCTGTTGTAGTAATGGAAATATCTTACCATTTCCTCAATGGTGGATTTGCTGCCGTACATTGTTCCGGAAACATCCTCACCGTAACTGCCCGGGACACCTCCAATTAGGATTGGTCTTAAACTTCTTTGTCTTGCCAAATCTATGGTTTCTCTAAGCCAAGTCCTTGTAGTACCTACAATTACTATTGATTTTGCAAACCCTTTGGCTATTTCATCAAGGCTCTGGATTTTTTTTACAACATGTTTATGTCTGCAAGCGACATCTTCAAGACCCTTCATACTGTTTGAAAACCAAACAGGAGTAATGAAGTTTGGTTCCATAATGGTGTAAATAATCTTATCTTCTGAACTTTCAGACATAGCAATCCTCCGTCCTGTTTTATGAAATTATACATCCTAGTACACAACAAGTCAAAAAACCATGTTCTTTTTTACATTCCTTTTTGTATTGAGAGCAGAAGATTTCAGGCAATATCATTACTTATAAAGATAGAATTCAATTAACGGAGATGTATATGACAACAGCTAACGTAACAAATATCCAGCGTTTTTCACTTAATGACGGTCCTGGAATCAGAACAACAGTATTTCTTCAGGGATGTAACATGCATTGCACTTGGTGCCATAATCCGGAGACCATTTCCGGTCATCCTGTTCTCATGCAGTATCCAAACAAATGCATAGGCTGCGGAAAGTGTTTTGAAGTCTGCCCAAAAAAAGCTCATAAGCTTGACCCAAACACAAAGACACACTATATAGACAGAGACCTTTGCGTAAGTTGCGGAAAGTGTGCAGAAGTCTGTATGTCAGATGCTCTTGTAATGTCTTCAAAGCCAATGACAGTTGAAGAAGTAATGAAAGAAATCGTACAGGACAAAAAGTACTACGAAGAGTCAAACGGTGGTGTAACCGTTTCAGGAGGAGAAGCAACTCTTCATTGCGACTTTGTAAGCGAGCTTGCAGATGCCTGCCACAAAGAAGGTATCAAAATTGCCATAGAAACAAACATGAGCCTCCCATGGCACCACATAGAAAGCACACTTAAGAAGATGGATTTAATTATGTGCGATATGAAGCTTAATATCTGTACAGAACACCGCAAATACACAGGTGCAGACAACTGCATGATTTTCAATAACATAGGAAGAAGCAGTCTTCTTGGAATTCCTGTAATTGTACGTACTCCGCTCATTCCGGGAGTAACAGACTCTATTGAAAACATCAAACCAATTGCAGAGTACATGTCAAAGATGAACAACATAATGTACTACGAACTTCTTAACTACAACCCGCTGGGAAGCTCAAAGAGAGAAGCACTCAATGCTCAGGATGATTTTGCAGATACAAAGCCGTTCTCAACACAGCATCTTGAAGAAATTAAGGAAGCTCTCAAAGACATTAACATTCAAGTAAAAATCAGCTGAGGAAGAAAGATGAGCAAAATCCAGTTTTACAACGAATTTGATCCTGACAAGACATTCACTTATGACGAACGTATCGCCTTACTCAGAGAAAGAAAAATATCCCAGACCGAAGAAAAAGCAAAGGCCGGCGGAGCTGATGAAGACGATTACGGTTTAATTGTTCAGGATTGGGAATACAAACTCAAACCAAACCATGAAAACGGTTCAATTTACGGATATGAGGCATGGAAGGAAAACTACTGTGCAATTCTCAAAGAACACCCTATTTATGTAGATGCCCTTGATGCTTTCAGTGCAAAAGGTTTCCTTTTCCTTGAAAGACTGAGACCAAAAACAAAAAAATGGAATCCTGATTATGCATATCCTGAACTTCAGGCTATATTTGACAAATATCAGGTAATATCAGGAATTGATAACTGCCATCACTTTACTCCTGATCTTGAGATTGGATTAAACATAGGCTGGGGCGGAATTCTTCAGCAACTCAAAGACGGAAGAGCAAAGAATGATGAAACACACTATGAATTCTATGATGCAGAAATTGCAGTAGTAGAATCAATCATTGGTTTTATCAGACGTGCCGGAGATGAGATAGAGGAAATTTCCAAAAAGGAAAAGAATAAACAACTGTCTGCAAACCTCAAGGAAATGGCAGACATTGACCACAGAATATGCAGCGAGCCTCCTAAAACATTCCGTGAGGCAATTCAGTGGGCAAACTGGTTCAGTATGATTTCAAGAACATACAACCGCGGTTCTTCCGGCGGACAGCTTGAAGATTTGTTCAATCCTTTCTACGAAAGAGACATTAAAGCAGGAATTCTTACAGATGAAGAAGCTGTATTCTATCTTGCATGTATGTTCCTTCAGGACAGCCGCTACTGGCAGCTTTCAGGACCGGATGAAAATGACAACGATACAACTTGTCACCTTTCATACCTTGCTCTGGATGCAGCAGATAAAATAAATGTTGCAATTAACCTCACCATAAGAGTTCATGACAAACTTGATCCTGTATTCTTCAAAAAGTCCATTGAGCTTTTGTTCAAGCACAAACAGGGATGGCCAAGATATTCAGGAGATAAAGCACTTATGGAAGGTTTCATGAGATGCGGTTATCCAAAAGAACTGGCAAGAAAGCGTGTTGCAGCAGGATGTCACTGGATGTGTATGCCGGGCATGGAATACACCATGAACGATACAGTAAAAGTAAACATTGCAATGGTCTTCCAAGTTGCATTTGAAGACATGATGGAACACGAAGCTAATCCAAACACAAAGATTTTGTGGGATTACTACAAAAAACACCTCAAGATTGCCACAGATGCTACAGGAGACGGCATTATCCATCACCTCACCTATCAGACAAAGAGCCAGCCGGAGCTTATCTTAAACCTCTTCCAGCATGGTCTTATTGAGAAAGGTGTAAACATCACAGACGGTGGTGCAAACTACTACAATATGTGTATGGATGCAGCAGGTCTGGCAGTTGCAGCTGACAGTTTTGCAGCACTGGAACAGAGACTTGATAACGAAAAGAGAATGTCCTACAAGGAACTTCAGAATCATATCAATGCCAACTATGAAGATAAAGACGGTGAATATGTGCGTCAGATGATGCTTCACTCAGAACGCTACGGCGGAGGTGAAACTCTTGGAGACAAGTGGGCAGTAATGATTAAAGATGAGTGGACAAAAGATGTCAGAAATCAGGTAGAACGCCACAAAGACAACCCAAAACACGTGAACTTTATTCCTGGATTCTTCAGCTGGTCAAATACAATTCTTCTGGGATCCATTCTCAAAGCAACTCCAAACGGAAGAAAATGCGGAGAACCTATTAACCACGGAGCAAACCCAAACAGCGGCTTTAGAAAAGACGGTGCAGTTACAAGTATGTGTAACTCCATTGCTTCTGTTCAGCCTTACTACGGGAATACAGCACCTGTTCAGTTGGAAGTAGACCCTCAGATTATGAATGATCCGGAAGGCGTAGACAAAATGTGTGCTATGGTAAAGGGAATCATCAACAGCGGAAATACACTTCTTAATATTAATATTATAGATGCAAAGAAGATTCTTGAAGCTCACAAAGACCCTCTAAAATTCCCGGATCTTGTTGTTAGAGTAACAGGATTCACAGCATTCTTCGCAATGTTGTCAGAAAAATTCCGTGAACTTGTTGTAGAAAGAGTAAAATCCGTAAACGGTGATGCTTGCGAAAAATAAGGAGAGAAATATGGCAAGAGTAGTACCACAGGTAAAAATTGATTTAAGTTTTAAAGAAAACAAGAGCATTTCAATGCTTGAAAACTGTATTCCGGGAGCAACCCCATGGCAGCATACAATTCTTAAAGGAAGCAGCCTTACACTTGAACCGGGTAGCTTTCATCATATTCTTCAGACTGTCGTAGGAGATGCAAAATTTGAGACAGACGGAAACGAATACATTTTCCACGAAAGAGTTGCCTTTATTCCAAGTCCAGAAAAGAGTGTAACAATTACTGCTCTCACAGATCTTCAGCTTCTTGAGATCCGTTGGAACAAGAGACTGCCGGAAGATGACAACCTTGCAGCAGAATACAAAACACAGTTCCCTGTTATTCAGATTTACCGCAACTCAAAACAGTACAGAGATAAGAACAAGAGCGAAAAAACAATCTCAAGGTCTGTAATTGACCAGAGAAGAATTCCAAGATTTGCCTTTGGTTCTGTAGAAACATACGGTATTGACGCCGTCAAGAGCCATGACCATCCAATGCTTGACCAGTTCTTCTTCAGTTTCCCAGAAAACCAGATGGATGTTCTTATTGATTACCTTCCGTATCATATGGACGGTTGTGAACTTATGTATATTCCGCTTGGCTCATGTCATGGAGTAGACATCAAAGAAAACGAGCATTGCCACTATCTTTGGATAGACTTCTACCCAGATAATGACCTTGCACTCAAGAGACTTGATTCATCTCATATTCCTACAGGAAAACACGTTGAATTTGATTCAAAAACAGGCGAAAGAAAGAACTGAGATTTATGAAACACACGGCACCAATTAAACTTACGGCATCCCGTGCATGGAGAACATACACGGGCGGAAGCCAAATAGACAAGATACACGGAATAGATAACAGTAAGGACACACAGTTTCCGGAAGAATGGATAATGTCAACAGTAGCAGCCAGAAATCCTGGGCGTGAAGACATTGTAGAAGGAATATGCTTTCTTGAAGGTTCTGACTTATCTCTTAAAGATTATATAGAGAGGTATCCTCTTGAGGCTTTGGGCAAAGCCCATGTTGATAAGTGGGGTAAAACTACAGGTGTTCTTGTTAAGGTAATTGATGCTGCAGAACGTTTAACGGTTCAGTGCCATCCAAACAAGCAAAAAGCAATGGAGCTTTTTAACTCCAAGTTCGGAAAAACAGAATGTTGGTACATTCTTGGCGGAAGAACAATAGACGGAGAGAAACCAAACCTCTACTTTGGATTCAAAGAAGGCATAAAAGAGCAGGAATGGATAGATGCTTTCAACAAGCAGGACATTCCTGCAATGCTTGGAATGCTTCATCACTTTGATGTAAAACCGGGTGATACTTTCCTTATCAAAGGCGGAGTTCCTCATGCAATAGGAACCGGCTGTCTTTTGGTAGAAATACAGGAACCTACAGATTATACAATAAGAATAGAAAGAGTAACTCCAAAAGGACTGAAGATTTCAGACATGCAGTGCCACCAGGGACTTGGATTTGAGAAAATGTTTGAATGTTTTGATTTCACAGGATATTCTCAACAACAGGCATTTGATAACTGGAAGATACCTGCAAGGATATTGGAAGAAACTAAGGATGCTGTGAGAAAGGAAATCATAGGTTATGACAGTACAGATTGTTTTAAGATGGAACTCTGTGAAATAAACAAGTCATACACTTTCAGAAAATCCGGTGTATTCTTTGGAATGTACATTCTTGAAGGGAAAGGACAAATCTCCGGAGATGGTCTTTGCACAGAAGTAAATGCAGGAGATCAGTTCTTTGTTCCGGCATCATCTGAAGATTTCGTCATTAAAGCAGAACAGCCTATGAAGGTTTTCTGCAGTTGGGGGCCAAAAGCTTAAAAATGGCACAAATAAACAGAGATTTAACTCAGGGCAGTATTTCCAGAAACCTTCTGAGTTTTGCCACACCTGTGTTCTTATCTGCACTGCTTCAAGCTCTGTATGGCAGTGCAGATGCAATAATAGTAGGACAATTTGCATCTCTTTCTGAAATCATTGGAGTAACTCAAGGTTCTCAGGTAATGAACATAATTACTCAGGGAATTTCAGGAATAAGTACAGGAGCCTGCATACTTATAGGACAGTATCTGGGAGCCGGAAAAACAAAAGACAAAGACGAGACTGTATCCACAGTCTTTACTTTGTTTATTCTCATTGCTGCAATCTTAATGGTTGGAATGCAGTTTTCAA
Source organism: Sphaerochaetaceae bacterium (assembly GCA_045616225.1). Classification (GTDB taxonomy): domain Bacteria; phylum Spirochaetota; class Spirochaetia; order Sphaerochaetales; family Sphaerochaetaceae; genus JAZLGI01. Next base: position 26,757 of record JAZLGI010000085.1, read on the forward strand.
ACAGAGCAATTGCATCTGTTCTTGCAATTGATTCTAAGGCAATAGACGGCTTTGTTTCATACATGAGAATATGTGAATTCGGAATAGTTTTCATATTCATGTACAACTGCATTGCTGCTGTTCTTCAGGCTCTTGGAGATTCAAAACACCCTCTGTTTTTTGTTGGAATCTCATGCACTGTAAACGTAATCCTTGATTTGATTCTTGTAGCAGGTCTTGATATGGGAGCAAAAGGAGCAGCCTATGCAACAGTCTTTGCTCAATTCTTAAGTGTTATCATTTCCATTATCTTCTTGAACAAAGGAAATTTCTCTTTTGAATTTAAGTTAAATAGCTTTAAACTTTACAAAGACAAGGCATCTCTTATCATTAAACTGGGACTTCCCTATTCAATTCAGAGACTTCTTGTTTACATCTCTTTCACAGCCATAAGCGGCCTTGCCAATCCTTACGGAATTGCACATGGTTCTGCCGCAGGAATTGTTGCAAAGGTCAATACATTCGCAACCATACCGTTTGGTGCATTCAACACGGGTATTTCTGTTATTGCAGCACAGTGTGTTGGGAAAAACAATCTTGAAAGAGCAAAGAAAACAATGTTCAACGGTCTTTTGTTATGTCTCATAACAGGAACTGCATTGTTTGCCGTTTGTCAGATTTTCCCTGAAGCAGTGCTACAGATTTTCACAAGCAACCCGGAAGTAATTGAAGTTGGCGTAGAATTCCTCAGAGGATATAGTTGGGAATATATTTTCATGCCGTTTACATGGTCTGTTCATGCTTTATTCAGTGCCTGTGGATACACAATTGTCCCTTCTATAAACGGAATTCTTGCTTCTGTTGTATTCAGAACTCCTTTGGCAATTCTTTTCTCAAGAAAACTTGGAATGGGATTTGGCGGAATATCATTTGGAGCTGCAGTTGCAGTCTGGGGTGCAATAATTCCTGCTTGGACTTTATATTTCCTGGGTATTTGGAAAAAACCTTTAATTAAATTAAAAAATTCAGAGGAAAAAGCTGATGAGCAAAAAGTATGATGTTATCGTAATAGGTGGAGGTGTAGCAGGATGCAGTGCTGCTCTTGCTGCAAGAAGAAACAAAAAGTCTGTTCTTCTCTTGGAAAAACTCACAGTCCTTGGGGGACTTGCCACTACAGGTCATATTGTAATTTATCTTCCTCTTGATGACGGATACGGCAGACAGGTAATTGGCGGAATAAGTGAAGAATTGTTAAAACTTTCTGCAAAATATGCTTACTTTGGAAATGATTTTACAAAATGGAAAGAAGAAGGAAAGCGTTATGAATGCAAATACAACGGGCCTGCTTTTTCTCTTGCACTTGAGGAACTTCTTCTTTCTGAAGGTGTAGAAATCCTCTATGACACTCTCTTTGTAGGGTCTGAAATAAAGGACGGTTTATGCAGTGCGGTTTTTGCAGAAAACAAATCAGGTAGATCCAAAATTGAATGTAATGCCGTTGTAGATGCTTCAGGAGATGCAGATCTCTTCTGCCGTGCAGGTGTTCCTGTAACTGCAGGAAAAAACAACCTTGCTTTTTGGAATTACTGCACATCTTCTGCTCCTGACAGGTTCTATCAGAAACGCGGTGGCAAAGATGCACCTGGAATAAAGCTGGTAAGTCTTGGAAGCATAGATGTCAAAGCTTCTTCTCAAACTTACGAAAATCCGTATTACGGTGACAGCGGAGAAAATGTCAACAAGTATATTATAGACGGTCATAAAAGAATCCTGGATAACATGAAAGCAAATTCAGAATTAGTTCCTGCTTCATTGCCGGGAATGGCACAAATCAGAACTTCAAGAAGAATTAACGGTGCCTATCTGTTATCTGACGCAGATGCAGGAAAGCATTTTGAAGACAATATAGGCGGTACCGGAGACTGGAGAAAACCGGGGCCTGTTTATGAAATTCCTTACAGAACGCTGTACACAAAAGAGTTAAAAAATGTTCTTTGTGCAGGAAGATGCATTGCCACAGAAGGAGAAGCTTGGGAAATCATAAGATGCATTCCTCAAGCTGCTTTGACAGGTCATGTGGCAGGAACTGCTTTATCTATGTGTATTGACAGGAATCTGAATGTCCGTGATATTGATATCAGTGAATTGAGAAACGAACTCTCAAAAGAAGGTGTAATACTGGATATCAATAAATAAGGAAGGAAGATGAACTGCCTTAAATGTAAAACAGAAACTTCAGATGGAATGACTTTTGAGGTCATGAAGGTCTTATCCAGAAAAGTAAAAAATCCAATGGGAAGAATTGGAAAACAGCTTGCAACAGAACAGGAGCTTTGCGGTTTTGAACAATACAGAATCTGTGATTCCTGCATTGATTCCAAACTGGACGCCATTGCCCACCCTTGGAAAGAATTCACAGATAAATTTAAAGTAGCTCTTATTTTTCTTATTGTTGGAACAGGTCTTGTAATTGCAAATCTCGGAAAAAATGATAATGCTACTGTTGCCGGTGTTCTTTGTATTGTTTTCTTTGGAGTAAAATTCTTTAAATTTCTCAAGTCCTCAAAAAAGAAAAAAGAATCATTTGCAAAGTTCTCAGAAACAAATGCCCGCTTTGTAGCCGCATGGGAATGCCTTTCTGAGGTTGCACCAAGAAGAAATCAAAATTCTGAAACTATTTTTTTCATTCCGGTTACCAAGGCTACTTATGAAATGAAAAAAGAAGACTTCTCTACCTACTACCGTCTGACTCCGGGTAATGCTGCAGAGTTTCACAAGCTTTTACAGAAAAAGAAAAAGGCAGATTCGTAAAAAATGAATTCTCCCTGTGACAAAAGCAAAACTGTAAAACATGTAGCCTTGTTGTTTTCCCTGGGGTTTTTAACAACTTCTCTGATAGCATGTTTAATAGAACATGATTATTCTGTTTTCTCAGAACTTGTCACAATCTTATCTTCTCCCTCACCTCTTGTAACAGATTATTTTGTCTTAGGGTCTCTATCCTCTGCATTCCTGAATACTGCAATCTGCGGATTGTTCTGGACTTTTATTCTTTTCATTTTGGATGATAATCAGCATACAGAAACAGAGTTTGCCGGTTATTTTCTGGTAGTTGCACATTGTTTTTACGGTTTGAATTTCTTTAACATGATGATTCCGGTTATTGGAATACTCGTTTTCTGCAAAGCAACCGGTAAGAAGTTTAAAGATAATATAGATAAAGCAATGCTTTCTACAGCTTTTGGACCATTTATAGGTGAGCTTTGTTTCAGATATCATACTCTGCTAGTTTTTGAAGTAACAATCGGCAGTTTTTCTATAAATCTCATTGGACTTTTCTTTGCTCTTCTTTTGGGAATCTTCCTTGGTTTTGTGATTCCGCCAATGCTTATTGGTGCAAAAGCTCTTCACAAAGACTATGACCTATACAACGGAGGTCTTGCTTTTGGCTTACTTGGACTTCTTATTTCTTCTTTCATGTATAAAAGCATGGGTAAAGAACCGTTTGTCTCCGTTACAAAAAATATGTTCAAACCAAATTACATTGCCTTTTGCAATTGTTTCTTTGTTTCTATGTTTGCCATCTGCATTATCATAGGTTTTTTGCAGAACAATAAGAGTTTCAAAGGCTATGGAAAACTGCTCAATGACAGTGGTTACAAAGTAGAATTCATAGAGAAATACGGTTCTTCATTCACTTGGATGAATCTTGGATTCTACGGTCTTATGATGACGTTTTACTTTAATCTTGTTACTTGCTGTCTTGACGGAGTCGGTTGGACAGGTGCTACCTGTGGTGTTACTTTGGCAGCTATGTCATTTGCTGCAGCAGGGCAACATCCTAAAAATGTTTGGCCAATTCTTGCAGGTTTTGTGATTTTTGAAATTTTTACACTGGGGATTTGTTTTGCTTCGGGCTTGGAAAAATGCTGGAATCTGTCGTCTCAGGAGTATATCAATGCCGTGGCTTTTGCAACAGGTTTGTGTCCGTTTGCCGGAAAGTTCGGAAGGAAAACAGGAATCATAGCCGGTTTTATGTGTGCTGTAATGTGTACAAGCACTTCTTCTATTCACTGTGGCCTTGTCCTTTACAACGGAGGTTTCACTGCAGGTATTACGGCAATGCTTCTTTGTCCTCTGGTAGAATACTATAATAAGAAAAACAATTGAACTGAGGTTTTTATGAATAAGTTTCCCGAAAAAAAGAGTATAACGGTTATTCTCCCATTGATTTTAGCCTTGTTTTCTTACTTTATGACGGGTCTTTTGAGACTGTCAGCTGTTGTTGCAATGCCGGTTTTACAAGAAAAACTGCAATTGTCTGCTACAACAGTAGGTTTTGTTTCAAGTGCCTTCTATATCACATACGCACTTATTCAGGTTGTAGGAGGAGCTCTTTGCCTGCGCTTTGGAGCTATGACGGTTTTGTATTTCTGTTTTGCAATATCTGCAGCAGGTTCATTTCTTTTTGCAACAGCTTCTACCCCGCTTCATATAATGTTTGGAAGAATTCTCCTTGGCTTGGGAGTAGGGCCTACTTTTGTTACTGTTCTTTCTGTGATTCAGGCAAATTTTGAAGGTAAGGAATATGCCAAATGGATGGGAATTGCATTTGTTGTGAGTAACGCAGGAGCCATTTTCTCATCTGCCCCTTTACAAATGGCTATTAACAGCTTTGGAATAAGAAGTCTGTTTATTTTCTTTGCAGAATTGTTACTTTGCTGTGCTGTTATGACTTTTATCCTTGCAAGAATCAACGGCAAACAAAATGTTTCAAAAGAAACAGGCCTTTGGAAAGAAATTGGGGATGTATCCAAATTCATAGTCAAAAGCAGAATCATATGGGGTTGTTTTGTTTTATGGATAATTTCAAACTCTATGCTTGGAGTATATCAGAGTCTCTGGTGTGTAAAATGGACGTCCTGTGCATTCTCTGTAAGGTCTGATTTTGCTTCATACTCAGGAACTCTTATTGGAATTGGCGTTATTCTGGGATGCCTTTTAGGAGACAATCTTAAAAACAAGAATATCTCAAGAATGAGGTACATAATAAATCTGGCAATTATGGAAGTAACTGCCTACTTGCTTCTTACAGTCGTAAAGAACATCGCAGATTCTGTTTTAATGTTGTTTGTATCACTTTTGGCAGACGGTGTATATGGATATATGCTTGGAGCCTTGTGTATTCAAATTGGAGCACTTATTAGAGAAAATTCAGATGCAACTCATAATGCCATGATTATGGGAATAATGAATTGTATCAACAACCTCTGTTCCACAGGTTTACAATCATTAAGCGGAATTCTCATTGATGTATTTGTAATTTATAAGACTATGAATGTAGCCTTTTCCAACACTTTTCTCATTTATGAAGTATTAAATGCAGCTTTCACCTGTTTGGGGCTTTTTCTTATTGCAAAACCCAAAAAAATGCTTGAAATATGAATTTTTTGCTTTAAAATTAATATATTAGTATCCAAATAGGAGGAGAATTTATGAAAAAATTAACAGTTATCCTGTTGGTTCTTGTCCTTGCTGTTTCTATGACTTTTGCTCAGGCAAGTGAAGAACAGGCAAAGAAACTGACAGTTTGGTCAGGTTATCCGGAAATGGAAGCTCTTTACAAACAGGCTGCAAAGACTTTCCAGGAGAAACATCCAAATGTAGAAGTTGAAGTTGTTACTTACTCTCTCAGAGAATTTGAGCAGAAACTCAATGCATCAATTCCTGCACATGCATGTGCCGATGTATTTGATATGAGTCCAAGTATCATGAGAACTTTCATTGACGCAGGTCTTGTACCTGAAGCTCCAAAGAAAGTTGTTGACTTCATGGATGCAAACGGCAGATATGCTTCTGACATTCTCAACGTTCTCAAAGTAAACGGAAAGAGATACGGCGTTCCGTTCTTTGCAGGAAAGAAAGCCCTTTACTACAACAAAGACTACTTTGCAGAAGCAGGAATTACAGAGCCACCAAAAACATTTGACGAACTCTATGAATATGCAAAGAAGCTCACAAAGTATGATGACAAAGGTAACATCACACGTGCCGGTTTCAGCTTGAGACTTTCAGGACAGGGTTCCGGAACAGCAGAAAAGTTCTGGTTCTTCCTCTATCCAATGGGAGCATCAATCATTGAAGAAGGCAAGACTCCAGGAACATACCACGCAGGTTACAACAACGAAGGCGGATACAAGGCTCTTAAGTGGTACATTGACGGAGTTTACAAAGATCACTTCTGTGACCACCAGATTCAGGGTGATACAAGCGGATTTGAGCTTGGTTATGCAGCTATGTACTTCAGAGAATCAGACGTCGTAGCAGATATTGCAAAGAAAGTTCCGGATCTCAACTATGGTACAGCTCCAATGCCGGCAGACGTAAAGTGGGGAACAATGTATCTCCCAGAGTATCTCTTCGTATCTGATGATTGCAAAGACAAAGACCTTGCATGGGAATATGTCCTCGAGTGTGTATCTGCAGAAAATCAGCCATGGCTCCTCAAGGAAGTAGGTTGGATTCCTCTCAGACAGGATGTTGACTACAAACCTGTAACAGATGCAAACCCAGGCTTTGCAGGATTCACATTCTCAGATCCTGACTACCTTGCTTATATGTCACCTGAGATTGCATGTTTTGACGAAATTGAAACAAAGCTTGCTGAAAGAATTATTGCAGCATTCCTTGACGGCTCACTTCTTAATAATGAAGCAGGCATGAAGAAGGTTCTTGCTGATGCAGCAGCTGAAACAGATGCTATTCTTAAGAGAAACAACGTATACGGACTGTAATTAACAGTCTTTAGTGTGTGTTTTTCAAAAGAAACTGTGGCAGGAATTCCTGCCACAGTTTTTGATACTTATTGGGAAATGCTATGAAAACACATATTTCTGAAATGGAACAAAAGAAACGAATATTTGCTTACAGCACTATTCTTCCTGTTGTTGCCATATTTGCTTTTGTAAGAATTATTCCTATAGCAAAAAACTTTTATTTTTGCTTGTTTAACTCTACAGTCGTTAATCCTACAGACAGTTTTGTCGGTTTGGCAAATTTTAAAGAATTAATGACAGATCCGTATTTTCTTACGGCAATTAAAAACACTTTTAAATTCGCTATTTGGGTAACTGTATTCAGCGTAGCTTTTGCTGTTATTCTTGCGGTTGTCCTTCAGCGAAGAGATAAGATGAGTGCTTTCTATGAGACACTCTTCTTCTTACCGGTTATCACTCCAATGGTTCCGGTATCAACAGTTTGGAAATGGATATATGATCCAGGTCAGGGTGGATTATTGAACTATATACTTTCTTGGTTTAATCTGGGACCTTATGGTTGGCTGGTAAGACCTGAGACAGCTATTACTTCAATCATCATCATGACAGTTTGGAAAACAGTAGGATATAATATGCTGATTTTCCTGGTAGGAATCAGAGATATTCCTGAAACATACCATGAAGCTGCAAGAATTGACGGTGCCAGTACTATGCAGGACTTCTGGCATATTACAATGCCTCTCTTAAAACCTATCATTCTCTACGTAATTGTCATTACTACAATTAACAGCTTTAATGTATTCTCTCAGGTCTACGTTATGACAGGTGGTGGTCAGGGAGCATCAGGAAATGCTGTAAGAACTATAGTCTTTGATATTTATGAGAATGCATTCAGGTTCTACAGAACCGGTTATGCTTCTGCTGAAGCTGTAATAATGTTCTTCATTATCATGGCTCTCACAGTTGTAGAACTCTCATTTAACAAGGATAAAGGTCTTTCAAAGAAAAAGCGTGCAATGATTGAAGGAACCAAGGAGGAAAAGAAATGAGAGACTATACACCACTTGGAATTAGAATAGTAAAGCACTCACTTTTGATTTTTGGTTGCGTTATCATGGTTCTTCCGTTTATTTGGATGTTTTCAACGGCATTTAAGCTTCCTACAGAAGTACTTGAATATCCACCTAGATTTATTCCAAAGCACTGGACCATAGAAAACTTTGTTACGGTTTTTGAAAGAGCACCTTTTGTAAAGTTCTTCATCAATAGCTTGGTTATGTCCTTGATATGTACTGCAACTGTTCTTATAACATCTACTGTTGCAGGTTATGTTTTTGCAAAGTTTGAATTCCCGTTGAAGGATTTCTTCTTCCTTCTTACTCTTGCAACATCCATGATTCCTCTTGAGGTTTACATGGTTCCTCTGTATCTTTCAATGATTAAGCTAAAACAGGTAAACACTTTCTTTGCCTTGTGTGCTCCTTATCTTATTATGAGTTACGGTATTTTCTTCATGCGCCAGAATGTTACAGCAACAATTCCTGATGAACTTCTTGATGCTGCAAGAATTGACGGTGCAGGAGAATACAGAATCTTTGGTCAGGTAGTTCTTCCTCTTCTGGGAGGTTCTTGCGGAGCTCTTGCAATACTTGCATTCCAGGCTGCATGGGGAGCTTTTATTTGGCCTCTGATTGTAACAAGTGACAGATCTTTATGGACAATGGAACTTGGACTTTGTATGTTCCAATACAAGTTTACAGTTGACCTTGGTCCATTGAATGCAGGTTCTGTTCTCTCTATTACACCGGTTATTATCTTCTTCCTTCTTTTGAGAAGAAAGATTATGGGTTCATTATCACTTTCCGGTATGAAGAGCTGATAATTAAGAAAAACAAACACGTCGGCAGAACAGTGGTGTTCTGCTGATTTTTTTAAGGGTTAGTATGATGTCAGAAAATTATTATCAAGTTCTTGATTTTCTTAAAGAAACTATTGATACAGTTATGAATTTGGAATCTTCCAGATTTGAGAATAATCCTTCTTACGGATGGATAAACACAAAAGTCTATCCGCAAACAGGCGAAGAAAAAGCTGATACAGACAAAGTATTCACAATAATTCAAGGTCGTGGACTGGAAGGCTTGGCAGAACATCTTGAATGGTATAAGAAATTTAACGGGTACATTAATCCAAAATTGGAAAACTTATTTGAACTTGGTTCAATAGTCAATGAAAAAATTGAAAAACTGTTTTCTGATTATGAACATATTCCTTCTGTTGTGGATATTTCCGGGAAAGGAAACTGTGCAGATACAAGAACCTCACTTGCAGACTTATTCTGTGCCAGAGGGCTTTACGATTGGTACTTCTTCCACGGAACAAAAAACCAAGTCCGCAGCTCACGTGAACGGCTCTTAAAAATCGTAAAAGACATCTATTCCAATGATTCTAAAATTTTTGGAGAGAGAATGCTTGCCCTTGGCGGAGCAAATCTTATCATAAGAAATGAAAAATCAAAACAGGCATTCTCAGTAGCTAAAAAACTCATTAATCATGTTTTAGACCATCACTTTAGTAACGGAAAATGGAAGAACATTCCGGAAGGTTTACTCATTTATGAACTAGATGATAAAAACAAACCTCTTGTAAAAGACGGTATGGTTCTTAATTCTGCAGGAAACTCACTTGAATTTGCCGGATTGACAGCACAGACACTCCTTTTTACGGAAGATTTGGATTTTGTTTCAGAAGAAGATAGATTATGGAAGAAAGAAGTCGTTTCAAAACTTTCTGCCATAATTACATCAAACTTTAAGCTTTCTTATAAAAAAGGATTTGGTTTTTATCTTCTGACAGATGCAGTTTCACAGAAAACCGCAGATTCTGTAATGCCTTGGTGGAAGGTTGCAGAAGGAGCCAGAGCATGTTTCCTTGTTTCTGACTTAACAGATAAGAAACAAGATTGGTTCATGAAAAAAGGATTTGAACTGCTTAAGGTATTTGAAAAGAAATATGTGGGACAATCTCCTATTAAGATAGCTGTTCAAATGCTTGATTCAAACGGAAAACCTGTCATGAATGTACCTCTGAACCCGGATATTGATGCCGGTTTCCACACAGGTCTTTCTTTTATCTCTGTTTATGATTCCCTTGCAAAGAAGTGCAAACTTATGTTGTACAAGGCTCAGAAAGAAATCACACCTCAGGAAAGCCAGCTTCTTTGCGGACACAGTGCAAGAAATAAACCTTTTGAATATGTCATTGACCCTCTCTTTACAAGGATTCTGTTTTTCAAGGCACCTTATTCAAAGTCTGCAATAGTTTCTCTTGATTTATGTGAAGTCTATGACAACTGGTGCGATAAACTTGCACGCAAGGTAGAAAACAAGCTTAATTTAGCTCCTAAATCTGTTTCTATTTCTGCCACACATACACATACAGGTCCTTTTGCCAGTGAAAGAAGTCACAACACTTCATACATAAATTATATGTTGAAGAAAGTTCTTGAAACTGCTTCAGAAGCAAAAAAGAAAGGTAAATCAGTAGATGTATTAACCTGCTCTGCCATATCTGACTTTGGTGTTAACAGAAGATTCAAAGACAAAAAAACCGGGAAAATCATTATGCGTCCAAATTTTCAAGGATGTATAGACAGACAATTACCTGTAATAGCTTTCAGAAATGATGAAAAGAAACTGGAAGCCATTATCTATAACACTGCAGTTCATCCTACAACAATTGGGGTAAGCTATTTTGCAGTTTCTGCAGATTATCCGGGAAGAATAGGATTTTATCTCAGGAAAGAATTTGGAGAAGATGTGGTAACTGTACCGCTTACCGGCTCGTGTGGAGATGTAAGACCGGCAGTTTTATCAGATGACAAACAAAAGTTTGTTGATGGTACTCCTGACGATGTTGATAGATTTGGCAAAAAAACAGCTGCTTCTATCATTGAGGCTTTAAAAGATGCAAAGACAGTCAAAGGTTTTGCAGATTGTACAATGCTTTCTGTAACAGTTCCGTTTAAACTCATAAATATTCCAACAAAAAAATACCTGCTGGAATTAAGATCAAAAGATGCTGAATTAAGAGAAAAAGCCCAAAGAATCTATGACACACTCTCTCCGTTTGAAATTGCACATGATAACCCATTTTGGCCTATAGACTTGGATAAACTTTGGGTAGACACTCTGTTGAAAAGAAAAAATCTGGATGATTTTGTAGATGGAAAACTATTTGCATGGTTCATAAACGGAGAAATTGCTGTTTTCTTTGTTCCGGGTGAATTGTTCTCGCAAATAGGCATTTCCATAAAACAGCTGTGGTCGGGACAAACTTCACTTTTGGCAAGCTACAGCAACGGCAATCTGGGATACATGCCTTCAAAAGAAGCTATTAAGGAAGGTGGATATGAGGTAGAATGTTCATTCAAAGATCAGTTGTTTGCCGGTCCTTTCTCTGAAAATCTGGAAACAGAATTAAAAGATGGAATCAAGAACATGATAAATGATTATGAAGGAGTTATAAAAGTTGCTCAAGGAAGGGAAAAATGAATAAGTATTTAGGTTTCAGAAAAGCAGAAATAGATATCACACCAAGCGTTCCATGTCTTCTCAGCGGACACGTAGCCAGAAGCCACAAAGAATCAGATTCTATCTTGGATCCTATATATGCAAAAGCATTGATTCTATCCTCGGAATTAGGAGATACTCTTTTTATATCTCTTGAATTAATAGAAATTGATGACGATTACTTGCGTGTTTTCAGAAAGAGATTGTCAGAAATAAGTGGAATTGCTGAACAGAACATTCAGATTGCAAGTATACATACTCACACTGCTCCCGGTGTAATTTATGTAGGTACAATTCCTCTAAATAAAGAATACATGAACTACGTTGTGGAAAAAACTGCGGTTGGAATCAAGTCTGCAATGGAAACAGAACCTATTCCGGTAAGAGTATTCTATGGCGTTACAGAATCTGCCTTTGGTATAAACAGAAGATTCAGGGATTCAAGAACAGGAGCTTATTCAATGAAACCAAATCCTTCGGGTCCATATGATAAGACTGTTCCGGTAGTTGAATTCAGAGATTTGAAAAACAACACAGTCAGTATTATTTATAACTGTTCCGTTCACCCTACTGCTTTGGGAGTAAACCTTTATGGTATTTCTGCAGATTATCCGGGAAGAATAAATAAATATCTCAAAAAAGCATTTGGAGACTGTTGTATGCCAATGGCTGTAACAGGATCATGCGGTGATGTAAGACCTGCTATTGTATCTTCTGACGGGAAGACATTTGTAGATGGTACTATTAATGACATTGAAAGGATAGGAAAAGAAACAGCCGCAGCAATTGTAAATATCCTTAAAACTGCTAAAGAGGCAAAGGGGAAAGCAAGTTCTGTAATGTATACTCAGTATGTACCGTTGGAAATGGAAAAAGCCCCTTCCAAAGACGTTTTAAAAGATATGATAGCACATCAGAATGAAAGAATTGCCGCTGCAGAAATAGAAGCCGCCAAGCTTTCCGAATTTGAGCGTGCTCATGAAGATCCTGTTTGGACTCTAAAATCAGACAAAGATTGGATGGAGAGAATGTTAAACAGAAAAGAAGAAGGCAACTTTATAGATGCACAACTTTCTCTCTGGGTTATCAATGATTCTGTTGCTGTATTCTGTGTTCCGGGCGAATTGTTTACAGAAGTAGGAATAAAAATCAAACAGCTTTGGAAGAAAGGATGTGCACTTGTTGCAGGATATTGTAACGGTTCTATGGGATATATGCCTTCTGCTTCTGCGGTATCAGAAGGTGGTTATGAAGTCAAAGAAGCTTTTAAACATCTCTTGGGACATACAGGTAGTTTTACTGCTCAACTTGAGACTACACTGCTTTCAAAAATGCAGGAATTCATAGATAGGAATGAATCTGTATGATTAAGTTTCTTCTGAAAAAGAGTTTATTTGATGGTCTTGAAAACCTGATGAATGTTATCCTTACAAATCTTGGTTTTATGATAGTAATACTGGGATTGTATTTCACAATGATGGCCTTTGATGGAATGTCATGGCTTGGGATAATTATTTGTCTTATTCTCTTTTTTGGATTCAGTATCTACACACTGGGAGTGTCAGGCATGAATTACGGTACCAGCTGTTATAAAAAAAACAGCTGGTTAACTTTTAAACAAGCTGTGAAAGAACATTTCAATGCAGGAGTTTTCTTCTTTCTGTGTATTGCATTGATATTTCTGACAATTGCCCTAATTATTCCTTTTTATCTATCTATTGGTGGTATTTTCGGAAGCTTCTTTGCTATGAGTACAGTTTGGATAGATCTTATCCTTGTTCTTAGCCTTCAATACTTTTTTCCTCTGACCTTTTATGTAAGCAACGACGATGCTTCTTTGAAAGGTTCCTTCTATACCATTAAAAAAGGGTTCCAGTTATTGAACGGAAACATAGGCTTCACAGTTTTTGTTTTTGTTTATTCGGTCTTGAATATTGTTCTTTCTTTTTTCCTTGGTTTTATCATCCCCGGATTCTCAGGAGTAAACATTTTCCACATGAATTCGCTTAGAATTCTAAAGCAGAAATATGACTGGATAGAATCCAATAAAGTCTTTGACTGGGATTTCGTGTTGGCTCAGGATGTTGAAATTCTGGGAAATAAGAAAATAACAGACGTCATATTTCCGGCAAGAAAAAGAAAAGAAGAGGACTAAAGATTAGCTTTATTGTTGCCGTAAGTTTTTCTGTATTCAAATGGCGGTATCCCTATAACACTTTTAAAAACTTTGCTGAAATGAAACTGATCACAGAAACCCACAAGCTCTGCAATCTGAGACAGTGGCTTGTCTGAATCTATCAGATAAGGAATTGCCATATGCGACTTAACTTCAAGGATATACTGTGAGATAGTGTCTCCTGTAATTGTTCTGAAAACTGTACTAAGATAGTTTTTACTTACAGAAACAAGTTTAGCCAGCTCTTCTAGAGTTAAACTCTTTGTAATGTTTTTATTAATGTAATCCTTTACAGTAATGACCATTTCTGTTCTTTTAGCATTTTCCCATACTTTTTCTTTGAAATGGAGTTTTCTGAAAACCAACATGAGAAATGCAGAAAGATAGCTGGCTAAAGCAGCGTTATTGAACTCCCTATGGTTCCTTGACTCCTCTTCTATCTCATGAAGAAGAAAAGAACCCGGAGCAGTGATTTCAATTGCCCATTCCTTATCTCTTTTACCGTTTTGATAAGTAGATAAAGAAGGAAATATTGTATCTGAAGTTGCCAAGACCCACATTATCTTTGAACCGGTTGAGCCCGTAAGTTTCATACCAAGCCTATGGGGAACGTTTGGTTCAATAATAAAGACCTGACCTTTCCTTAAGACAAATTTTTTGTATTTATATTCAATAAAACTCTCACCTTCAAGTTGAATTGCAACTTCCCAGGAATGATGAGTTTGCAAAGGATAAAAAAAATCAGAAGAATTGGAAGACCCAGTTTCCGGGTCTTCCAAATTTCTGAGTATACTTTTGATATTATCTGAAGTAATTCCGGAACTTATGTTTTCAAGTTCCGTCAATAATGTACTTTTGATATATTCACCCCAACATTACATGAGCTTAATCTTGCCCTTGAATCTTGAGATAAACTTGTTATTCCATTCATCCCCGCCCGGGCAGTTTCCACTCTTCCAGAGAGGAACTTCTACACCACGTTCTCCAAGAATACTTGCAGCTGTCATCATGAGACAGTTAAGTGTGTAAGCATTGCAGAATGTTGAAATAGCACCCATTGGCTGATCAATACCAGGAATATTAATGACAGCATCACCCACAGAAACTTTTGTGTCAATGTAGTAATCACAAGCCTTGTAAAGATTTTCCTTTGACGGGTGTCTTGCCGGATGTTCTGCAGGAATATGCTCTGCATGACCAATTGATGTTACGGCAATTGTCTTTGCTCCAAGCTCATGTGCTCTGTATGCAGCATCAAGACAAGCAGCATTGATACCGTAAGCGTTGGCAATGATAAGAAGGTCATCTTTTCCTATATTTGCATCATCAATGACAATTCTTCCATAACCAGGTGTTCTTTCAATAGCCATTGATCTGAGAGCTCCGCTTGAAATCATTGTTCCTTCATCAAGAATTGCACTTACATGCATAAGTCCGCCTGCTCTGAAAAAGATTTCCATAGCATTCATGTTTGAATGTCCGCCCGGTCCCCAAATATAGATAAATTTATCTTTCTGAATCTGGTCAGCAATAATTTCAGCAACCTGCTGAATTCTTTCTTTCTCTTCTGTTTTGATCTTTGTCATAAAAGAAACAATCTGATCAAAATACTCCTGCATAATGTCTTGTTTTGCCATGTTTTTATCTCCTTTTTTTTAATCTCAATGTATTATCTGTTATACGACCATCTTTCCCATGTAAAAGACATTTTTTACATTAATTTCAGAGTCCAACAGAACAATATCTGCATCTTTTCCCGGTTTCAGGACTCCCTTATCCTGAAGATTAAGTATTTTTGCAGGATTCTCACACATCATTCTGCAAGCTTCCGGCAAACCAATTTCAACAGCTTTCATTGTTCTCTTCACAAGTTCATTTCCAATGGCGATGCTTCCCAAAAATGCAGATCTGTCAAGCATCTTTGCAACACCGTCTTCAATAATTCCCAGGATGCCGTTTTCAAGCGAGCCTACAATAACTTCTTTCTTATCTTCATCTGTACCTGCAGGTCTTATTGAATCAGAACAAAGCTGAAGTCTTTCATATCCTATAAGATTATAAATCATCTTGAAAAGATCAGGAGGAAGATGGCATCCGTCTGCAATAACTTCAATCCAAAGGTCTTTCATATAATAAGCACATTCAAGAACACCCAACACTCTGAATCCGCTTTCTCTTGTAATGGTTGACATATCTGAATAAAGGTGCGTGATATGGTTAAATCCATGCTCCTTTGCCTTGATAACATCTTTGATTGTTGCATCTGTATGGCCAATGGAAGCAACTATGCCGTTCTTCATGCAACAGTCTCCAAAATCAAGAGCTCCTTTAAGTTCCGGTGCTGCAGACCATCTGGAGATTGCCCCATCTGCTTCTTCTATCAAAGTTTCATAGAGCTTTTTATCAGGATCCTTAATATAGCGTTCATCCATTCCCCCTGCTCTTTGCATTGGAAAGAAAGGCCCTTCAAAATGAAGTCCCAAAACATTTTGCTTATCCTTCCTGATTTCTTTTGCTTTTTGAAAAGCTCTTATGGTATTTAGATACTCTTCATCACTAGCTGCAACTGTAGTAGGAAGTAAAGTCGTTACTCCGTGCTTAAGATGGGTATCACAAGCAATATTGTAAGCTTCTATTGTGCCGTCCATGAAGTCTGCTCCACCGGCTCCATGACTGTGCAGTTCTATAAACCCCGGTGTGGCATACATACCTTTGGCGTCAATTACAGAATCTCCACAATTTGCAGCAATACTGTCCTCATCTATTGCAACGATTTTACCGTCTTCAATTAGAATAGAAGCCTCTCTGATGTAATCCGTAACTACTTTTGCATTCTTAATTATAGTTCTTGCCATTTAAATTAAACTACCTTATCGCCCATATAAAAGACTGCTTTGACGTTTACATCATCATCAAAGATTACGACATCTCCATCTTTTCCAATTTCAAGAGTTCCCTTTCTATCTGAACATTTCATCTGTTTGGCAGGGTTTTCACACATCATTCTTATTACATCTTCAAGTCTTATTCCTGCCTTCTTCCAAACTGTTCTTACAAGGCGGTCTGTAGTTGCCATGCTTCCTGCAAAAGCACTTCTGTCCGGAAGTTTTACAACACCGTCTTCAATAATACAATCACGACCATCATCACCACTTCCTATTCTGCAGGTTTTAACGTTAAGTCCGGCAACTCTTAAAGAATCTGTAATGAGGCTAAGCTTATCAACACCTTTGTTTTTTACAATCATCTTTATTAGTTCCGGAGGAAGATGACATCCGTCTGCAATAAGTTCTGCGGTAAGAGCATCCAAACAGTAAGCAGCTTCTGTTACACCAAGAATTCTGAAACCACTCTTCCTTGTAATTGTAGATGTGCATGAATAAAGGTGAGTAACATGGTGATACCCATGCTTAAGACCTTCAACAACAACATCATAAGTCGCATCTGTATGGGCAATTGTAGGAATTATTCCATTTGCAACAAGGTAATCTCCCATTTCCATGGCACCTTGTCTTTCCGGAGCAATTGACCAACGTCTTATATCTCCTTTAGCAATTTCCACAATATTTTTATATTCTTCAACATCAGGATCTTTAATGTATCTTGGATCCTGACCACCTTTCTGATTCATTGCAAAATAAGGTCCTTCCAAATGAAGTCCCGGCACATACTGAGTTTTTGCAATTTCATCTTTTGCTTCCTGATAAGCTTTTATACTTCTTATTATTTCAGGAGTAGAAGCTGCAAGTGTTGTAGGAAGAATTGTAGTGGTCCCATGAGTAAGATGAGTTCTGCAAGCAGTAACATATGCTTCAGGAGTTCCATCCATAAAATCAAAACCACCGGCACCATGTGTATGGCTGTCTACAAAACCTGCACTTGCATAAAGTCCGTTTGCATCAAACACTTTGTCTGCTTTTTCTTCTTCAAAGAAACCTACTTTATTTACTTTTCCGTTCTCTATTAAAATTGAGCCTTCTGAAATAAGACCTTGATCAACTATTTTTGCGTTTTTTATTAATGTTCTCATAATAAGCCTCTAAACTCCTATTCTTTAAGGATACATCCGAAGTTTGTATAAAACAATGTATGTCTTACATTGTTTTATGTATAATTCTACACACTTTTTAATGTAAGTATTTGAAAGCAAAAGTGTATTTCGCAGATATTTTGTCAATGATTCAACAAATTACAATGTATAAAAATTCCCAAAACCGGTTATACAAAAAATAAGCTGTATCAATCAGTCTGGAAATGACTTCTGATACAGCTTTTCAATAGACTTCAGAAAAACCGCTTAAAGTAAAGCGCTACTGTCTCCGTCAAGATAAAGAATTGAACCCGGTTGAGTTCTGAGAATTGTACAAGGACATTCCTCTGAGATTTCTCCGTTAAGCATTCTTGCAGCGGCCTTTGCCTTTGTAGGTGCAGGAACCATGCAGAAATGATATTTTGCTTTCATCAGCATTGATACAGTAAGTGTAAGTGCCTGCTTTGGAACATCATCAAATGTTTTAAAACAACCGTCATGAACCTGCTGCATTCTACAGATATCATCAAGATCAACAACTTTTACATCTTCAGGGTCATCAAATTTGGCAAATGCAGGATCATTGAAAGCAATATGCCCGTTCTCTCCAATACCCATACAAACAATATCAACAGGAGCTTCTGCAAGTTTCTTTGTATACTCATCACATGTTTTCTTAGGATCTTTTGGATCTATAGGTGCAAGATAAGTAACAGACTTAAAATCTCTTAATGAGAAAATTCTGTCTCTGAGGAATCTTCCAAATGCCTGTGGAGCTTCCGGATCAAGACCAACATACTCATCCATATGAAAAGCATCAATTCTTGAAAAATCAATACTCTTATCTACAACTGCTGCCTCAAGGAAGTCATTCTGTGATGGAGCTGCTGCAAATATGACTCTTATAGAATCTTTTGTTTTAAGGAGTTCCTTTACACAATTTGCAAAATCCTTAGCTGCGACTTCTCCCATTTCCTTTCTGGTTGGAAAAACTTTTACCAGTAACTGGTCTTTAGAAAATGTTTTCATTTTTGTCCTCTTTTATGAAATATACCATTATGCTGAGCATACACCCTTAACCGTAAGAATACAATGACTATGATTTCATTGTGTACCCGTTGTTACAATGAATTTGTTCAAGAAAACCCGATACCTCATTTGCAGAAGGAATAGAAGGAGCGGCTCCCTTTCTGGAAACAGCTATTGCAGAAGCTGCACAGGCTCTCTCTAGACATACGTTAATTTCCAGTCCTTGAGACATACAACTCAGAAAATAACCGGTAAAAGTATCTCCGGCAGCAGTAGTATCTACAGCCTTAACTTTAAAAGCTTTATGTGAATACTCTATCCCATTGCAACAACACAAAACTCCGTTTGCCCCTAAAGTCAAAACTATTGTCTTTCCTTCAAATCTTTTTTCAAGAGCTTTAAGGATAACTGAATAATCATCTGATTCTGTTTCTGCCAACAGAGCCCCTTCTATCTCATTAACAAAAAAGATATCTACAAGCTCTGAAGGTATTGTCTCTATATCATGTGGAAAAGGAGAAGGATTCCAAGCTGTTTTGAGACCTTTTTCATGCGCTTTTCTTATAATATAATCAACATTGTTTGTCTCGTTCTGGAGAAGAACAATATCATCTTTGTCTGCATTCTCAATGATGTTGTCTATATAAGAACATGAAAGCTCACGGTTTGCACCGCCATAAACAAGAATTGCATTCTGTCCCAAGGCGTTGACTTGAATAACGGCATGGCCTGTTTCTGTCTCTGTTTTGCAGATACATGAAACATCAACACCAACAGAGGTCAGAAAATTGCTGAGAAATGTTCCGTCAGTTCCCAAAGCCCCTGCATGAAGAACTCTCATTCCCGCTTTGGAAGCTGCTGCAGATTGGTTCAACCCTTTTCCTCCGGTAAATATTTTGTAATCCAGAGCAGAGATAGTCTCACCGTCTTTTACAGAATTCTCTACAGTATAAACCTTGTCTATGTTCATTGAACCAAAATTGATAAGTTTCATTTATCCTCCGGTATCATTTTATCTGTCAAATGGAGTCTGAAAAAAGATATTTCAGGTCCCATGCAAAAAGCCGTAAACAAAGTTGCAATTCCAGGGGCAACTCCAAATAAAAGACCAAGACCGCAACATACTAAGTCTGTAAAAATTCTGGCATATTTAAACGGAATTTTCTTAATCTTTTCAGAGATGAATTCTGCAACCCAATCGTAAGTAGAAAGTCCTAAATCAGAAGAAAAAATAAAAGCAGCTCCCAATGACAGAACAGTTATTCCTCCAAATAGAAAAACTATTCTCACACCAATACCTGGAGACGGAATAAGATTTCTTATGGTCTTATCAATGAAATCAATCATGTATCCTAAGAGAAACATGTTCACAAATGTATAAATTCCAACTGATTTTCTGTAACAAAAAAACATTGCAACAAGCAGAACTAAGTTAAGAAATATATAATAAGTTCCATAGTCAATTGTAAAATTTGAGTATATTCCCAAACACAAACTCTGAAACGGATCAACGCCAAATGCAGAATTTTTAAATAATCCAACGCTAAAACCAGCAAGTAACGTTCCAAAAGTAGTCATTAAAACTCTACGGCTAAGAAAATTCTTTTTATCCATACTATGCCTTCATTAAAGAGATACTATCACAAATAAGGTTCAATAAAAAAGACTGCAAACCCCTGTTCTATACTGCTTTGAAATGCTATAAAATAAACATATCCATACATTTAAGTTCTGATAAGAGGTCTTATATGAAAGCAGAATTTGTTTGTTCAAAATGCGGAAAAGTTGAATCAACTACAACAACTAAACCAAAATGCGATTGCGGAGGACTTTGGAAGTTAAATTCCACATTACCGGATTTTGATGAGAAGTTAATAGATAAAGATGAATGGAGTATGTTCAGATATAAAGCTTTCATTCCTCTGGAAGATGATACCTGGAAATCTGTTTCCCTTGGAGAAGGAATGACTCCTATTATCAGATATGATGAAGACCTCCTGCTTAAAATGGATTATTTTATGCCTACCCTATCTTTCAAAGACCGTGGAGCCGCTGTACTTATATCTCATTGCAAGGCAATTGGAGTAAAATCTGTAGTCCAGGACTCAAGCGGAAATGCAGGAAACAGCGTTGCTGCATATTGCGGACGTACCGGTATAGAATGTGAAATTTTTGTTCCTGAAGGCACATCTCCAAAGAAGATAGATATGATTAAAGCACATGGGGCTAAAGTAAATGTAGTTTCAGGTTCCAGAGACCACTGTGCAGATGTTTGCAGAGCAAAAGTATCATCAGAAGGTAAATACTATGCAAACCATGTTTATAATCCTTTCTTCTATGAGGGAACAAAAACATACATCTATGAAGTTTATGAACAGCTTCACAGAATTCCTGAAAATATTTTTGTTCCTCTTGGAAACGGAACACTCTTCCTAGGTATCATCTTTGGACTTGAGCATCTTCTCAAGAGCAAATGCATAGCCCGTATGCCAAATATAGTAGCAATTCAGAGTTCTAATTGCGCCCCATTTGCAAAAGCAAAGGAACTTGGACTCAAACTACCTGCAAAAGTAAATCCTACTCCTACTCTTGCAGAAGGAATCGCAATTGGACAACCTATGCGCGGAGAAGAAATCTTAGAGAAGATTTATAAGTATGACATTAAAATTGTAGAGATACCGGAAGACAAAATACTTCCTGCAAGAGCATCACTGGCAAAACAAGGAATCTATTGTGAACACACAACAGCCGGCAATTATGCAGCCTACCTCAGTTACTGTGAGCAATACGGAAGAACACCTGACAGCCTTATCACAATGTGTGGTGCAGGTCTCAAGTCAGACCATTAAGTTCAGACTTAATCCAGTTTTTCCGGGCATTGATCTTGCTTAGCTGATTTAATCTTTTCTTTCTGCTCTTCAATAATGTGTTCCATTTTTCCCTTTGCAACATTCAACAGTTTAACCATATTGAAAACAACAAAGGCAACTATCAAAAAATTTATTACAGCATTAATAAAAGAGCCAAATTTAATAGAAATCTCTTCTGCGTCTTCTGTGGCCTTTCTCAAGACAATTACCCAGTTGCTGAAATCTACGCTTCCGGTTATGAAGCCAATAAGAGGACTAATGATGTCTTTTACCAAAGAATTTACAATTGAAGTAAAAGCAGAACCTACAATGATACCAACTGACATATCAACAACATTGCCTTTGTTGATGAAATCCCTGAATTCTTTAACGATTGTTTTTTTTGACATACCATGAGTATAATGCCCGGACTAATGAATCTTTACAAGAAAAATTCAGAATTTTTTTATTTTTTTTTCAATAAAAAATTATTGTAAGGCAAAGCCTTAATAATTATAATAAGTTGTATCATAGCTAACCCCCAAGTTAAGGAGTAGTTTTTTCAAACTTCACCCACACACCCAACTAAATAAATTGTTTATTTAGAAGCTATGGTGGAGGTAGGGGGCTAAAAAAACCTCCACTATAGCTCTTTTCTCAAAAAATAAGGCACAGATAATAAGATTTGCAGAGTATTTTTTTGCAATTAAGGAGCAACTTTTAAAACTAAGCTTTGTGAAGGCATGTTCAAGATTTATGAAGGAGTTTTGAAAGTTGCTCTAAGAAAATTTATTTGAAGTCAGGCACCTAGCAGAACTGCTAAAGTTGCAAGTGCGAATAAGGCTAAAACATATTTAACAATCAGCTTTCTAGTCATTTTGTATTCCTTCCGCTTTTTCTGACAGAATCTGTAAGAATATATTCAATTTGTCCATTTAAAGATCTGAATTCTTCCTGAGCCCACTTAGACAAATCATCAAAGAGCTTTTTAGAGAGTCTCAACGGAATTTGTTTTCTACCCTTTTCTTCTTGCATATTCTGATTTCTTTTTAATATCAAAATGATATCTTTTTGATTCACATAAGTCAACAAAAAAAACTTAATTGTTTTCAGAAAGCTTTTTAAAACAGCTTTTTTGCTCAAAAAACAGCAAAAATGGTGAAAACGTCACTTTTTTAGCGTTAAAAAATGCAAAAAGAGTGAAAACAATAAAGACTGTGATATGCACCCATAAAGGGTAACACATTTCTGTACCAGTGAACCCAAGAGGGTAACACTATCTACAGCACTGAAGCTGAAAAGGTAACAACAGAAGTATGACTGATACCAAGAAGGTAACACTTCTTTGTTATTGATTT
>JAZLGI010000086.1:0-2905 GCA_045616225.1 Sphaerochaetaceae bacterium
TCTTTTTATTTGCCCTCAAGCTCCTTGTAAGCATTCATGGTGTAGTTGAAAAGAAACTCAATCTTTTCTTCAGGGATATTGTCCTTAAAACACTGCTGAATAAAGTTTGCAAACTGCCCGTGCTCTGCTAAGAATCCAAGAGATTCTTCTGTCATAGGCTTATCAATCTCCATGTCTAACCCTCCTTGAAGTCGGTTTAGGATAACTTGAAATAACTCTTTACGCAACAATAAAAAAACTTGCTTTTTAGGCTAGACTTTAGTTGTTTTTCATATATTGTTTGTGTTACCAAACAGGAGGAAAAAGCCATGTGCGACCTTAACAAAATCACAGAAAAAACCAAAGATTTATTCAATCAGATGAAAAGACTTCAGAAAGGAACAAAAGATGAAAGTAGATACCTTCTGGGAGTAAACGGAAAAGATCAAGTGGTTCTTGATGATTTAAGAAAAGATGTTACAATCCTGACTTCCGCAGTTGAAAAGTGCAAAAATCGCTGCAAATGTCTATGTTAAAAGCAATTACAGCGATACTTCAATAATTTTCTATTGTGTGACGTTAATAAGTTTTTTGAGTTTTTCCTCTAAGTTTTTTTAAGTCTCCAGATGAATAGTGTTTCTTCGTCAAGTCTAAATTCAAGACTCTTCCAATAACATCAATAACATTGTCGCAATAAGCACTTTTGTAAAAATTGTCAGAAAGATTTACAAGATTAGCCTTTCTTAAACTGTCCACCATAGTTCTGATAGGAATCTTGTGCTGTGTTTTCTGTTCCAAGAGTCTGAGCATGAGAAGAGAAACAAAGCAAGAAAGAAAATGTGCTTCTATGCTATCTTCATTGTGCACATACACGGGTCTTGCTTTAAGAATGCTCTTTGTAATCTTAAAGGTATCTTCAATCTGCCAAAGTCCTCTGTAGATATCTATGACGTCTAAATCAGAAACAGGATGGTTAAGTTCAAGCCAGTTATCAGATGGATGCCATCTACTGTCATAACCATTAAAGGAATCAATGTTTTCACCTTCTTCAGTTCCTACAACATTTGTTCTGATGATGTAGTAACCATCCAGTTCTTCTTCCTGTTTGATTAAGTCTGAGTCAATAGATATTGAGAATTCAGGAGCATCTACTTCTTTACCGGTAACAGAATCAAAGATTACTTTCTTTATGAATCTGTTAGCAGCATAGTTGTTGATTACAGTGTTTTGACCATTGGTAGCATTATCCATAGCTTTAAGTACTGCTTTCTCTCTTTCAGCTTTCTGTCTTGCCCAGTACTTTTCAGACCAGAATACTATTTGTCTTTCATTGATTTTAATCAGTTTCTGCTTTCCTTCATTTGTCTCAACTCTGATTTCTCTCGGATAGTATCTGCTTTTGTACATAAATGAGCCATCTTCACTTTTGATGTAATCATCCTGATTAAGAACATAGTCCTTCATGGCTTTGGTTGCTTTACGTACAGAATCACTGATAATGTAGCCTTTGTTATCAAGAACAATCTGAGCTATGTTCATCCCACTCATGAGCCCTTTGTCTGCTACATAGATGTAAGCTTTGTTCCCAAGTCCTGTAAGTAACTTGTCCATCATAGGTCTCATGGTAATGACATCATTTGTGTTTCCAGGAAACAGACCATAGGTTACAGGTAAGCCATGATCATCCATGAAAAGACCCATCTGTACTATCGGTTCAGGTCTATGCTCTTTGGAAACGCCACGTTTTCTCAAGTCATCTTCTTCATCAATTTCCCAATAGTAGTTGGTGACATCATAGTACATTAATGTTGTTTTTCTTTTGTACTTACTGACCATCTGATTATTAAGATGTTCAATCATCTCCTGCTTAATGGAAGAGAAGAATGGTAAGGCCCTGTAAATATCATCATCTGTAAAGTCTGCATTGTTAAGTAATCTGTTTCTGTCTCTCCAGGTAGCAAGCTTAGAATCAGGACTTAAGATTCTTCCAAAGACAAGAAGTTGGAAGATATGATTAAGATTGTAATCAACTTTCTTGTACTGTCTTTTGATATTCAGAAAGTAATCAAGTTCCAAGTCTCTGTAAATCTTTAACAATGGCAGTACTCCATAAGAACGTACATTGTTTGCAGATTCCGGAATTGAACATTCCTGTTTATTGAACTCTGATGAAAAGTCAAAGTGCTCTGAAAGTGAATATTCCAAAGTAACTTTAGAAGCCTTTTCTTCTTCAGTAATGCGTTTTGCTTCCTCTCTAAAGTGAGCTATTGGATCAGGATACTCAGAAAGAAAATCCTCAACGTATCCGATTTTATGTACCAGTTTCTTCTTTGGAACACCGTTTACTCTGCTTGAGGTTCCGTAGTAAAGCAATGTTTTTCCAGATTTCTTTTCAAAGACTTTCTTAACAAACATAATTACACCTCAAAAATAGTATATAACACACTACGACACACTACAATAGAAAATTGTTAAAAAATGTAAAAAAATTGCAGGATTTCCTCCTGCTGTAAAGAATTATCTATACTTTCAATGTCTAACTAACTGCGGAAACATGGATATTATTTTTTTTCCGATTTTTATCTTTCTGAAAAAAATTAAAGAAAACTGAAATTAATAATTGAATTTTTATCCAACTGTAGTAGAATTTTTTTATATAGAATTTCTATAAAGGAGAATGCTATGAAAAAAATTATCGTTATGATGCTCGTATTAGCATGTTGCTTCACAACAGTTTTCGCTAATGGTGCAGCAGAAACAACTGGAAAACAGCTTGTTGGTGTTTCAATGCCTACAAAGAGCCTCCAGAGATGGAACCAGGATGGTGCTAACATGAAGGCACAGCTCGAAGCAGCTGGTTATGCAGTAGATCTTGAATATGCAGGTGACAATGATGTCGCTCTTCAGGTTTCTCAGATTGAAAACA
>JAZLGI010000087.1:0-11948 GCA_045616225.1 Sphaerochaetaceae bacterium
TTGACGGAGAATAAGAAAGGCTGTAAATTGTAACTGTAAAAAGAAGTGAAGCTACCCAAGCGGTTGCTGGCTTCAGGTTAATTTTTTTGTAATAAATCGCCATATAGTCCTCACAACTCAATGGCGATTGTTTTTTTCATCCCACAGTTTCAGCAATACAGCCAAGACCAAGCCTAAGATACCAATTACAACTTCAATAAGTTCAAAATCAGTCATAGGTGATTACCTCCTTATCTCAAAGATTTTGGAGGCTGGAACCTCCAAGTGTTTTTGCACTTGAAGTCAACAAACCGCCCTGTTGGGTAGCTTCAATGATATTATATCAGAAATCTTTTCATATGTTAAGTATTTATACTATTTTACTATCCCAAATAAACCCCCTCACCAGCCGAAAAATAGACACCAAAAAAAATTAGTACTATGAAATCTATTGCAAGGATAAAAATGCCCTTTAAAAGCCCTGTGGTAAATATCTCAACTATCGCATCAACAAACAAAACTATAATGGCAATAAAAAGAATCTCACCAATGAAACCTAAGTTAGGAGTGGATTCTTTCTTTTTAGCACTGCTCGGAGAAATATATGCAGTAAAATTTGTACTCTTGGAAGATGTGCTTCCTTGACGTATAACTAGAAAATAGGTAAATTGAAAGTACAAAAAGAAGTGAAGCCACCCAAGCGGTTGCTGACTTCAACTATTTAAATAAGAAACTTATCGCCACAATTGAGTTGCCGCTCAGTGGCGATTGTTTTTTTCATCCCACAGTTTCAGCAATACAGCCAAGACCAAGCCTAAGATACCAATTACAACTTCAATAAGTTCAAAATCAGTCATAGGTGATTACCTCCTTATCTCAAAGATTTTGGAGGCAGGAACCTCCAAGTGTTTTAGCACTTGAAGTCAACGAACCGCCCTGTTGGGTAGCTTCTATTAGAGTATATCACATCGTTTACTTTATTACTATGCTTTTGTTAAGTGTTTATAACAACCTCTATTTTGTTGAGTCAATCAGATAATAGTTTTGCGTAAATGTAGTAATCGCACCAGGCATTTACCATTTTTCCTTGTCTGATCATTCCTTCTTTTGTGTATCCGCACTTTTCCAACATTCTGCAGGATGCAAAACTGTACCTTGCAGATTTCGAAAAACCAAATAACGATTTCTCTATTTCTCCAGAGTAGACTAATTTGACTCGGTTAAATAAGTACTTTCCCTTTATTCCTTGACCGATAGCAGAAAAAGCTTTAAATTAAAGATGAAAAAAGAAGTGAAACTACCCAAACAGGTAGCCGACTTCAAGTAATTATTTTACAAATCACCGCAAGAGTCGCCAAACATCAGCGGTGATTATTTTTTCCAAACCAGACAGCAATCAGAAGACCACAAACTGTAAAGACAATCATTAGTAATTCATAATCTGTCATAAGCGTTTCCTCCTTATCGTTTGATTCTGGAGGATTGGAATTTCCTCCAAGTGTTTTAGCACTTGAAGTCAACCTACCGCCCTGTCGGGTAGTTTCATTAATAGCATATCATAGCAATTTCTTTATTACTATAATTTTGTTAAGTATTTTTACGAAAAACTCTGTTTGTCCGATGAAAATGATATTTCAATTAAGGTCGCCGTTTTCAAAGGAAAAGACAAAACCGATTTTATCAAACGTAATGAATTCGGTCATAAATGTATCATTGAGGCAATGCAAAGTGTTGAATCCTATATTGAATCTCTGAACGAAACTTTTATTAAGTTGGATGGTTCTTTAGAGCGAAAAGAACGTAAGAAATTCAACATTGATGCTTTCAGAGAAGCTTGGGTTAACGCATGTATTCATAATAAATGGTCCGAAGGAGTATCCCCTGCAGTATGGTTTTTTGAAGACAGAATCGAGATATTTTCAAACGGCTCTTTACCGGATAATTTTTCAAAAGAAGATTTTTACAGAGGCATAAGCCGTCCTGTGAATAAAGAATTAACCGATATTTATATAAAACTGCACCTTATTGAGCAATCCGGTCATGGTGTACCGATTGTGGTTAAACAGTACGGAGAGAAAGCTTTTGAATTCGGTACTTCATTTATCATCGTTACCATTCCGTTCGAACAGCCGTTTACCGCCAAAAATACAGTATCAAATGCAACTGTAAATGCAACTGTAAAATTATCCGACACTCAGAAGAATATTTTAACCATGATGCGGGAAAATCCTGCCATAACAACCCAAAATATAGGTGTACAACTTTCAATTGATCATGCAACTGTAATCAGAAATATTGCAAAACTTAAAGCGTATGGATTCGTGCAAAGAATCGGGTCTGATAAAACAGGCAAATGGATTGTCATAAATCAGTCATAATCGCTCACTTTGTTTGAAAACGCTCAATTGTATCAAACTCGTTGATTAAACACATCTTCATTTAAACACCATTAAACAACGATTTTACGAAAAAAGGGGCTGTAACAAAAGTCATTTAGACTTGGTTGCAGTCCTTTAATATTTAGGGCTGATTGGACTGAATTTTTTAAGTCCAAATTGCAGTTTTCTGATTTTGGACTGAAATTTTTAAGTCCAAATTGCAATTTTCTGATTTTGGACTTACTGCACCTCAGTCTGAAATCCTGACTTTTGTTACAGCCCCTTTAATTTTTGGTGTTAACAAAAGTGTTAACAAAATAAGTAGGATTTTCCTGAGTAATCGATTTATCACCATTGAGCCTAGTTCTCCAAAGGCCATCGTGATTAAGCCGGAGACTGCCGTTCATCCATACATTGAGTGAAAAACTCCGCTCAACCTTCCCAAAGATTCACATTTTTTATCATACGGTTCCAATGCCAAATTGACTATTCAGCCTAAAAATTAAGATGGAAGAAAACAAATAAAGAGATGTAACAAAAGCCGATAAACCTGACTCTTGTTACATCTCTCTGTAAGTTATGAAAAGAATGGAAGTACACCTTCCATGGAATAGGCAGAGCTAATGCTCCCCCTATCCCGTTGAAAGTAACTACCCATTACTTTCCATTAGTTGGCTTCTCTGTTACAACCCAAACATTACCTGACTTTGTTACTGTATGACCGCCATCAACATAAGTACTTGGATCAGAACTGAATGTTCCACCTTTAATAAAACCTGTAAGTGGAGCATAATTTGTAGAACTTGTTTTATTGTAAGCATAACTTCCAATTGCTTCTCCATTAGTACTTACAAATGTTCCACCGGAAATAGAAACATTTGGAACTCCACCTGGATAACCACAGTTATCAACTATAAAAGCATCTCCTGTACAATTTTTAATTCCATCGCCAGAAGGTTCATATGTACCGCGAGGACCTGTTCCTCTCACTGTACCACCAGAAACGACACTAACTGTTCCAGCCTTTACATAAATACCCATGGCTCCTTCAATAGTACCGCCATTTATTTCAAGAGTACCGTTCTGAGGATTATAAATACCAGTATTATCATTAGAATTTGTTCCCTTAACTGTTCCACCATTGATAACAACTTTTGTATTGTGTCTATTACCATTTCCGACAATACCATAATATAATCCTTCAAGTGTTCCGGCATTGACAGTTAGTTTTGCATATGCTGCATCTGTAGCAGTACTTTCGCCTAAGATTGTCATTGAAACAGCTGCATATACATCATTACTTGAAATTTTACCTTCTTTACCTGAAGAAGTGTCATCAATGGTAAGGTTTCCTCCCCTCTTTACACCTATAACACCAGAATTTTTTGGACTAAAGCCTGAAGCAGCTGAAATGGTTTTACCTGCAAGATCAAGAACTACAGTTTTATCAACATTTACTCTGTCTTTTGTTACTATATCTGTAAGAAGCTTAATTGTTTCGCCATCTCTTGCAGCATCAATTGCAGCCTGAAGTGTTGAGAATTTTCTATAACCCATCTGTGCAACCGGTTCAGCAATTGTTAATGTAAACGGAGAGAAGCTCTTTGTTCTTATAGTAAGCTTTCCTGTTGAAGGCTCATAGACATAAGCACCTGCAGAATCAGAATAATTTTTAAAAGCATCAGCATCAATATCGGAACATGAAGTCATTTCTGCATCACCATGCAAGATTTTTGAAATAGCAAGATTCTTTTCAATCATGACTTCTACAGTTGCAAAACCTCCAAGATCATGGATTTCTTGACTCTTTGATTCAATAAGATTGTTTCCTGAATAAACTTCTGCACTTGCATTTAATGAGATGTCCAACTTAAGAGTTGTATCTGTCTTATCTACTTCTGCAACACCAACAGAAAGGGATACCTTCTGATCGCCAGACTTCATGCCATTAAACATGTCTGTAAGTGAAGTCTTTAATGCTTCAGAAACTGGTACACTTGCAGTTACATTATCTCCATCATTTCCAAGTTTTTGAATTGGATTAGCAGTTAAAACAGATAATGCTACCGGTACACTGAAAGCTTTCTTAGTTGCTTCATCACCAAGACCTACAATTGTGAATGATACAGAATAGTCTCCCTGTTTTATTGTAATAATGTAGCTCTTATCTGCTTCTGCATGAGCAATGATATCTGTTCCACTTGTTTCAATATTTGTATTCAAAGGTTTGCTGGTTCCATTTACATTTACAACATAACGATTATCTGTTGAAGTTGTTACAGTATAGCCGCTAGTTGGGCTAGTTACTGAATATGTATTCCAATATACTTCATAACCATCAGAAATAGATGTGAAACGTACATAATCTTTGTCTGCAACATTAATTCTGTTGTCTGGACCAATCATCTTGGTATTGCCTTCTGAATTCTTAACCTGGACATCAAGTGACTTAATCTTTGAGTCATCTCCCTTGAGGAATTCTATAACATTAAGACCTGTATAGTCTTTTAATACTTCAATTGTTGAAGAATCCAAAGAACCTCTGATAACTGTGTCTACTTTTGGCTCAATAGTGAACAAAAGGAACTGTCCTCTGTTTTCTACTTCAACATAGCCAGGGCCCGCCATAGAACCAGTATTTAAGTTTGTTTCATCATATCTCATTTGAGAAATAGTCATCATGTAAGTTCCTGCAGGAAGAGAAATGAAATCTGTTGCACTGCTTACATAAGAAATCATCTGAGTATCTGAAGTGTAAACTGTCTCAAACCAGAAGTCACCTGAATCAGCAGGATAACTTATTAATGTAGGAGGATTGAATCTACTCTCACTAATACTTGGTCTGGAAATTTGATGTCCATTGAGATCTGTTATTTTCACTCTAAAATAATCAACATTAGTAGCTGAGACATAAGACTCTGCATCATAAGCCGGTGCTGTGATGTTAAAGTACAAATCTCCCTTTCCTTTTGGAGTTACAGAGATTGTTACCATTGTGTTTTTGGAAGTAATCTTTGTTGCCTTATCTGTCTTTCCTTCCCACATTAATTCATAGGGATTAAGACTATCTGTAGTTGTTGAATAACCTCTGAGAGCAAAGAAGTAGCTTTCTCCTTTGACAAGCTTATTTCTGATTGAACCAAGACCTGTAGCAGTTGGGTCATTTAATTGGTCATCAAAATCAGAGAAGATTAAATCTTGCTCAGGAACATCTCTCGGGTCCTCTTTTCCATACCAGTATTTCCAATGGTAATTGTTGACATCTTCACCTGTCACTTCTTGGGCAGTACCATCCTGATTCAAGGCCTTGTACATAGCCGGTGCGAAGTTAACTGTAGCCGGTTCCATGATGGCATCTTCTATGTTGGCATTACATGCAACAAAAGTAGAGAGCATCATAAAGGCAGACAGTAACATGACTACAACCTTTTTGAGTTTCATTTTCTTTTTCATAACTCACTCCTTTTTCCCATTCCCGCAAGAGAACGGGATAGTAGAATGGCCGGAATCAGATATTCTAATCCCAGCTTTGCGACCATCTTACAAAAGTGAGTGCGACAAACCTGCGACAAAAAAAAGAAAATTTCAAAAAAAATAAATTCAGCCTCAAGACAAATAAAAAAGGGTGCAACTTTTACGTCACACCCTCCTGTATTGGATTTATTACTCAACGAATTGCCAACTCTGTCTCAATATCAAAGAAATGAGCTTTCTTCATATCAGGGATAAGAGCAATCTTGTCACCCACCTTAACAGCTGCAGATGGGTCAATAATACCTGTAATTGAAGCAGAACTTGTTTCTACAAAGACGTTTGTCTCAGATCCAAGCGGCTCTACTACAGAAAGATTTCCAACAATTGTCTCGCCTTCTTTCTCTGTCTTAGAGAACTTAAGGTCTGAAGGTCTGATACCAAATGTAACCTTCTTACCTACATAGTCCTTAAGAATCTTTGCCTGAGCATCTGTTACCTTGAGCTTAAATGAACCTTCATCAAGGTAAATCTCTTCAACGCCCTTCTTTACTTCTACTGTTACAAAGTTCATTGGAGGTGATCCAATAAAGCCTGCAACAAACTTGTTGTTTGGAGAGTTGTAAAGATCCATAGGTGAACCAATCTGCTGTACAATACCAAGTTTCATAACAACAATCTTGTCTGCCATGGTAAGAGCTTCTACCTGGTCATGTGTAACATAAATCATTGTTGCCTGGAGCTGATTATGGAGCTTTGAAATCTCTGCTCTCATCTGAACTCTCAACTTAGCATCAAGGTTTGAAAGAGGTTCATCAAAAAGGAAGACTTTTGGCTCTCTTACAATGGCTCTACCAACAGCAACACGCTGTCTCTGTCCACCGGAAAGTGCCTTTGGTTTTCTTGAGAGGTACTCTTCAATTCCAAGAATCTTGGCTGCATTACGGACACGTTTGTCAATCTCTTCCTTTGAGAACTTACGAATCTTAAGTCCAAAGGCCATATTGTCGTAAACAGTCATGTGCGGGTACAGAGCATAGTTCTGGAAGACCATTGCAATGTCTCTGTCTTTTGGCGGTACATCATTGACGAGCTTGCCGTCTATGTACAGTTCTCCGCTGGTAATGTCTTCAAGACCAGCGACCATTCTGAGAGTTGTAGATTTTCCACAACCGGAAGGACCAACAAGAACAACAAATTCTTTGTCTTTGATTTCAATGTTGCAATCCTTTACGGCCTGAACATCACCCTCATAGGTTTTGCAGATGTTTTTTAACAATACTTCTGCCATAGTGACCTCCGTAGGTCATGTATTCCGAACCCTTTTGGGGAACATAGTGCGTACCGAACGTCGGCACTGAAGCACCAATTTGTATTGTAAAACACGGAGGTATGCTTTTCCACACTTTTTTTATTTTTTTATATTTGATTACCGTCTTTTAGTTTAAGCTCTGTTTTGCAGTAAGTTGCAATGTCTTCTGCTTCATGGGAAATGAGTATTATTGTTTTTCCCTGTTTGTTGAGATTGGACAACAGGGTAAACAATGCATCATGGTTTTGCATATCAAGCCCCGCTGCAGGCTCATCAAGGATAATGATATTTGGGTTCATAGAAAGGATACCCGCTATGGCAACTCTTCTTTTTTCTCCACCGGACAGCATTAAAGGATTTCTGTTTTCCAGATTTGAATTAAGGTTCATCTGTGCCATTGCCAATCTTGCCGCTATTTCTGCCTCTTTTTGAGTTTTTCCCATATTGAGAGGTCCAAACATTATGTCTTTAAGTACAGTCTCTTCAAACAACTGGTTCTCCGGATACTGAAAAGCAATTCCGCAAATGCCTTCTGAGGTTATTTTGCCTTGGCTGGGTTTTAATAATCCTGCGAGAATTCTTGCCAGAGTAGATTTTCCGCTTCCTGTGGGACCTGTAATTCCCAAAAAGGATGAGTCCTCTATGTAAAGATTTATGTCGTTAAGTGCTTTTTTTTCAAATGGAGTATGAATGTCATAAGTGTAGGAAACGTGGTCAAGTTTTATAGGCACAGGACTCTCCAAAGAATAAAAACAGCAACATATTCTGCTGTGAGGATAAAGGAAAGAATGTCATATTTCCCAATAAGAAGTAAGTGTAAGCGTGTTGGGTTCTTGACTGCATACAGTCTGCTATCCATGGCATCTGCAAGCTCGTCTGCTTTTTTAAAGGACAATGCAAAAAGCGGGATAAGTACAGAAGAGAATGTTTTTACACGTTTAATAAGATTTTTACTTTCAAAGTCTGCTCCGCGTGCCTTTTGTGCCTCTGCTATTGTTTGTGCTTCTGTTGTAAGAATTGGGATAAACCTTACGGCAATTGCAATTATTGTGGCAAAATCATGTACCGGTACTTTTATTTTTTTAAGAGGACTTAGCAGCAGTTCTGTTGCATCTGCAATGTCCTTTGGTTTTGTTGTAAGTGTAAGCAGGTTGGAAGCAAGCACTATTTCCACCATTCTTAATGTTACAATTGCAGATTTTACAAGACCTTGTTCCACTGTAAGTATGTTTATCAAATCTGCAACAAGAACTATTAGCGCTATTGTTCTAAGACCTCTGAACATAAATTTAAGCGGGACTTTGCTCAATGCAATTAAAACAGCAAGAACAGTTGCCGTAAAAATGCAGGTTGCAAGGCTGTTTGCAAAAAACACAGAGACAAGATAAAACATCAGAAAAACAATTTTGGTTCTTGGATCTAAGGAATGTAAAACAGAGGAAATGCTGTAGTATCTGCCAAGTGTAATATCCTTTAACATTTTTTCTCCGTGATTTTGCCACCGTCCATAATATAAATATTGTCACAGTCCTTACATTCATCTAAGCGGTGTGTAATGAGTATTACCGTTGTTTTCTGTTCCTTATTAAGTTTGTGAAGGTTTTCCAGAAGCTCTTTTCTGTTTTCTGAATCAAGCATAGAAGTGGCTTCATCAAGAACAATGCACCTGCAATTCATGGCAAGGACACCTGCTACGGCAACCTTTTGTTTTTGTCCTCCTGAAAGCTTATGTGGGTCTCTGAATCTTAAATCTGTTATGCCGGTTTTTGCCAAAGCCATGGAAACTCTGCTGTTTATTTCTTCAGAACTTAAGCCAAGGTTCTCAGGTCCAAATGCAACATCATCTTCTACAGTATCACCAATTATTTGGTTATCAGGATTCTGAAAGACAAGACCCACTGTTTTTCTTATTGCTTCTGTATTTGCACTGTCTGAAGTATCTGCCCCGTTAACAAAGACAGTACCTGAATCTGGTTTCAGAAGTGCATTGAGAAGTTTTGCAAACGTAGATTTTCCGCTTCCGTCAGGGCCTGTAATTGCAATGAAAGAGCCTTCTTCTATAGACAAAGAAAGACCTGACAACACACAGATTTCTTCAGACTTTGCTTTATAAGAGAAAAAAACATCTTTTGCCTCAATAAATGCCATTAATCATTCTCCAAAAACACACGTTCTATCACTACAGCACCCGCAAGACCAATCACAACACCTGCGACAGTTCCGCTGAACAAAAGAAAAGGAATGTAGTAAGCAATTACATCTGTCCTTAAAATCAAACAAGCAACACCAATCTGTCCCAGATTATGAAGAACCCCTCCTGCCACGCTAACACCAACAGGCCCAAAAAGCTTTGTCTTTTTCAGAAGAGCCATACCTGTAAGCGAGACCACAGCACCGGCAAAAGAATAAGCCATAGACAAAACCGAACCAAACAAAACACAACAAAGAAAAACTCTGAGAAGTGAAACGAGAATTGCACTCTTTAAGTCAATTCTGTATAAAGCAAACACAATAACAATATTTGCAAGACCAATCTTGACTCCAGGCACAGCAATAAAGGCAGGAATCTTGCTCTCCAAATAAGAGAGAAGCATGGCAAGAGCAATCAATAGTCCGTTTCTAGCAATTGTTTTTGTCTTCATGGCGCCTCACAATATTATGTCAACAGAAGAATCTTTTCCTTCAACGGTAACTGTGAGCCTGTTTGGCAAACATGTTATACACTGTCCGGAAAACCTTACAGACCCCTGCTTTACACACAGCTTATCCGGACATTCTGCTCCTGTAATTCTTGCACTTCTGTCTTTGATTTCAAGAATGTTAGTACCGTCGTTAAGCATGAAAACGCCATCTTGAGATAACGGATACCTTTTTATTTCCACCCCGTTTACTGCAACAACAGCCCATTCACCTGTTCTTCCCATATTGTTTCTGACAATAAGAAAAACCAGAGAACCAAGCAGTAGAACTGCTATTAACAATAAATCTGCCAACAGTGTTTTATTTTTCATCTGTCAAGTATTCTTTGACTCCGTCAGTGTAATAAATTGTACCATCAGAAGTAATCCAAACACAGTCTGTCCTGTCAAGTTTTTCCAAAAGTTCAAGTCCTTCTTCCCTCTTCATGCAAAACAAGGCAGTAGAAAGAGAATCTGCCAAAGCACTGTCATGACATATCACTGTAACAGACTCAAAATAAGAAGCCGGAAAAAGAGTCTCACTGTCTATGATGTGATGATACTTCTTACCGTCAACTGTAAAAAACCGTTCATAAGTTCCGCTGGTGACACAGCTGCAATCACTTATTTCCAACATAAGTGCAAAAGGCCCGTCAGGGGCATTTGGGTTTCTTATTCCCGTCTTCCATCCTGTATCATTTGGTTTCTTTCCTATTATTCTTACATTTCCCCCAATGTTTATGACATAGGAAGAAACACCGTCTTTTTCAAGCTCCTGTGCAGCTTTTTCTGCAGCATACCCCTTACCAATTGCACCTACATCAAGTAAAGAATTGGAATTGGCAAGTCTTACCGTTCCATTCTCCCTGTCTATCTCAAGGTTATCAATAGATATATATTTTGAAGCTTCTTTCAGTTCTGATTTATCCGGAACATAGTGTGTTTCTGATGTTCTTGCATCATGCCAAAGACTTAGAACAGGTCCCATTGCTATGTTCATTTTTTTGTTTGTGAGACTGTACATCTCTTTTGCATAGCACAAAAAATCTATAAGTTCAGAATCTACCTTAACAGGTTCTTTTCCTGCATTCTTATTTACAGTACAGAGATTGTTTATTCCGCTGTATTCATGATAAATGTCCAACAGTCTGTGGTATTTTTCCAAAACCTTTGCAACCTTTTGAGCTCTTTCTTCAAAAACGTCATTGCTGTCTTGGGCATAGCTGTACACATAGGAAACAGTGTCAAAGTAATCAAAATATGATTTTGCTTTTACATCTGCAGTTTTTTTACTGCAACAGGGAAATAGAAGCAGCACAATCATAACAGCTAGAATGAATAAACATGTCTTCCTGCTCATCTCCCGTTTCCTCAAAGCACCTATATATTAAAAGCTTTTTCCATAAAAAAATAGTGCCTGAAAACAAACTTTTTCAGGCACTTGTGTAATTGTATAACAATCAAATCAATAGTTTTCGCAGTTTACTTCAAAATAAGCCTGTGGGTGTGCGCATACAGGGCAAAGCTCAGGAGCTTTTTCGCCAACCATGATATGACCACAGTTTCTGCACTTCCAAACCTTTACAGAACTCTTTGCAAATACTTCCTTTGCTTCTACATTCTTAAGAAGTGCTCTGTATCTTTCTTCGTGATGCTTTTCAATTGCTGCAACACCGCGGAACTTTGCTGCAAGTTCTTTGAATCCTTCTTTTTCTGCTGTTACAGCAAAACCTTCATACATATCTGTCCATTCAAAGTTTTCACCGTCTGCGGCAGCCTTGAGGTTTTCTGCAGTATCGCCAATTCCGCCAAGTTCCTTAAACCAAAGCTTTGCGTGTTCTTTTTCGTTATCTGCTGTTTCAAGGAAAAGAGCTGCAATCTGCTCATATCCTTCTTTCTTAGCCTTTGAAGCAAAGTATGTATATTTGTTTCTAGCCTGTGATTCCCCTGCAAAAGCTGCCTCAAGATTCTTTTCTGTTTTTGTTCCTGCGTACCTGCTCATAAATAATACCTGAATCCTTTCGTTTTACGATTTTAATTTCATCCATAGCCCATGGATATTGCAGTAGGCATAAGCTGCAATAAATTCGTCCTTTTCACAAAGACAGAAGGTTGCTTTTGGCATACATC
>JAZLGI010000088.1:0-10426 GCA_045616225.1 Sphaerochaetaceae bacterium
GGGTATTTGCAAATGCAATTTTGGACGTTGGTTTTAAGAGCGGTTTAGTAAATTCAAATCCAAGGTCTATTCTTGATTCTACAACAGGCCAACAGAGTTGTGCTTTTGCAGCTATTCTGTATTTGTCAAATGTTGCAGATATAAAATTGGAAGCATTGTACTGTTTTGTGCTTAACAGGTAGCTTAAAGAACCTTCAAAATCCCACATTTCCGAAGGGTCTTTTGTAATAAATGTAAAACCAAGAGGAATTTCATTTGTAGTTGATGACACAGAACCAAAAGGCAGAAGAGTACCGTCAAGGAAGTATTTCCCCGGTTTATAGTCTCTCCCTTTAATTGTGATATTGCCGTAAATACTCTCATACTCCGGTTTATTGTAAGGAATGACCTCAACAACTTTTTGCTCAGAAAGATTTAATTCCTTGGTTTCTATCGTACAAATAGCGTCATTTTCATAGAATCTTGCAATATAAGTTACAAGTCCGTCAGCCATAACAGGGTGGTCTATGCCACCGCTTATGTCAACATTTGACAATCTCTGTTTAAGATTTAGTTCAAATCCTGATTTTTCAAGGAGCAATTCTCCGTATCTTATCATTGATGTGTCTGATTTCTGATCTGTCCATGAGAATGTAATAAGAGCCGGACTTGAGTTTATTGAAGTAATGAAAATATCGTCTGGATTATCTGCTTCTGAGGTTTTTTGTGTTGCAATGTTGTAGAAAGCAACGGTTCTTTTTCCTGCATTGCTTTTGAGAAAGGCTACAACATCATTTAGTGGATTACAGAAATCAAAACAGTATACTTCCCATCCTAGATTCACTGTGTCAATAATGTTGAAATCTGAATCAAAAATGTCTAAAAATGTTTCCTGACTCTCATTTCTGTAAAGGCAATAGAAAGTTTTCCCGTTTGACTGGGCTATGGTTCCGTTAATATAATCCTTAAACTCATGAATAAGTTTTCCGTGACTGTCTTTCAGCAGCATGGATGCTTTTTCCTGAGAATCAGAAAGGTGAAGGTAGTTGTTTTCTAAGTCAATTGAAAGAGCTCCCTCTGTAGAAATTGCCTTAATTGTTTTAATCAGTTTACTCTCTGAAAGTTCAAAGACCGCGTTCTTGCTTGAGTCCAGAGCATAGATTCTGTTGTTGACCAATTTTAGGGTTGCAAAATGAGAGTAGTCAGAGATTATGTTTGGCTCTCTGCAGATTGGTATTTGTATTGAGTTGTAAAAATTCTGCCATGAAAATTTCTCTCTGATATCAAACGTTTTCATGAACTTAAAGCCTGTTTCTTCAACCCATTCCAGTTTTCCTGTCTTGTTATAGAATTCTCTTAATTTGTCTTCTCCGTAAGTTTCTCTGAGATACTGCGTGAAAGCTCCTCCAAAGATGTATGAAATGTTCTTTCCCGGGTAAATATCCCTAGAACCCAAAGTTTGGAAGAAGGAAGGAAATTTACCTTCTATCTTTGCCTGCTTTATCATTTGTGTTGCAGAGTTGCTGTTAAGTCTTCCCATTCCGTCAAGGCTCTCTGACATAACCGCAGCTCCCTCTACATAGCTTGGGTAGAGGAATATGCCTTGAAGTGAAAACCAATCTCCGAAAATTTTTGAGCCTATCTTTAAAAAACGGTTTGGTTTTACTTCAAACATAAGTGCATGGGTAAGTTCATGTTTTAAAACAGAAACAATCTGCTTTTTGAAGTATGTCATTGTTTCCGTATTTGGTGCAGTATCGTAAATGACTATCCTGTTGTAAGGCCATTGCGTTTCATAACCATTGTAAATCTTTGAATCCGGACTGAGGTAAACAGGTATAGAGATATTTCCATTATAGCCAACAAGTTCAGAGACTTCCTTGTAAATTCTTTCACAGTTTTTGTAAAGAGCATCTGCACTTTTTACAGATTCATCTGTGTAGATAATGTCAAAATGTTCTGTACTTACGGTGTATGTCTTTGCACTTGCCAGTCCAATACAAAAGAGAAATATTGCGGATACAATCAACAGTTTTTTCATTTTAACTCCACAGAAGTCTTATGTGCGTAATATAATGCAAATAGAGCAATTTTGAAAGTTGCTCTATAAAGAGTGATAAAAGTGGGACAAATAAAAACAATATTAAAACAGTATATAAAACATACAAAAATCATATAGCAAGATAAGTTTGTTTTTGTTTTCAAGCATAATTGACAGGCTTTGTTATTAAGTTTAAATTTGTCATGTCATTCACAAGTCTTTCTGGGGTGTCGCCTAGTGGTAGGGCATGGGCTTTTGGTGCCTACAGTGGAGGTTCGATTCCTCCCGCCCCAGTTTTGCTTTTCTGTACTGGACAATATTTGTCCTGTCTGATAGGGTGACATAGTAATTTTTGATGGTAGTTGCTTTTTGCAACGAGAGTAAGGAGATAAACATGATTACAATTAATGCAACACTCAGAACAGAAGATTTCGGAAGTGCCGGTTCAAGAAGACTTATACGTGCCGGTCAGTTGCCTGCAGAAATGTACGGAAAAGAAGGAAACTTCCACATTGTACTTAATGCACACGACTTTGATATTACACTCAGACATCTTCCTATTGGCGGGGAATGTGAGATTGTACTTGATGGAAAGACCTACAAGTGTATTCTCAAAGACCTTCAGGAAAACATTATGTATGCAAGACTTCTGCATGCAGATTTCCAGATTGTATGATTACAGTTTTAGGTCTTGGTAATCCCGGGGCTAAATACAGTCATACACGTCACAACGTGGGTTTTGATGCAGTATCAGAGATTGCAGCGTTTTATCAGGTTAAGCTGAGAAAACGCTGTTTTCGTTTATATGAACATGCAAAAACAGAAAATGCTGTGTTAATCAAGCCTCTTACATACATGAACTCAAGCGGAAACATTGTAAAGTACTTGGATAAAAGCAGTACTTTTGTCGTTATCTGCGACAATATGGACTTGGCTTGCGGAGGCCTCAGAATAAGAAAAGGCGGTGGTGCAAGCGGACAAAAAGGTTTGAATTCAATAGCAGAAAATCTGGGGACTTCTGATTTTATAAGAGTGTATATTGGAATTGGCAGACCTGTTGACGGTAAAAGTGTTGTAGAACATGTTTTGGAAAGAGAAGAAAGAGATTTGTACAGGCAAGCTCTTGAAAAAGCAATAGAAGATGCAGCAAAGGCCGTTGAAAAAATAATAGAAGGAAAAACTGTTGAGGAAGTTCAGTGTGAGTTCAACAGAAAAGGACTTGGTTGAAAAATTCAAAAATAAGCTTTTCTCATTAATTGAAAAAGATTCCAAAGTGATTGTTGCCTTTTCAGGAGGCTGTGATTCTTTGGGGCTTTTGGCTCTATGCTCAAAGACAGTTTCAAAGGGAAACTTACATGCTGTTTATGTCAATCACAACATAAGAAGTTTTAGTGAATTGGAATCAGAAACAGAATTGAACTGTTTTAACTGTGATTCATTGAATGTGCCACTCACAATAAGGGAAATACCTCGTTTTGCAGTAAAGGATTATGCAAGGGAAAACAACTGCGGTACAGAGGCTGCTGCAAGGGTTTTGAGGTATGAATTGCTGGAAAGCGAAAGGAAAAACCTTGGTTTTGATTTTATTCTTACAGCACATCATTTTGATGACCAGATAGAAACCGTTCTTATGAAAAAGATGCAGGATTCTCCAATTACTTCGTTAAGGGGTATTTCAGAGAAAAACAATTGCATTGTAAGACCTTTGCTGGACTTCTCAAAAAATGAATTAAAAGAGTATGTGACAAGTCTTGGACTTTCTTGGTCTACAGATAGTACAAATAAAGATAACTCGTTACTGAGAAATAAGATAAGAAATGAGATTATTCCTAAACTAAAAGAAGATAATTCTAATTTTGAAAAAGAAATTGAAGAACTCAGAAATAAGGCTGTCATTGAATGTAATGGTTTTTCCTTTGAGCCATGCAATTCTGTTTCCCTGGACTTTTTCAATGGTCTTTCTTTAAGTCAGAAATATCTCTGCCTTTTTTCTATGTGGGATTATGTGGTCAAGACGTACAGAGGATTGTCAAAAAGTCTTGTCCAAAGAGTTATTATTAATTGCAATGACTATGAATTAAAGGGAAGTAAAATTGCAGAATCCGGTGGAGGATGTTTTGAAACTTACAATTCAAGGTTGTATCTTTCAAGTACATTGGAAAGGATTGCCTATTCCAACTATGAGGTAAATCTTACAGAACTTATTAAAACTATTCCAAAAGGCAAAATTGAGCTTCTTGCAGGGAAGACTGTTCTAATAGGGGAAAATGCACCTGAGAAAAAGCTAAGTACAGATTTAATTCTTGATACTTCATTGTTTTACGGAAAAACAGTTCTAAGATATGTCAGACAAAACGACAGAATAGAACTCAAAGATTCTTCTAAAACAGTTCTGAGGCTTCTTCAGGATTTAAAAGTTCCGTCAAGTCTAAGAATGCAAGTGCCTGTCATTGCAGACGAAAAAGGAATATGTGCAGTATTTGCAAGTGCATTTGGCTCCAGAAACAGAATAGCCCGCAGATTTTGTGATATCCCGGGTTCCAGATTTGTTCTTTTGAACTCTTAACAGGGGTAAAACCAAGTTTTCCAAAACTCAATGTGCTTGCCGATACATTTCATTACAAGTATTATATTGCTAAAGGAAAAAATATGGACGAAGAAAAAAAAGAACAAATCATAGAGGAGCCTGCAAAGGAAGAGGTAAAAGAAAAACCTGCAAAAGACCCTGATGCATATTGGAGACCTCGTGAACAGTTCGTCGCAGGTCAGAAAAACAATGACTCTAAAGACGGAAATTCTCAAGACAAGAAACAGTCTAAAGATGATAATCAGAATTCTGCTAAGCAGAAAAACAACAGCCCGATAAAAAACAATCCTAAAAGCAAGCTTGGTCTTGTTTTGTTTGCTATTGTCCTTGGACTGTTTGCTGCAAGTCTTTTTACAAATAAAGCAAATCTCACAGAGACTACATATACGACTTTCATAAAGCTTGTTGAGTCAGACAGTGTAACAAATGCCAACATAAAGGAAAAGCTAATAATTGAATACACAGTGACAGACGGGACAAAGTACAAGGTAAGAATTCCTTATCAGGATGATTCTTTGCTTCCTCTGCTTTCCGAACACGGAGTAGAGGTAATGGGGTCTCAGCAGGAAGTATCTTTCATTGCATATATTCTTGAGTTCCTTCCTTGGATAATTTTCATAGCCTTTGCAATCATGATGTTCAGACAGGCAGGTCAGAACGGTCAGCTCATGCAATTTGGAAAAAGTCATGCAAAACAGTACGAAGATAAGGACATTAAGATTACCTTTAAAGATGTTGCAGGACAGAAAGAAGCAAAGTATGAATTGGAAGAAGTTGTAGATTTTCTGAAGAATCCAAAGGCTTTTAATGAACTTGGAGCAAAAATTCCAAGAGGCGTTCTTATGGTAGGACCTCCTGGAACGGGAAAAACCCTTCTTGCTAAGGCAGTTGCAGGAGAAGCAGGTGTTTCATTCTTCCATACAAGCGGTTCGGATTTTGTTGAAATGTTTGTAGGAATGGGTGCTGCCAGAGTCAGAGACCTTTTTGACCAAGGCAGAAAACATGCCCCTTGTATCCTTTTCATAGATGAAATAGATGCTGTAGGTCGTAGCCGTGGAAGCGGACTTGGCGGCGGACATGATGAAAGAGAGCAGACCTTAAACCAGATTCTTGTTGAGATGGACGGTTTTGATACATCTTCCGGCGTTATTGTAATTGCTGCAACAAACCGTGCAGATGTTCTTGACCCGGCACTTCTCAGACCTGGACGTTTTGACAGACAGGTTACAATTTCACTACCTGACATAGAAGAAAGAGAAGCAATTCTCAAGATTCATGCAGCCAAGGTAAAGATGGATGAAAACGTTGATCTGAAGAAGATTGCACGTGCAACACCGGGTGCAAGCGGAGCA
Source organism: Sphaerochaetaceae bacterium (assembly GCA_045616225.1). Taxonomy (GTDB): domain Bacteria; phylum Spirochaetota; class Spirochaetia; order Sphaerochaetales; family Sphaerochaetaceae; genus JAZLGI01. The sequence goes on from JAZLGI010000088.1 coordinate 5,960, forward strand.
GATTTGGCAAACCTTGTCAATGAGGCAGCTCTTTATGCCACACGGTCAAAGAGAAAGGCTGTCACTTTAATTGATTTTGAAGAAGCCAGAGATAAGATGGTTCTTGGTATTGCTAAGAAAAGCCATGTGATGACTCCTGAAGATAAAAAACTTACTGCATATCACGAAAGCGGACACGCACTTTTGTTCTACTATCTTCCTGAGATAGACCCGCTTTATAAAGTTACCATCATTCCTCATGGGAACGCAGGCGGTGTAACAATGGGATTGCCTGAAAAGGATTTATCATACATGACTAAAACATGTCTTCTTTCCCACATAAAGATGGCTATGGGTGGTTATATAGCAGAGAAGCTTGTTAATGGGCAAACTTCAACCGGACCAAGTTCAGATATCAAACAGGCTACTGAAATTGCAAGACGCATGGTAACTGAATTCGGTATGGGGGAAAAACTTGGTTTTGTTTCTTTAGGAAGTGACGGTGAGCCATTGTTCCTTGGACGTGAAATTACAAGACACAAAGATTTTTCAGAAGATACTGCAAAGAAAATAGATTCTGAGATTCTTTCTATTCTTGATTCATGTATGAAGGAAGCAACAGCTATTCTTTCTGAACACAGAGACCAGCTTGATTTGCTTGCAAATACACTTATTGAGAAGGAAACCTTGGACGATAACGAGGTTCGTGAGCTTCTTGGTTTTGAAAAACTTGAACATAAAAACAGCGATCTCAGTTGATTAAAGGTAAAGTAATGGTTGATTCTGAACATAAGAGAAATTTCTGCATAATTGCTCACATAGACCACGGCAAGAGTACTCTTGCCGATCGTTTTATTGAGAAGGCTGCTTTGGTTAAATCCAGAGGCCCTGAACAGACTCAGATTCTGGATAATATGGATATAGAACGAGAGAGAGGTATCACAATCAAGAGTCAGGCTGTTACCGTACCTTATGTTGCAAAAAACGGTGAGACTTATGAGCTTAATCTTGTAGATACTCCAGGTCACGTAGACTTTTCTTACGAGGTATCAAGGGCAATTTCAAGTTGTGAAGGTGCTTTGTTGCTTATTGATGCTACTCAGGGAGTAGAAGCTCAGACTCTGGCAAATCTCTATCTTGCACTGGAACATGACCTTGAAATCATTCCTGTTATCAACAAAATAGATTTGGCTTCTGCAGATATAGAATCTTGCCTGCATCAGATAGATAATGATCTTGGACTTGACAGTGAAATGGCAGTAAAGGTATCTGCCAAGACAGGTGAGGGAGTTGATGAATTGTATGAGGCAATAGTCAACTGGATTCCTTCTCCCCAGAGAAAAGAGAATGAACCTCTCAAAGCTCTTATATTTGACAGCCATTACGATCCGTACCGCGGTGTTATTGTGCATTTCAGAATATTTGAAGGCTCAATTTCCGAAGGTCAGGAAATAATGTTTATGAACAGCCAAGCAGTCTACAAAGTTGAAGAAGTAGGTGTTTTTCAGCTTGAACTTACCCGTACAAAAGAACTTCATTCCGGAGATGTAGGGTATTTCATTGCAGGAATAAAAAATATAAGTGATATAAGGGTAGGAGACACTTTTACATTGGCTTCCAATCCTGCAAAAGAACCATGTTCTGGCTTTAAAGATGTCAAGCCGGTTGTTTTTTCTTCGATTTATCCTGTAGATACTAATGATTATGAAGAACTGTTGGATGCTATTGAGCGTCTTAAATTAAATGATGCGTCTCTGGTTTATGAGAAAGACAGCTCTGTTGCATTAGGGCAGGGGTTCAGATGCGGTTTTCTGGGACTTTTGCATCTAGAGGTTGTGCAGGAGAGAATTGAGAGGGAATTTGGGCTCTCAATAGTTCTTACAAGTCCGTCAGTCAGATACCGTGTGTACCTTAAAAACGGAGAAATGGTGGAAGTAGATAACCCTATGGATTATCCTGAGCAGGTTAGAATTGACTATGCAGAAGAACCGTATATTCGTGCAAGTGTCATTACTCCTTCTTCTTTCCTAGGCCCTATCATTAGTCTTTGTAAGGAGAAACGCGGTGTTCAGACCGGAATGAATTATATAGATGAAAAGCGTGTGGAACTTACATACGAAATGCCTTTGTCTGAGGTTCTTTTTGAGTTTTATGACAGGCTTAAGTCTATTTCCAGAGGTTATGCTTCATTTGACTATGAAATCATTGATTACAAGAAAACAGACCTTGTGAGAATGGATATACTTGTAAATGGTGAGGCTTGTGATGCTCTTTCCATGCTTGTTTTCAAAGATAATGCAGCAAGTCGTGGAAGAGTGGCCTGTGAGCGTTTGGTAGATGAGATTCCAAGACATCAGTTTAAGATTCCAATTCAGGCTGCCATAGGTGGAAACATCATTGCAAGAGAAACAATAAGCGCTTTCAGAAAAGATGTCACTGCCAAATGTTACGGTGGAGATATAACAAGAAAGAGAAAGCTTCTTGAAAAACAAAAAGAAGGTAAGAAAAGAATGAAACTTGTAGGTAATGTGGAAATACCTCAGAGTGCTTATCTTGCAGTTTTGAAGACAAAGGAAGATAGTTAATTATGTTATACAAAAACCATATATAAGTTATTTATAAACTATAAGGGTTTTTTGTTTGTTTGGGTAATTACCGGAGGTTAAAACGTGGCAGAGGTTAAAATTATAGGAATTACAGGCGGTAGCGGAAGCGGTAAATCTACTATTGTCAGAAAAATTGGAGAAGTTTGTTCCAATTTTATATTTATTTCTCAGGACAATTACTACAGAAGTGCATCCTTTGTTAATAATTCCAACATCACAGCTTTTAATTTTGACCATCCTGATGCTTTTGATACAAAGCTTCTTTACGAACATTTAAAAGCTTTAAAAGAAGGCATTTCCATACATATGGCTCAGTATGATTTTGTCAAACACAGCAGAAAAGACGAGACTGTCAGAGTAGATTCTGCCCCTCTTATTGTTCTTGAAGGGCTTATGGTTCTTTTTGACCCTGACATAAGAAGTCTTCTGGATCTTAAAATTTACGTTGATACTCCGGATGATATCAGGTTTATAAGAAGACTTAGAAGAGATATAGATGAGAGGGGAAGAACCGTTGAGAGTGTAGTTAAACAATATCTTGAAGTTGTAAGACCCGGGTACTTTTCATTTATAGAGCCTACAAAAGAGTATGCAGACATTATTATTCCTGAAGGAGGGTATAATGAAAATGCTCTTAAAGTTATAGCCTCTTACGTAAGGGAAGTTACCGATTGTTGAGTTTTCTTCTGAATACAATCCAAGGGTTTTTTACAGATTTCCAGGAAAAGTCCTGAGGTACAGGGTCTTGTCCTCCCATAAAATGTTTGTTGCATCTGAGAATTGTTGCTGCCGCAAGAAAAAAGCCTTTTATAATTCCGTGCTTTTCAACTGCTTCTATGGTGTAATTGCTGCATGAAGGTTCGTAGATGCAGTTCTTTCCTAGAAAGGGAGAAATGTACTTTTGGTAAAGTTTTACCGGAAAAAGAAAAAATCTTCTTGCCAAATTCTGAGACATGATATAAAAGTATTCCTTGGTGGCGATTTTTTCAATACTCCATTGCTCTCTAGGGTTTGACTTAATTTGCGCATTTTTGTATAGTTACTTCGTTAACTGTGTAATTATCTTTGGAGGATTTATATGGCAGGTGCTATTTCTAAGAACGCACGTCGTGAAGGTGAAAAAGTTCTGACAAGTCGTTGGGGTGGTCAGATTAAAACAAAGTCAGTATTTGAAAACGGAAAGCTCCATCATATTGCTTACTGTGACAAGACTGGTAATACAGCACGCAAACCAAAGGATTTGATGTAATTTTTATTTAAGTTTGCGAAAAATTCCGCTTAGGCGGAATTTTTTTTGTCTTTTTCTGTAAAAAAACTTGCCTAATGTAAATTAATCGCTAAAATTACAGTTAGAGATTCAACAGGTTATCAGTAGCTCTTCTCTTCTGTAACCTTTCTTTGCTCAAATTTGTTTTGATTTGAGTGATAATTTAGGAGGAAACGCGTGAAACGTATCTCAAAAAAAATCGTCCTTTCTGTATTGGCTGTTCTTTTAGTCTTTACAATGGCTTCATGTGAATCATTAAAAAAACCTGTCACAAAGCCAGCACCAGTTGCACCAGCAACACCAGCAACACCAGTAGCACCAGCAGCACCAGCAGCACCAGTTGCCCCTGTAACACCGGTAGCATCAAAACCTGAAGAGAAGGCTGAGACAGAAGTTGTTTATGCAGCACCAGAGTTTGATTTTAATGCTTCAGGAGTTGCTATGAAGGCAGTTCTTTCTGCTCCTGATACAATGGTAATTACATATCCTAGCTATGTAACAAATGAAGAAGTAGGTCTTCTTGCAGAGGCTCTCCTCGCAGATTATCCTCTTTATCTGAATGGTGCAGTATTTGATGCTGTTTCAGGAAAGACAACACTTGTACTTCCTTATAAA
>JAZLGI010000089.1:0-13287 GCA_045616225.1 Sphaerochaetaceae bacterium
TGAAGTTCACCCATACCTGAAACTGTTGACTGCTTTGTCTCTTCGTTATAACCAACCTGGAATGTAAGGTCTTCTTCTGTAACCTTATGAAGTGAATCATTCATCTTGTCTTCTGACTTCTTATCAGCAGCAGAAATTGCAAGTGAATAAATTGGGTTTGGAAGAGCAAGAGGCTTATATACTGCTTTCTGTGTCAAATCATTTGTAAGTGTGCAGTTTGTTGAAGCAATATTTGACTTTGTAATAATTCCAATTTCACCGGCTGTGAGAGAATCTTTTTCAATAAGTTTCTTTCCAACTGCAGTATAAAGTTTACCAGGCTTTTCTTTCTTTCCTACAGCAGGATTCATAAGATCTGTATCTGCTGTGATTGTACCTGTAACAACTTTGAGGAATGAGAGCTTACCGGAGAACTGGTCAATAGTTGTCTTGAAACAAAGAGCAGATGCTGTACCCTCTGAAGAAATAGCAATTTTACTCTCTGAACCATCTTCTGCAAGAAGAACTTCTGAACCTGATTCCGGTGTAGGGAAGTTTTCTGCAATGTGGTTGAGAAGGCTTGTAATACCTGAACCGTTTGCAGTACATCCGCAGAATACAGGAACAAGAAGATTGTTCTTAAGACCTTCAAGAATTCCCTTGTGGATTTCTTCTGGTGTGAGAGACATCTCTTCAAGATACTTCTCCATGAGGTCTTCTGTACCTTCTGCAGCAGATTCCATAAGAATTTCTTTATAGCTTTCTACTTCTGAAGCAAACTCTGAAGGAATATCTCCTTCCTTTTCTTTCTGACCGGCAACAAATGTAAATGCCTTTTCATTGATGAGGTCAATAACACCTTTGAACTCCGGACCGTTGCCCATAGGAATTGTTACAGGAACCAAAGCAACTTTGAATTCTTCTTTGAGCTTGTTGAATGTTGCACCAAAGTCAACTCTATCTCTGTCCATCTTGTTGAGGAAAATTGCTCTTGGTTTGTTTCTTCCGTTAAGGTTTCTCCAAAGTTTAATTGTCTCAATCTGAGCGCCGTCTCTTGCATCAACAACAAGAACAGCACTTTCTGTACTTCTGAAAGCACCTGTTACTTCACCAATGAAGTCTGCTGTACCAGGAGCATCTACGAAAGTGATTGACTTTCCGTTCCATGTGCAGTTGGCAATTGCAGAATGGATTGAAATCTTACGGGCAATTTCCTCCTCTGTGTAGTCACTGGTTGTTTTTCCTGATTCTGTCTGCTCTGCTCTTGAAATAATACCTGCATAGAAAAGAATCTGATCAAGAAGTGCAGTCTTACCTGTTCCGTTATGACCAGCGATTGTTACGTTTCTTATATCCTTTGTTGAAATGCCCATAATTCCCTCCTAGAAATTGGCAATTAAAATACTGCGTGAAAAAACACTACCTTTTTATTAAACAAGAAAATAGTCTCTCAAGTCAATTAAATAAATCATGGCTTTGGAGAGAAATGATCAAACTGCATGGAGAAAGTACCCCGTCCTTGAGTACTTGACCTCAAAGCAGTTGAATAACCGAACAATTTTGCCAAAGGTGCCTGAGCATGAATATAATCTGCATTTGGTCTTGTCTCCATGCTGGAAACTATTCCTCCGCGTGAATTGAGACTGCTTATTGTATCGCCTACATACTGATCAGGAACAACAATAGTTACATCCATTACAGGTTCCATAAGCACAGGATTTGCACCGTTTGCAGCTTCATCAAAACACATTGCTGCACAAGCCTCATAAGCAAACTCACTTGCAGTTAGCTCATTGTATTTGACATCAATTAGCTCAACTTTCATATCGCAACATTCATAACCAAGTTTTATGCCGCTTCTGAATGAATTTTCCACCCCGCGTTTGATTGCTTCAAAAAACTCTGCAGGCATAATCTTTGTGCTGCATTTATTTTCATAAACAGTACCGGATTTTGAATCTGCAGGTAATACTCTAAGAGTAAGTTCTGCCGTATTTTCCTTTCCTGCAACCATTCTTGAAAATACTTGGCTATGTGTATTTTCAGATTGAATACTTTCTCTGTAAGAAACTTGCGGATTACCTACTCTGCACTTAACTTTGAGTTCTTTTGTAAGTCTGGTTACCAAAACATCAAGATGAAGCTCTCCCATTCCGCTAATGACAATTTGACCTGTTTCTTCATTATCTTTCCAAGTAAAAGTAGGATCTTCAGAAGAAAGAATTTCAAGAGACTTCTTGAGTTTGTCCTGCTCACTTGTAGATTCCGGTTCAATTGCAATTGAAATTACAGGTTCAGGGAAGTTCATATCTTCCAGAAGTATCTGAGAACCTTCACTTCCAATGGTATCTCCTGTCTGAGCTGCTTTGAAACCAACAATTACTCCAATATCACCGCAATGCAGTTCATCCTGTTCTTCCGGTCTGTTTGCATGCATTCTGAGTATTCTGTTGATTCTTTCTTTCTTTTTCTTGGTAATGTTAAAAATTCCAAGACTCTTTTTAAAAACTCCGCTGTAAACTCTTACAAAACAAAGAGGTCCTGCCTGATTATCATACTGAATTTTGAAAACAAGAGCCAAAGGTGCACCCTTTGGATCGTTTTTTACATTCACTTCTTCATTTTTCTTTACAGAAATTCCAACTGCAGGAGGAATATCATTTGGAGAAGGAAGTAAATCAACAACTCCGTCTAAAAGACACTGCACACCTATGTTCTTTAAAGAAGATCCGCAGAAAACAGGCAAAAGAGTATGTTCCAGTGTACATTTTCTTAATACAGACATAATCATTTCCACCGGAATCTCTTCACCTGAGAAATACAAATCTGTAATCTCATCACTGAAATTGGAAACACTGTCTATTAATTTCTCATGCCATTTTTCTGCATCTTGAGCCATATTTTGCGGAATATCGTTGTAAGAATAGTTGTAACCGTCTGTATTCTGGTCAAAAACAACCATTTTCATCTTAAGAAGATCTATTATTCCTTCAAAATGACTTTCACTTCCAACAGGAATAAACAAAGGAACAGGAGTTTCTCCCAGCTTTGATGCAATATCTTCCAAGACAGAATAGAAATTTGCTCCCATTCTATCCATTTTGTTAATGAATGCAATTCTTGGAACTTTATAAGTGTCTGCCTGACGCCAAACAGTTTCACTCTGCGGTTCTACTCCCCCAACAGCACAAAACACACCAACGGCACCATCTAAGACTCTTAGAGAACGTTCTACCTCAGCTGTAAAGTCTACGTGACCCGGAGTATCAATGATGTTTATCTGGTAATCCTTCCAGTAACAGGTTGTAGCAGCACTTGTAATTGTAATTCCACGGTCCTGCTCCTGTTCCATCCAGTCCATTGTTGCTTCACCGTTGTCTACCTCACCTATTTTGTGATTTTCACCGGTATAAAAGAGAATTCTTTCTGTAGTTGTTGTTTTTCCGGCATCAATATGAGCCATGATGCCAATATTTCTGATTTTGTTGGTATCTATTTCACTTTGCATGAAAATGACTTTACCATAAAGATATAAATAAGAAAAGTCAGAATCTCAAAGCTCTCAGAGAATTTACAATACAGATAAGGCACACTCCTACATCAGCAAAAACAGCCAGTGACATTGTTGCAAATCCAAATCCGGCCAGAACCATACATAAGATTTTAAAGGTAAGTGCAATCCCAATATTCTGCTTTGCTATGGCAACAGTCTTCTTTGCAGCTCCAAAAGCAAAAGGAATTTTTGAAATTTCATCTTTCATAATTACAATTCCACTGGCAGAAATTGCACTGTCACTTCCGCCTTTACCCATTGAAAGGCCTGTATGGGCAGAAATCAGAACCGGAGCGTCATTAATTCCGTCCCCTACAAATGCAGTTCTATTCTCACAACTTAACTCATTGACCACTTTAACTTTTTCCAAAGGAAGTAGTTCTGCATAAAAACAGTCTGTTCCGGCCTCTTCAGAAACAGATTTAACTGATTCTTCTGTATCTCCACTCAAAATCACTGTTTTCTTTATTTCCATTTGCTTTAGTTTCTTTACGGCAGAAGCAACCCCATCTTTCAAAGAATCCTTTAACAAAACAGAACCCACATTGCTTTCATTAATATAGAGAGAAACTACAGAATCTTTACCTGTTTTCTCATCTGTTTCTCCAAATCTTCCGCATTTTGCAGACACTTTTTTACCAGCGACTTCAACACGCCCCTCAATTCCCTTTCCGGGAACCTCTTTCAATTCCGATACAAACAACAAAGATGCTCCCTGTTTTTGACAATAGTCACAAACAGCTTTTGCAAGAGGATGATTGCTGTTGTTTTCAAGACTGTACAAAACAGACAAGTGTTCTGTTTCCGTTAAAGAACACTTTGTTACTTTGAATTTACCTTCTGTAAGTGTTCCCGTTTTATCAAATGCAAAAACCTGTGTTTCTGCCAAAGTCTCAATATGATTTGAACCTTTAACCAAAATACCGTTCTTTGCAAAACAACCTATTCCTGCAAAAAAAGTAAGAGGAACAGAAATTACAAGGGCGCAAGGACAGCTTATTACCAAAAACTCAAGAGCTCTGTACAACCACTCATGGAAATCACCTCCGACCAATACAGGAATAACTGCAACAGCTACTGCAATACCAAAAACAGACGGAGTATAAACCTTTGCAAATCTTGTAATGAAACTTTCTACATGGGATTTCTTTTCTTTTGCTTTTTCCACCAGTTCAAGAATCTTGCTTACAGCGCTTTCTTTAAAATAAGAAGTACATTCCATTTCTACAGGAGAATCTGTAACTACTGAACCGGACAAAACTTCTGAACCTTCTTTAACAAGTACAGGTAGACTCTCTCCTGTAAGAGCAGAAGTATCCAGATAACAAGTTCCGTAGACAATCTTTCCATCTACAGGAATTTTCTCCCCTGGCAGAACCCTTAAAATCATTCCAACTTCTACGTCTTCAGGTTTTATTTTTTCAAAAGAAGTGCCAACTTTAACATTTGCATAAGGAGAAACAAGATTCATGGCCTTTTCTATGTTTCTTACAGAAGAATCAACAGCAGCATCCTGAGCAGACTCACCTATCATATAAAGCATCATTACGGCAACTGCTTCTTTGTAGTCTCCAAGTAAAACAGCGCCAACAGAAGCAATACTCATAAGAAAGTTTTCATCAAAGATAACACCATGAAACAGGTTCTTTACAGCTTCAAATAGAACATCATAACCAAAAACCAAATAACTTATAACATAACAGAGAATATAATAAAATCTACTGAAACCTGCCTTCTCAAAATAAAGAGCCAAAGCAAGGAACAAAATACCTGCACCAAATCTAAATAGAGTTTGTTTTAAACTTTTATCTTCATGTTCATGATGATGTTCTGACATTTATTTCACTCCAGAGTAAATTTAATATTAAAATGGTTATTAAACAAATGAATTAGATATCAATTCCTGCTTTTAAACCAATTCCAATTACAGGGGAAATCTTGCTTCCTTTAGGATAATCGTTTTTAAGTATAGGAAGATACATGATTCCTCCGTAGACATTTAGCTGAAAAGCTGTGATATCACTGGTCAAAAGCCCTTCAGGGAAAATTAACGCGCCAACGGAAAAATCTGTCAGCGGAGAAAGATAATCTACGTTTACATTTGAAGGGTATGAAGAATCCTTTATGGTATTTGTCAAATCTGTCTGTCTCCATCTGGCAAAACCTACAGATGCAGACAGATAAGGTGTGAGCCAACCTTCTGCATCTTTTAATTCAAAGAAGTATTTTCCGCCAAAAAGGAAAAATGAATTGTTTTTCTTTCTCCTAGGTTCTTTTTCAAAGTCTGCCAACAACTCATCAACTGTGTCCAAAGGCTGACCTGAAACATTTGAATCTTCAAAGAATACAGACCATTTCTGATTTATCTTGTACTCAAACGCAATTGAAGTATACAAATCTACAAAGCAAGTTTTAGTACCAATATAGAAACTTGAATTTGTTTCTTTCCAATTTGGGTCCCTTAAGAAACACATAGGGTCAACAGTAATGATTCCGTAACCGTAGTCAGAAAGTATTGAATTGAAATATTCCACAGCAAAGAGACCTGTATCTACCTTAAACCCAAGCCTGTAACCGTTCAAATGCTCAGAAAAAAGTTTTTCTGTTTTGCTGTCAGAAAAAGACTGATTAATTGAGTAGCCCAAGTTTAAGGTAAAAGGAATTGTAAGATTATTTGCCAATGCAATATTGAGACTGAAACATTCTTCTGCTCTGAATTTCTGAGTAGCAATTATATCTGCTTGGGCAGACAGCTTTAAAATATTGTTCTCAAATCTGTAAAAGTCATAAGTAAAATCCAACTGTCCGCCAAACATTGTAAGGACTTTTACGTTTGAAGAATCATAAGGTATATAAACAGGATGAATTTTTCTTAATTCATGAGTCCAGTTTTGAAAATATTGAAGATTTGCATTACCTGCAAAAGCAAGTCCAATCTTAGGACTTAGAGAAAACTCAAAATTTTCACCTAATAAGAAGTCAAAACTGTAACTTCCCAAAAGCTTAATAGAATCATATCTTCCGTTGTACCATTCATCAGAAGGGTCACATTTTATTGTCTCGTTTGTTACATCCCATGAATCTTTCCATCCTCTGTTTGTAACAGAATCAAGGAAAAGCTTTACATCCCATCTGTCAGATGCAATGCCAACTACTTCTGAATAAGACAGTTGGTCATCATCATTTCTTGAAAAGCCAAATGAAAACATGTCATTTCCAAGACCTATTATTAAACGCTGAGGAACTACAGCAAAAGCATTGAAAAATAAGAGAAGAAGCAAAATTATCAGGCCAAATTTCTTCATGTTTCAAGCATACTTTAAAAAACTTAGTTAATCAAACTTAAAAAACGTGTTGACATTCCAATCAAAGTTTTGATAATGTACTGCTGTTGCGAAAGAAGGGCCAATAGCTCAGTAGGTAGAGCAACGCCCTTTTAAGGCGTGGGTCGTTGGTTCGAACCCAACTTGGCTCATTCTTAAACACACGTCCCCCTCGTCTAGTGGTTAGGACAACGGGTTTTCATCCCGTCAACGCCAGTTCGATCCTGGCGGGGGATGTAGAGGCTTCCGAAAAGGAAGCCTTTTTTTGTTTAATTGCATTAAGAATAGAATGGACTTTTATCTTTTTTTAGATGATATTATATATTAGGATTTCCGTATGCCAACAGTATTTATTGAAGGAAGTTATAGATTTTACTTTTTCTCAAGAGAAGAATCACGAAGGCATATTCATGTGTCTTGTCCTGACGGTGAGGTTAAATTTTGGATTGAACCAAAAGTTGAGGTTGCAAAAGTAATAAACCTTTCTGATTCAGATGTCGCTAAAATACAGAAAACAATAGAACGTAGATTGGAGGAGATTAATGAAAGTTGGAACAAGCATTTTGCTTACTAAGTCAGATAAACCGGAAGTTACGAATGTTTCTCCATTTGGCATTTGGCTTGTTGCAAATGGGTCAGAATTCTTTATCTCTTATTCAGACTATCCTGTATTTGAAGGAGCACCTCTTCTCTCCGTTGTAAAGGTAGAAGCAGACTTTGAAGGTAATCTTCATTGGCCGGAACTTGATGCAGATATTGAGTTAGAAGCTCTGAAAAATCCTAAAAAGTATCCGCTTCAATACAAGGCATAATTAAGTCCTCAATAGACATTACTTACAAACCTGACTAGTCAGAAATGAAGTTGCTCTATAGTGTTTAGATTGTATACATGAAAGGAATTTGGTCTATAACTGCGTAATCAAGATCTGCATTATTGCTCAGAGAAATGCGGTGTCCAGACAGGGAGAACGTTCCCTGATATACAGTTGGGCTTGAACTTCCGTTTCTGTACTCATAGATTGTGTAACTTCCTCCATCCATGAAAGTATAAACAGACTGTACAGTTCCCGAACTATCAATAAGATTCCATACCTTCACGCCCGTAAGAATGGCACGTGTAGACATATCTGATCCTGCAGAAGTCTCATGTTCAAATATAACAGTTCCCCAAGATCTGCTGAAAAATCCTTTTCCGTCACGGACATAAAGTTTATTGTTTATAACGGCAAAATCATAAAATTCTCCGTCAATGGAAATCTGTTCTCCCATATCTGCAAAACTGCCAAGTTCTGTATTTGCACCCATTACAACAGCATAACCATTTGAGAAACCAACAAGGTTTTCATCATTCTTCCAGACTCCTTTGAGTCTGTTTGCGGAAGTACTGTAACGTGCACTTCTTGAAGTCTTGTTAAACAACTCATCATCTATTGTTAGAGTTTTCTCAAACAAAGAATAACTTAACTTATCATCTCCCATATAGATAAAAAGGTCATCCTTTGTATAAATGCCAAAGTCTGCAAATTCCAGTTCCCCTGCACTTCTTTCTTCAAAAGCATAATGTCCGTCAGAAGTGAAAATATACTTTGCGGAAGTGTTATCTGCATAATTATGGCTCTCCCAAACACCGCAGAAAGGGTCCTGTTCTCCCACCATGGTACAGGAAGCTAATAAAAATACTGTTAATATAACGAATAATCTTATTGTCTTTTTCATAGTAAACTCCAAATAAAATTATAACCTAAAATAATTGAAAAACAACACATTTAAAATGTATGCTCAAAACATGACTTTAGAAGAGATTTATCAGATAATACCCTCACTCAGAAGCATAGAGACAAGGGACGAAAAAGGTTGGAGAGAAATCAAAAGTTACCAAGTCAGAGGGCAAAAGTTAAAAGATTTTCAAGTAAATGCCTTAAGAGATCATTTTTATGAATATGCTCTGGAGTACAAAGGACAGAAATTAAATTTCAAAGAAATATTCCGAAATGACAATCCTGTAGTAATAGAGATAGGTTTTGGAATGGGAGATTCAACTGCAAGAATTGCAGCTAAAAATCCAAACATAAATTACCTAGGTATAGAAGTCTTTCTTTATGGTTTTTCCAAACTGCTTTCAAACATAGTTAATATGGGACTCAAAAATGTAAGGATTATGCGCTTTGATGCTGTAGAAGTACTTACAGATTTGATAGAAGACAATTCAATATGGGGTTTTCATGTTTTCTTCCCTGACCCGTGGCCAAAGAAAAGACACCACAAAAAAAGACTTATTCAACTTCCTTTTGCAAGTCTTATGGCTCAAAAGTTAAAACAAGGTGGTTATATATACTGCGTAACAGACTGGCAGGAATATGCAGATCAGATGTTGGAAGTTTTTAATGAAGTCAAAGGCCTTAAAAACCCTTATGACGGTTTTGCTCCGTCAAGAGATTGGAGACCTGAAACCAACTTTGAAAGAAAAGGACTTGATAAAGATTACAAGATTAATGAAGTTTGGTTTGAAAAAATCAAGGAATTAGGCGCTGAAGCTTCTCAAGAATAAACAATGCCTTATCCCTTAAAGAAATAGCATCTGTCTTCATTGTCATGAAGTTTGGTCTTCTAGGGTCTATTCTCACAGCTCCGTTTCCTGTTTTTATCATGTCTATCATTCTGTTGACATCAATACTTGAAACTTTTGAGAATTCTATGCTTACTTCTCCCTTTCTTTCTTTCATATGGTAGATATCAAGCTTTCTGCAGACAATTTTAAGTTCACAAATGTACAAGAGATTGCTTACTTCTTCAGGTATTGAACCAAAACGGTCTTTAAGTTGTGCCGTAAGCTGTTCCAGCTGTTGTTGATTCTTTATTGAAGAAATCTTCTTGTAATACTCAAACTTAAGAGCACTGTCAGAAATATATGTGTCCGGAATAAAACCGCTGTAATCAAGATCCAAAAATACTTCCTGATCCAATTTTTCTCCAGTATTTTGAATTTGGGCAATTGCTTCATCAAGAAGTCTTATGTACATATCAAGACCTACAACACTCAAAAAGCCACTCTGTTCTTTTCCAAGAATATTTCCGGCACCTCTGAGTTCCATATCTTTCATTGCAATCTTAAATCCGCTGCCAAGTTCTGTGTGTTCACTTATAATCTGAAGACGTTTAATTGCCTCATCTTTTAAAATGTGCTGAGACGGATAAAACAAATATGCATAAGCCTCTCTGTCAGACCTTCCCACTCTGCCTTTTAATTGGTAGAGCTGAGATACTCCATACATGTCTGCCCTGTCAATAATGATGGTATTAACATTTGGAATATCTATACCGTTCTCTATAATTGTTGTAGAAACAAGAACCTGTATTCCCTCATATAGAAATCTTCTCATTGTATCTTCAAGTGCAGCAGGCTGCATCTGACCATGGGCTGTTTCTATTATAACTTCTGGCATTTTACTTCTGAGAACATCTGCAACAGCTTCAAGGCTTTCTATTCTGTTATGAAGATAATAAACCTGCCCATGACGTCTCACTTCTTTTTTAATTGCCTCACACACTTTATCTAAATCATAAGGTTCTACAAAAGTCATAATCTCTTTACGCTGAACAGGGGGAGTAGTGAGAAGACTCATATCCCTTATTTTCAGAAGAGACATATAAAGTGTTCTTGGAATTGGGGTTGCAGACAAACTCAGACAATCTATGTTTGCCTTCATTTGTTTTATTTTTTCCTTGTCTTTAACTCCAAACCTTTGCTCTTCATCTATGACAAGAAGACCCAAATCTGAAAAAGAAATATCTGACTGAATTATTCTATGAGTTCCGAATAATACGTCTATTTGTCCGTTTTTAACTTTTTCAATGACTCCTTTTTGCTTTTTTGGTGTAATCATTCTGCTGAGAAGACCGCAGGAAACAGGGAATTCTCCAAGACGTTGCAGAAAATTTCTGTAATGTTGTTCTGCAAGAATTGTAGTAGGAGCAAGAAATGCTACTTGTTTCCCGCTTAGAACAGCTTTGAAGACAGCTCT
The DNA here is from genome assembly GCA_045616225.1 of Sphaerochaetaceae bacterium. Lineage (GTDB taxonomy): Bacteria > Spirochaetota > Spirochaetia > Sphaerochaetales > Sphaerochaetaceae > JAZLGI01. The sequence goes on from JAZLGI010000089.1 coordinate 10,878, forward strand.
GAATGCAATTTCCGTTTTGCCAAAACCAACATCTCCGCAGATTAACCTGTCCATTACATGCGGGCTTTCCATATCATCCTTGATATCACGTATACATGTTAACTGGTCTTCTGTTTCTTCATATTCAAAAGAAGCTTCAAATCTTAGCTGCCAATCATTATCTCTGTCAAAGGCAAAACCATGGCTGTTTTTTCTTCTTGCATAAAGATTTATTAATTGTTGTGCAAGTTCTTCTGCACTCTTTCTGGCTTTTGCTTTTTTGTTTTCCCAGCTGGAAGTACCAAGCTTATCAAGTCTTGGAGCCTCCCCTGCACTTCCTATGTAACGTTGAACAAGATTTGCCTGCTCAATTGGGACAAACATGACTTCTTTGTCTGCATATTGAATTTTTATGTAATCTCTTTCTCTTACTCTGTCTATTTTAAGAAAGAGACCTATTCCGTAATTCACATGAACTACATAATCACCTTCATGAAGTTCAATAAAATTATCAAGAACAGAAGTCTGTGTATGCTGAAGTGTCTTGATTACCTGCTTTTTTCTTCCGAAGATTTCACTTTCATTCATTACAATGAATTTTTGATCTGAAAGTGAGAATCCGCCGGAAATTTCTGCCGTATGAAATTTTACAGAAGGAAATTCATCCAGCATTAACTCCAGTCTTTCTTTCTGAATTTGAGAATTTGTGTATATGTTTATATTCCAGTGTTCGTGTTCAAGTCCTTTTAGTTCTTCTTTGAGAAATGTAAAATTTCCAAAGTAAGATCTTGGACCTTCTATTGAGAAACGTGTAGCTGCAGGAATCTGATTTGCTATGTCTCTTATAACAATTTTTTTTGTAAGATTTTGGTAAAATTCTTCAAAGTCAAATAAAACATCTGCTGGATGTACGGCATCATTGTCTGCCTGATAAGCAGTCCTGTATGCAGCCTTAGCTTCAAGACAAAGGCTTCTGTAGGAACTTTCCAGTCTTTGATCTCCTACAAAAACAAAACAGTCTTCATCTGAAAAGTAGTCTTTGATTCCTTTGTTTACCAATCCCTGTTGCTCATTATTGGAAATAATCTGTAATTCAATATGCCCTAAAGTTGCACCTATTTTCTGGGTAATTGGTTCGTATCGGCATATTCTGTCAACTCTATCCCAATCTAAGTATATTCTTACAGGTTGTGTGGAGCCGTAAGGAAAAATATCTATTACTTCTCCTCTTATGGTAAATTCTCCGGGAAGTGTTGTGTTTTCTGTTCTGAAGTATCCGCCTTTCCCCAAAGAAGAGGCTATCTTCATAGTATCTATATTATCATTGACTTTAAGTCTTACAGATCCGTTTTCTATGTTGGTTTTGTTTGGTAAGCTAAGGCACATTGCCCTGATGTTTGTAACAATAAGACCTTTAGAAGAATTTGCAATTTCTCCCAAAGCTCTCAACTGTTCGTAATCTTTTGTATCATCTTTCCAGGAATCGTAAATGCCTCTTTGCGAACAAGGAAGGTATACAGAATTCTTTTCTGAACAATATCCCAGGGCAAGTTCGTTGTTGACAAACAGCTGGCGTGCAGTTTCTTCTGTGGGGCAAACAAGCCAAAGTCTTCCTTTACATTTATCTGCAAGAATTCTTGCACAGAGAAACAGTGGAAAACCGTCTAGACCTTCCACATACAAGGGTGAATTCAAGCCACCTTCAAACGACTTGTAGACATCACTTTTTTTAAAATAGCTCTGTAACGTCTGCACAATGGAAATTAAACAACTATGTAGGAACTTTATCAAGTGATATTTTGTATCTAGTGTCTATTTCTACTTAAATCTCTTTTTTTTGCTCATTTTTAAACACTACCTATGGACATATAAAGGTTTAATCATGTAGTATCGTCTTACGAGGTGCGTTTATGAGATGTCCTGCTTGCGGAGCAATGGAAGACAAAGTTCTTGAAACAAGAACAACCAACAACGGAAGTGCAATGAGACGCAGAAGAGAATGCATGAAGTGCGGTTACCGTTTTACAAGTTATGAAAGAGTAGAAGATAAGCCAATTACTGTAATCAAAAGGAACGGCGACTTACAGACCTTTGATATTCACAAGCTTGAACGTGCAGTAAGGGCCTGTACTGCAAAAAGAAACATAAGTCAGGACACACTGGATACACTTGTTTCAAACATAGAAGAAGCAGTTAAAATTCAGGCAGGAGTAAAACACGAAATTACAAGTGCTGCAATTGGAGAAGAAACTCTTAAACAGCTCTACCTTATAGATGCAGTTGCTTATGTAAGATTTGCATCTGTCTACAGATCTTTTAATAACTTGGATCAGTTCATTGAAGAAGTAGAAGCCTTGGCAAAGGAGGCAAAAAAAGAATGAGCCACCCTCTTTTAAACAGACTTGGCGATAATGTACTCATGTCCAGAGAA
>JAZLGI010000090.1:0-3374 GCA_045616225.1 Sphaerochaetaceae bacterium
AACAAGCTGGTCAACAAGCCAAAGAGACTTGGACCAGCTGGATGATATTCTTAAGACTTTAAAGAAATAATAAGTTTATTATTTACTACAGAAAGATTTATTGTGTCTCCATCAGAGAACTTTCCATGAAGCATATCTACGGCAAGAGGGTTCTCTATTAAGTTTTGTATGGCCCGTTTGATTGGTCTTGCGCCGTAATCTGGGTCAAAGCCTTCATCTGAAATCAAATCTGTTACAGAGTTATCCCATTCAAGATGAAGATTTCTGTTTAGAAGCCTTGATGCAAGTTTTTTAAGCTGAAGGGAAACAATACCTGAAATCTGTTCTTTTCCCAGTCTGTTGAAAACAATGATTTCATCTATTCTGTTTATGAACTCAGGTTTTAATGAGTTTTTGATAATTTCCATTACGGATTTTTTACCTGTCTCAAAATCTGAAGAAGAAAGAAGTTCATGGCTTCCCAGGTTGCTGGTCATGATTATTATTGTGTTTGTGAAGTCTACCAATCTTCCCTGACTGTCTGTAAGTCTTCCGTCGTCCAGAATCTGAAGAAGAATATTAAAAACATCAGGATGGGCTTTTTCTATTTCATCAAACAAAACAACAGAGTAGGGACGTCTTCTTACTACTTCTGTGAGTTGTCCGCCTTCATCATAACCTACATATCCTGGAGGTGCTCCTATTAGTCTTGATACACTGAATTTCTCCATATATTCCGACATATCAATTCTTGTAAGTGCTTTTTCATCATCAAACAGGAAAGATGCGAGAATCTTAGCAAGTTCTGTTTTCCCGACACCTGTAGGACCTGCAAAAAGGAAAGAGCCCAGAGGTCTGTGTTCATCTCCTATACCTGTTTTGTTTCTTCTTATAGCATTTGAGACCGCTTCAATTGCATGATTCTGACCTATTACTTTTTCAGAGAGAGTCTTTTCCAAATCCAGAAACTTCTGCATTTCACTTCCTTGCATTTTGGAAACAGGAATTCCTGTCCAGGATGATACAATTCTTGCAATATCGTCTTCTGAAACTTCTTCTCTAAGCAGTTTGCTTTCTCCTTGAGTGGCTTTTAGCTCTTGAGTCATTTTCTCTATTTCAAAGGTAAGTTTTGGAATTTCTCCATGTTTAATTTCTGCAGCCTTTGCCAAGTTTCCTTCACGTTCTGCAGAAAGTTCATCATTTCTGAGTTTTTCCAAAAGTTCTTTTTTTGACCTTATGCTTTCTATTGCATTTCTTTCATTTTCCCATCTCAGATGCATGGAATCGCCAGTAGCTTTTAGCTCTGAAAGTTCTGAATTTATTTTTTCCAATCTGTTCTTTGAAGATGAATCTTCTTCTTTTGAAAGAGCTTTCTGTTCAATTTTTAACTGGAGTATTTTTCTTGTTATCTTGTCTAGCTCTACAGGTTCACTCTCTATTTCCATCTTGAGTTGACTTGCAGCTTCATCTATAAGGTCTATTGCTTTATCTGGAAGGAATCTGTTGGTTATGTAACGATTGCTTAGTGTTGCGGCAGATACTATTGCATCATCTGTGATTCTTACTCCATGGTGAATCTCATATCTTTCTTTAAGGCCTCTGAGAATTGCAATTGTGTCTTCTACAGTTGGTTCACTTGCAAAGACCGGTTGGAATCTTCTTTCAAGGGCTTTGTCTTTTTCTATGTATTTTCTGTATTCATCAAGAGTTGTTGCTCCAATAGCATGTAGTTCTCCTCTTGCAAGTGCCGGTTTGATTAAGTTGGATGCATCTGTTGACCCTTCTGCGGCTCCTGCACCTACTATTGTGTGCAGTTCATCTATAAAGAGTATGATTTCTCCTTCACTCTTACTAACAGCATTAATAACACTTTTAAGACGCTCCTCAAATTCTCCTCTGAATTTTGCTCCTGCAACCAAGGCACCCATGTCAAGGGAGAGAAGTTTTTTGTCTTTTAGAGAATCAGGCACATCTGTAGATACAATTCTTTGTGCAAGACCTTCTACAATTGCAGTTTTTCCCACTCCCGGTTCTCCTATAAGAACAGGATTGTTTTTGGTTTTTCTGGAAAGGACCTGCATTACTCTTCTGATTTCTTCATCTCGTCCTATTACAGGATCCATCTTACCTGTTCTTGCCAGTTGGGTAAGATCTCTGCAGTACTTATCAAGAGCCTGATATTTCTCTTCTGCATCTTCAGAAGTAACTCTCTCGTTTCCCCTTATACTTTGAAGAGCCTGCATTAAGATTTGTTTGCTCAGCCCATTTTGTTTTAACAGGCGTTCTACATCAGAGCCTTCTTCTAAGAAAGCAAGAATTACGTGCTCTGTTGATACAAATTCATCTTTGAAAGAATCTGCTTCTTTCTGTGCAGCTTTTAGAGTTTCTATAAGGTTGTGGGAAAGTCCCATTTGCGCATTTGAGCCCCAGGATTTTGGATAGTTGTTTATAATTCTCTGAGTCCCGCCAAGAATAGCATTTACGTTACATCCTGCTTTTAACAACAGAGGCTCTGTGATTCCGTCTTTTTGAGAAAGGAAGGCTTCCAATAAATGTCCGTTGAGAACTTCTGCATTATTATTCTTTTCTGCTGAAGCACTTGCACTTTGAAGTGCTTCTTTTAATTTGATTGTCATGTTATCAAAATTCATAGTTGAACCTCTGCGTAAAAGATACTTAAAAAATACAAATGTGGCAAAATGACCGGTTGTTATGTAGTCAATAAGCCGGCGATTGGGTATCTTAAGAATAGGCAAGCTTATTACGGGAATTTTAGGAAAAATGCTGAAAATTGAAAATTTAACAAAAAGTTACGGGGAAAAGAAAGCCGTTGACAATCTAAGTATTCACATAAAGAAAGGTGAGATTTACGGTTTTATTGGACATAACGGAGCCGGAAAGACGACAACTTTAAAAAGTGTTGCCGGAATTCTTTCTTTTGACAACGGCAATATCTTAATAGACGGAATGTCCATTACCGGTAATGCAATTGAATGTAAAAAAATTATGGCATACATTCCTGATAATCCGGATCTCTACGGATATATGACCGGAATTCAGTATCTTAATTTTATATGCGACATTTATGAGGTGGATACAAAAACTAGAAATGAAAAAATCAGAAAGTATTCTGATTTATTTGATTTAACAGGTAATCTTGCTCAAAGCATAAACAGTTATTCACACGGAATGAAGCAAAAGCTTGCAATAATTGCAGCTTGGGTGCATGAACCAAAACTGGTTCTTATGGATGAACCGTTTGTGGGTCTTGACCCTTCTGCAGCTCACAAACTCAAGACAATGATGAGAGAATTATGTGACAACGGCGGAGCAATCTTTTTCTCTACTCATGTACTTGAGGTTGCAGAAAAGCTCTGCGACAAGATTGCAATAAT
>JAZLGI010000091.1:0-5504 GCA_045616225.1 Sphaerochaetaceae bacterium
AATTCATTAACAGCTATTTTTCTGTATTCAGAAGCAGAAGAATCATTAGAAGACAATAAATACATTAACAATTCATCTGAATTATCTTCTTCTGAATTAAGTTCTTTAAGACTAAGAATTTTTGCAAGATAATCTTCTGAAGTTGGATGTTCAAGTGAATCTACTTCTTGTATGGCTTCTTCAAAATTGCCATGTTCATACAGCTTAATAGAATTTGCCCTGCAAGATACAAGCAAAAATAAAGGGAGAATAAGTATTACAAAGTATTTCTTCATAACAATATCCTCCCTTATAAAAATAACAAGGTTTTCCGTAAGCCGGGTTCTGTTTATGCAATCATCTATCTAGTACTGCAGTCACCTGCAGCATCAAGCGTTCTACCCGCAGGAATAAGGCGGACAACCAACCTGCTTCTTGAACTTGCTCCTGATGAGGTTTACCTAGCCACATTCATTACTGCCTGTGCGGTGAGCTCTTACCTCGCCATTTCACCCTTACCCAAAGGCGGTTTATTTTCTGTTGCACTCTCTGTAGCCTTTCGACTCCCAGCCGTTAACTGGCATCATTGTCCTATGGAGCCCGGACTTTCCTCTTTTGTTACCAAAAGCGATTGCTTGTAAAACCTTAAAATTCAATTAATCAAGGCTGAAGTTTCCGCCAACTGCTTCTGCAAATTCGTTTGTATCATCTGCCTCATCAGAATCATCTGATTCCGGAACATCACTAATTACATCCTCACCGGTTGCATTTTCATAATAAAGAACACGGCTGCAATAAGGACAGAACTTAATTTCTTCTTCATCAAGTTCTTCTTTAAATGTGACTTCTCTTACATCATTTACAAACTGTGCAGGAAGTGTCATGTGACAACCCATACATTCAATTCCATGAATAGGAACAATTCCTACACCATGCTTATTTCTGATGATTCTCTCAAATTTGCTCATGATTCTGTTTGAGATACCTTCACTCTTTTCATTTATAAGAGCATCACATTCTGCTTCTTGAGCATTACACTCTTCAAAAAGTACGTTCATTCTGTTTTCTTCTTCACGGACTTCTTCTTCCTGAGCATTAATCATCTCTTCCTGAATTGAAAGTTTTGTATTTAACTCTTCTGAATAATTGCGTTTGCTGATTAAATTCTTTCTAAGAGCAGCTTCTGTATCCTTATCTACTTCTATCTGTTTAGTAAGAGTATCAAATTCACGACTAAGTGTAATTGTTTCCATCTTCTTTTCGTCTGATTCTCTTGTTTCTTCGGCTTCTCTTAGTTTTTCTGAAAGAGATTTAATCTCTTCTTTGATTTTTTCACTCTTTTCGTGGAGTTCCAGATAACTTGTGTTTGTCTTAAGAAGCAGAGCTTTCTTGTCTTCAAGATCTCTTGGGATTTCTTCTTTTTTTGCTTCTATCTCAAATTTCTTTGCAACAATGCTCTGAAGCTGATTGAGCTGAACATAAACTTTATTAAGTTCTTTCTCTTCTTCAATGATTTCTACTGTTTGTACTGCAGCTTTTTTTGCCATCTTTATATTTACTCCTGTTTAACTTACAAAATCTTTAAGTTTTTTGGCTCTCTTAGGATGTCTTAATCTTCTGAGTGCCTTGGCTTCTATTTGTCTGATTCTCTCACGAGTTACTTCAAAATACAACCCAACTTCTTCAAGTGTCAATGAGTATCCGTCATCAAGACCAAAACGCATCTTCAATACTTCCTGTTCTCTTGGAGGTAGTGTTTCAAGAACTTCATGTAATTGCTCTTGTAACAGTGCAAAAGAAGTTTGTGTTGCAGGATTCTCTACATCTTTATCTTCAATGAAATCAGATAATAAAGAATCTTCTTCTTCACCAACCGGTGTTTCCAAGCTAATTGGTTCTCTTGCAACATTCTTTACTGTTTTGACCTTACTTGCCGGCCATCCCAATTTCTGGGCAATTTCTTCATCTGTAGGTTCTCTGCCCAGTGTCTGCATTAACATTCTGGACTCTCTAACTACTTTATTAATCTGCTCTATCATGTGAACAGGAACTCTTATTGTTCTTGCCTGGTCTGAGATACTTCTTGTAATTGCCTGTCTTATCCACCAAGTGGCGTAAGTAGAGAATTTATATCCTTTTCTGTATTCGAACTTTTCTACAGCTTTGATAAGTCCAATGTTTCCTTCCTGAATCAAATCAAAGAAATGAAGACCTCTGTTTGTGTATTTCTTTGCAATTGATACTACAAGCCTTAAGTTTGCCTGAATAAGTCTGTCTTTGGCATTCTTGAGCATCTTCATTCCACGTTTGATGTCCATTGCCTGGGCAAGAATAACTTCACAGTTATCTTCAAACTCAAACTCAATTTTTCTTATACCTCTTACAGCTGTCTGATATTGTGTAATAAGTTCCTTAATTTCTTCTGCAGAAATGCCAAGTCTCTCTTCTACTTTCTCTTTCTTTGATGTTGTAATCAAATCTCTTGAAAGTTGTCTTACTTCTTTGTCATTTGAAATCTGAAGCTTGTATTCAAGAACAGCTTTTGTATTCTTAAGTTCATTGATTTCCTGTTCAACTTGAATGAATCTGTCGCTGAACATGTTAATTTCTTCTTGTTGAAGTTCTATCTGTGAAAGTTTCTTAAGAATAGTAGTTTTTTTCTTTACCAATTCATCACTCTTAAGAACTTCTTCACCACTTGCAAGCTTTGCTTGTTTTAATTCGATATAGTTCTTAACTGAGCTTTGAATTTCTTTTAACGGTTCTTTGTAGAAGGTAGAGTAACGTTTCTGTTCTGAAATAAGTTCTTTCTGGTCTTTTGCATTAAAATCTTCACTGTCTTCGTAATGAGTGTTGAGTTTAACGATAATGTTGGCAAAACAGGTAATCATTATACCTGATTTCTGGATAACATTCTTAATTATCAAAGCACCCTGTTCCATTTGCTTTGACAATTCTACCTCTTCATCTGCAGACAGAAGTGTCTCTCTTCCTATTTCTTTAAGATACAGTCTAATTGGGTCATCTGAATTTGCATCTCCCTTGTCTGTACCCAAAATACTGCTTCTGTGAGAAGCGTGTTCTACGTCATCATCAATGCTTGAAATAGCATCCATCTGACCGGTTGCGTTCTCATCAAAGTTTTCCATGATGAAAGTTTTGGTGTATGAAGATTTTTCATCATCATCTTCATCATCCTCGTCTTCATCATCTTCATCTTCGTCTTCGTCTTCATCTTCTTCAGCTTCTACAGCATCCAAATCTTCATCTGTAGGACCATCTAACAGTGCATCTAAAGAATCTTCATCTGAATCCAAAAGATCATCATCTTCTTCCATTTCTTCCATATCATCACTGGAAGGTTCTTCAAATTCATCACTTTCTGACTCGTCTGCTTCAGATATCAAAAGGTTTAGCTTGCTTAGTTCGTTTTTGAAATATTCAAAATCATCCTCTGAATCTACATGCTGAGCCATGAGGTATTCTTTTAAGTCACTAAGAGTAAACTTGTTTTCATTCTGAGCCGAATAAATAAGCTTTTGCAGAATTTCTTTTCTGTTGATTACATTCTCATCTTCAACCATATACGCAGTTTAATCCCCTGTTAATTCATTCCTCAGTTCCAATATACGTGAGTCTATTTCTGTTTTTTGAAACAAAAGCTCATCTATATCGTCTAAATTCATATCGTCTGTTCCGGAGTTTTTAATTAAGACAGAAATATTTTTTCTTTTTTCTTCCAGTTCCCTCAATTGAATCTGCATTATAGCTTTCTCTAAAGCCGGTTTTGGATTGTCCAAATTAAACATAGGGTTCGTGGCCGAAGAAAAAACAAGTTCTTTCAGTCCTTCATTTTCTATCATCTGAACAAGTATTTCAAAAGAACTTATATTATCACGTCTGGCATCTTCCAGAACTGTATAAAGTATAACTGCTGAAGGATCTGTAAGATTTGTAATTCTAATCCTTCTTGCAAAGTTCTCAAAATACTCTCTGTGGTTAAACAGAATGAGCATTGCATTCAAATCTGCCGAAAGTCTCATTAAATTAAAAGTTTGTTTTTTTTGAACTACCGGTTCTGGCTTTCTTTCATTTGAAGATGAATGCAAGTTAATCTCACCTATTACTTCCTGTTCAGAAATTGAATATCTCTGGGCAAGATATTTGATATACCCCTGACGCTCTATTGGTGACTTGGTAACGTCAAGGTAAGGTCGTACCTCCTTACAAACAGCAGAAATGCCTTTGGAATCCCGAACATCATACTTAATTTCTGATAAATGTACAAGATAATTAAAGCCATTGTTTATATTTAGGCAACTATTACGCAGTGCTTCTTCACCTTGTTCTTCAAGCATTTGTGAAGCATCTTTTGCACTGTCAAACGGTCTAATAACAAAATTTTCAATTTCATTTTTCTGGAGGATAAGCAAAGCTTTGAAAGTTGCTTCCTGTCCGGCTTTATCTGAGTCAAATAAAAGTGTTACTTTATGGCAGAATCTCTTAATTAATTGACATTGTTCTTCTGTAAAAGAAGTTCCAAGCGGAGCTGCTGCATAGGTAAGACCTGCCTGATGAAGTGAAATAACATCAAAATTACCTTCGCAGAGAATTAATTCACCGTTTTTCTTAATTGTCTCAAGACTTTCATAAAAACCAAATAAGTTGTATCTCTTCTTATATAGCTCTGTTTCAGGTGTATTTATGTATTTAGGTGCATCTTTATCACCGCTTAAGTCTCTGCCTCCAAAGGCAATACATTCACCCTGCCAATTTCTTATGGGAAACATTACTCTGTTTCTGAAAATGGTAAGGCCAGTCCATTTTAAAGAAAAAAGACCGCATTCTTTTAAAATTTCATCAGAATAATTTTTGCTTTTAAGGAAGTTGTACAGCCAATCTCTGTTAGCTGGAGCAAATCCAAGTTTGAATTTTTCTATGGTTTCTCTATTGATTTTTCTCTTTAATATATATTCTAAAGCAGGTTTGCCAGATTCATGATTGGTGAGGAGAAAATTAAACATTTTCATTGTTCTGTTGTACAAATCTTGAGTGGCATTTTTCTTTGAAAGTTTAACTTTTTCTGCTTCTGTAGCTTCTTTAAGTTCTACACCGGCTTTCTTGGCAAGTATTTCAACAGATTCTGAAAAGTTTACATGTTCCATTTCCTGAACTAAAGTAAACATATTCCCGCTCTTACCGCATCCGAAACACTTATACAATCCTGTATCATCATGAAGAATCATTGAAGGAGTCTTTTCACCGTGAAGCGGACAGCAACACCAGTTTTCATGTCCTTTGCGTACAAGTCTTGAGTATTGTGATGCAACATCACTTATTGAGAGACGGGTTTTAATATCTTCTATTGCCTGCTGTGAATATTTGGCCATTATTCTCCAAAGCAACCTTAAAGACAATTAAGGTCTTCCCTTTTTCAAGGAAGACCTCAAAGTGGAGAGAGAAGGATTCGGACCTTCGAAGGCTGAGCCAACAGATTTACAGTCTGCCCCCTTTGACCGCTCGGG
>JAZLGI010000092.1:0-9517 GCA_045616225.1 Sphaerochaetaceae bacterium
CATTATTTTCAGAAGTTTTTTCTTGCTGAACCAAAACATAACATACCAGTATGCCACTATGAGTAAGAGCATTATTGGCATAAGTGAGAAATAAAGCCCTTCAGGTAGTGTTCCACGGCCAAAAGCAACCCCAGCAAAATCTAAAAGCATAAGAACAATAACAAGAATTTTCATAGTTAAATCATACGTAAAAAGAAAGAATTTGTCCTCAAAATTTTGAGCATTACGAAAAAAAAACAACATATAGGAAATATCGGAGGAAAAAAATGCGTAAAAGTATCATTTTTCTTTTTTTACTTTTATCTGTTTTGTCCTTATTTGTTTCCTGCAAGGAAGAAGTTGGAACAACAGCTCTGAAACTTATTTTGAAGTCGGATTCCACAACTAGATTAATTACAAATCAAAGTGTGGACATTAGTTATTTTAAAGTAACGGGAACAGGTCCTGAAAACGGAGATAACACGCCTCAGGAAATTGATGTCACAGTTACAATGCCCCAGACCTCTCTTACATTGCAAGGTCTGGTAATTGGAAACTGGACTTTTAAGGTCACTGCATACAACGCAGAAAACACGCCACTCATGGAAGGGTCTACCACAATTTATGTCACTTCACGCCCATCCCCTGTAGTAATAGATGTTAATACACCTGTAGGAAAAGGAAATATAAGTCTTACTCTATCCTGGGATGCACCGCAAATAACCAATCCTGTTTTAAAGATATACAGAAGAGGACCTTCTATGGATACCCCAGAGACAAATACAGAAGAACCTGTTTTAGACACTACTTCATGCACTGCTACGTACAATGTATCAAATCTTGTTTCCGGCAACTATGTTCTACGAATAGAACTTTTTGACGGAGATTCATTCTTGGGAGGAAAGGTAGAGACTGTAAAAGTATTCAAAGACCAGATTACAACCGGAGAAATAAGCATTGTCTATGATGCAGCTCAAGCCTTAAAAGATACAGGACTCATTCTTCAGACAGTTTACGGAAAACCGGTACAGGGTCTTATTACACCAACCGGAAGAAATGACCATATCCTCTATGCCAATGAAGAAGCTGTTCTTCAGTTCTCTGTCTCTTCCAGTGCAACAATAAAAGATGAAGATTACACAGTAGAATGGTATTATGACGGAATTCTTCAGAATGCAGGCACAACACAACTCTCATCCAATATAAGCACTTTTACATTTACGCCTTACATTGGAGTTCACATTGTAGATGTAGTATGTTACGACAAAAATTATGCAAGCGTAGGAAGTGCAGAATGGTCTTTCACATCAGTTGCAAAAGGCCCAAAGGGTTCTCTGTTTGTCCACAGAGAGGTAAATAACGGAGAAAACGGTTTAAGCCTAGACAATAATACGTTAATTGGAGCTATTCCTGATTCAAGATTCCTTGTTCTTTCTCAAAACGACAAGCGTCTTCAGGTTTGCGACCTGGACAATAACGGAGTAAAAGTCTTATCAAGTTTAGATAATTCATATTTCTCTTATGCAAAACACATCTTCTCAGACTACAGAATGAATGCCTTCTGTGTAATAGACAACCAACAGGACGGTTCTCAAGAACAACAGAACTTCACACTGTTCATGTACTCGTCAGATACTTCTGTTCCTATGATAGATGTAGTTAGGAACTCAGAAAGTGAAGTCATGAGAATAAACCATCATGGAAATATGGAAGACTTCCCTGTTACAAATATAAACAGCGGACCTTTCTCTATAACAGGAGACAAAACAGGATTCCTCTTCCTCCCTGAAACTGTAGAAACAGTAGGAACTATTACAACCTTTAAGTTCTCAGCTAACGAAATGATAGATAAAGAGCACATAGTTGCCAGAGCCAACACAAAAGGAGATTTATCCAAATCTTTCTCTATAGGAACAGACAGATTCTTCTACACTCTGCCTGGGTATTCTGCAATTGCAACCATGGAATTTGATACAACAAAAGGAAAATTCAAAGACAAAGACACTGCAAAGGAAATCCCTATAAGATTCATTGCAGAGTATATCTATGCCATATCTGATACAGAATTTGCAGTCTCAAACGGGACAAGCCAGACTTGTATTTATCAACTTCAGGCAAACGGATGGGCAGTAACTTCTATCGTTTATCATCCTACTGCCAAGATTTGTATTTCTGAAGACGGTTATGTTTATATGTTGGACAAGGTAAACAGTACAATCTATTCTTACAGTCTTTCCAACACAGGTTCTTTGACAGAACTTAACAGAGTCTCTGCAGAAAACCTTTCTGATATTGCATATTCATCAGGCAATCTTCTTGCCTCAACAACAGATGGCAGACTCTTATTCTGTAAGGTGGTTGCAGAATGATTAAAAGATTCCTGATTGTATTTATCCTTATTATCTGCTGTATGTTCTCAATTCATGCAGGTTCTCTTGCAATAGGAACAGACTTTGCATCCCTTCAGGATTTAATTCCTCAATGGAGCGATAGAACAGGTCAAGTTACAGTTGATTTCAGCTCACCTATAACAGATACTTTTGGTCTTACCGTTCCTCTGTCATTTACCTTTAATGAAAGATCTTGCATGTTGGAAACGGGATTAAGCCTTGTCTATTATCCATGGGCAAAAGGTCCGTTTGCAAGTATGTCTCTTATTCAGTTTGGTTTTATTGCAGGAACCAACGCCCTTGAGAAAAAAACATACGGCCTTAACGAAGCTGCTTTTGGCTGGACATTTACAGTCAGGAATCGTCTTGTAATAGAACCTTCTGTAGTTATCAGAGATCCGTCTTCTGTTTTCAAAGACGATTATCTTGCTCTTAAAGGTGAATATCCTTGCTACAGAACCATTAGAGGACGTCTTTTAATAAGATGGAAATTTTGGAGTGATTAAATGACAAAAACAATTAAAAAAACCTGCTCAGACTTTGTTCTGATACTACTGATAATTTGTCTTGTAGGCTGTAATCTCAACTACAACACAAAATCTACAAAAGCGGTAACAGAAGATCAGCTCAGAAGTGCCATGCCGTCAATAATAGAGCATCAACTGAGTTCTATTGATGAATATCTTGAAGATGATGTAAAAACTCAACTTTACGGTACAACAAGAGGAAAATCCTCAATATCCGGTCAACAAATAGTAGAAGGCACTCTCAATGAAGAGAAAGGCTTTGATTACCTTAATTTCTGCTATCAGGCAAACAACGTAACTTCATCACAGGAAACAGAAGGTTTTCTGAATGCAGCATCAAATCTCCTCAATGAAGAAGATTATGAAAAACTTTGCAACAAAATCAATGAAGTAAATACCCAAATAGAAGAATCTGCAACCCGTTTTGCAAGAACTCTTCCAAAAAGCCAGCAGAAAGCTTTTTACAAAGATTTGAAAGAACTTGTAGTAAGGACAACTGTACTTTTAACTGCAGGAATTGTTTATGCAATTGTTCCTGCCGGAGTTTTCTGGGGCAAGATAACTGCTGCAGCTGCCATATCTGTAGGAGCCGGTCTTACCGCTCAGATAATAATGACAATGTATGAACGTTATAAATTTGGAGTAGAGGATACAAAACAAAGTTTTGAAGATTGGTTCAAAGAAATGTTAAAACAGCCAAAGGCAGATTATGCCGTTGCAGCATCTATTATTGCCTTTGGTCAAACTTTTGAAAAAGGTCCTGTAGTTGCAGGAATTGTAGTTGCAGTTTTTGCAGTGTTTAAGCTAACAGATGCAGTACGTGTAATGATGCTTACCTACAACACAAAATCTTAAAAAAACACTCAATTGTAGTTTTACACTTCGGTGTAAAACTACATCTTTTCATACTCTGCGAACTAGACTTCAGAACGCTTGGTTACAATCCTGCTGATAAGGCCGTAAGATACTGCCTCATCTGCATTAAGCCAATAATCACGGTCTGTATCTTCTTTTACCTTATCGAGAGGTTTTCCTGTAGCTTCTGATATAAGTTTATTAAGCTTATCTTTTGTGTTTTCAAGGAGTTTTGCATGAATTTCAATTTCTGTTGCAGTACCTCTCATTTCACTTAAAGGCTGATGAATTAGATAAGAAGAATTAGGAAGCCCTATTCTTCTTTCTGAAGGAACTGCAAGAAGTATCAAAGCAGCAGCACTTGCAACAAGTCCCATTCCAATAAGTGTAACTTCGCAATTTACGAATCTAATCATATCATAGATTGCAAAACCGGCATCAACATCACCACCGGGGGAATCAATGAAGACCTTAACAGGGTCATTGCTTTCATTCTCAAGAATCAAAAGATCCTTTATGAATCTATCTGCCATTTCCTTGTTGATTTCACCGGAAATTAAAAGAGATCTTGTTTTTAAAAGCTTGTCACTTGCTCCTTCCTGAACTTTCTTATCTTTTTCATCCTGATATGTAATCATCTCTACCTCCGGCTAATTATCTTGTCTCACAGAAAACCTTCTGCAAAACCATTTCATTTGTCTTCCACTTTGAATTAACTCTCACCCTTAAATCAAGTTCAAGTTTGCTACCCGGGAAAATTTTCTTTATTTCCTTAAAGGATTCCTGCCTTATTTTCTTTATGTTATCTCCGCCTCTTCCTACAAGAATTCCCTTCTGGCTTTCTCTCTCGCAAGTAATAAAGGCTCTGCACCAAACTTTCTTCTCTTCTTCATTATACTCAAGGTCTACAACTTCAACCATTATGGCATTGGGAATCTCAGCAGTAACACTGTTCATTGCCTTTTCCCTTATGATTTCACCAACCCTAAAATCTAAATCCTGATCTGTTCTTGCATCTTCGTCATAAAGTAAATGCCCTTCCGGAGCCACCTTAAACAACTCTATCAAAAGTTCGTCTACTCCATCATCTTCTTTTGCAGAAGCACAAAGTATGGTTCTTCCGGGAAGGTTATGCTTAAGATATGAAGTCATCTCATCTATCTGATTCTGAGAAAGAATATCCTTCTTGTTAATACAGCAGACAACAGGAATAGAAAGCCCGCTCAGAATATAGGAAATTGCATTTTCCTCTTCTCCGGGTGAACGTGTTGCATCCAGAAGATACAAAACAGCATCACTTTCCTCAAGGCTCTGGATTGCAATCTTCTGCATACGCTTATTAAAGTTTTTTGCACTCATGTGCCACCCCGGAGTATCAGTAAAAATCAACTGGCCTCTGGAATCTGTATAAATTCCCCTTATGGCATTTCTTGTAGTCTGAGGAGTCGGAGAAGTGATGGAAACTTTTGACTCACAGATTGTGTTCACAAGAGTAGATTTACCAACAGAAGAACGTCCTACAATGGCAACGGCAGCACACTTCATAGCAACTTAAATCAATATCTGTTAAGGATAGAAAGAACTTTTTCCTTTCCCAAAGTTTTCATGAACTGTGCAAGCTTAGGGCCTTTTTCCTTGCCAATGAGAACTCTGTATACAGCAGTAAACAATGCAATATTCTCAATGGAACACTCTGCAGCAGTGTCATAAATTCTTTGTGCAAGATCTTTCTCATCTTCTCCGTCCCACTGGGAAACTTTCTCAGCCAAACATTTAACAGCCTTTGTTTCTTCTGAAGAAAGAGTCTCAAGAGGAGTTTCCTCATTTGCTACGGCAAATCTGAAATCTTCAGGACTAAATGTTGTAATCCAGTTCCATGCACAGCGACATCTTGTTCTTAATCTTTCCAGTTGGTCTTCCTTAACATCAGAAAGAGAAGCAATGACCTTTTCTACATCACCGCTGTATATCTGAAGCATATTGCAAAGATGTCTGAAAGGAATCTGATAACCAGGAGTCTTAGGTACATCTCCTACCTGAGACAATTCATAGACCCTCTTCTCCATGGCAAGTTTCTTTTCATTACATTCAAGAAGACCAAAGTATCTTCTCTCACAGTTATCGTAATCTTCGTAAATTTTCAAAACATCCAAATCAAATGAAATTGCAAACTCTGTGTTTGGTCTTGTTGAAGCAAACATGAAACGTGTAATTTCAGGAGTATAAACTTCAAGGACATCTCCAAGGGAAATGACCTCTCCGCTTGATGAAGATATCTTACCTCCACGGCCTTTTATGGAAATAAAGTCATACTGGAAAGAAACCGGAGCATGTCCTCCAAAAAGCTCAACAACTTGCTTTGATGTATCAAAACTTCCGCCTTGGCTGTGATGGTCTTTTCCTGCAGGCTCAAAGTCTACACCTTCATAAACCCATCTCATTGGCCAGTCTACACGCCAGTGAAGTTTTGCATACGGAGTTGTTCTCAAGTCAATTGTTTCTGTCTTGTCCAAATCATTATCACGGTATGTGATTCCATACTCTCCGTCCCATGAAAGAATTGTTGTATTGTCCTTATCTGTAAAGGAAGAGAATACGGCAATAGGCCACCATGAATCATCAAGAGGTTCTGTTCTGTACTTGTTGAGAATATCAATAATCTGCTGCTTGCATTCCAGAGCCTTCTTCATCTGTTCTGCATAGAGACTGCTTCTGTAACGCTGAGCCTGATACAGATACTCAGGATAAACTCCAACAATAGGAAGTTTTTCCTCTACATCCAATTCATTTCCTCTGGCATAGTTTTCTGCTCTGCCTGTAGTATCAGGAACAAGAGTAATAGGCTTTCTCAGGAAAGTGGCTAATTTCTCCTGCTCAGGCATGTTCTTAGGAACTTTTCTGAAGACATCATAGTTATCCCAACTGTAGATGAATCTTACTTTCTGTCCCTTTTCCCTCAAGGCTCTGACAACAAGGTCAACAGAAATAATTTCCCTGAAGTTTCCAATGTGAACTGTGCCTGATGGTGTAATTCCGCTTGCACAGGTGTAGAGATCCTTTGATCCCTTTTCTCTGATTATGCGATCTGCATAAATATCCGCCCAATGTACTGAATTCTGTTCCATGTGGGACATGATATATAATTTACACAATAAAGCCAATAAGAGTCATTTAAACAAATCAGAAATCAAGGAAGAATGTAGCACCCATGATAAGGTTGTTCTTTGGTTCTCTTAAGTTGTTTCCGTGAATGAGATAAGAATACTGAATTCCTATGTCACAAATTCCCCAGAAACACATCTCTGCCTCAAAACCTGTAGAACAGAGGAAATTACTTTCTTTAATCTTTGTATTAAAACAGTTTCCGGCATGGTATCCTGCATCAAAGAACAGATTTATTCTAGGGAACAACTCATTCATCTTTGCCTCAGGTCCTGCCAAGCGGATATCAAAATTATTTACTACAGTAAAGTTTGTTGCGTAACTGTTTGTATTGAAACCTCTTACCTTTCTACCCAAAGAAACAGGACTGGAAGCATAAACAGGGACTTTTTCTCCGTCTGTCCAGTTAAAATTCAATCTGTCCTTTAGAGATACAGAGAAAAGATTATATCCGCTAGGCTGTTGAATTCTGAATAAAGTATAACCGCCAACAGCATTAAGAGTTGCACTGTAATAAGAAGCTGCTTTATTGGCAAATCCAGGGGCAAACTGGAACTTTATCTCTGCCTTGGCCCCTTTCATATTGTAGTTGTCATCCATCATTGTATTTAGGACAACTCCGGTATAAAAAGAAGTAAAGTTCTGTGAATCACCTGCCATATCAGGGTAAACAGAAGAATCATTTCTTGTAAAACCTTCAGGTGTAATTTCAGGGTCATTATGAAGGTCAAACCATTCATCAATTGTTTGAACAGGAGATTTTGCATCACTGCCATTGTAGGTAGAACCCAAATATTTTAAATTTTCTTTGTTTTTAGGAAGTGAAATTCCCTTTGTGAGAAGATAATCAACGTACTTTTCCCATCTACCCTCGTAACCGGCATATACAGTAATAAGGTCCTTATTTGGAACCCATGAATCTCCAAATCCCTGCAGGAACTTAAGATTCCATCTTATCTGCCAAGCATCAAACAAGAGAGCATTATCCCTAAGGTCTTCTCTGTCAAAATCAAAAACAGATAAAGCTTCACCTGTTCTTGGATTTCTGAACAAAGCTCTGGAAGAAAGACCTCCGCCAATGGTTGCCTGGATCTGAGTAAGATTACCATCCATCAATTCAAGACCTTCATAACTTTCACCAATTGTAATAAGGGTAGGAAGGAACCCGCTCAAAAGATCCATATGCTGATCCAACTCTGTAAACAGGAATTTAAAATCTCCTGCAAAGACCAAACTCAAAGCAAACAATATCAATAATGAAACAGTTAAAAGCTTCTTCATGGAAGTTCCTCCTAAAACAATACTCTTAGAATTTTACATAAAAAAGGCACACAAAACAACAAATGCTTTTCCCATACCATTTCCAGAAAAATAAGAATATAATGCAGTCATGAAAACATTGGACGATATAAAGGAAGAAGAAAGACAATCTTACAGAAAATCAGAACGTCAGAAACAAATCAAAAGTCTTTTGATAGAACTCCTGGGTTTTGTCATTGTAGGCATCATTGCCTTTCTCAAATTAATGTAAAAAAAAGTGTCACAGAAGTTTAATTCTGTGACACGCATTAAGGAAAAAAGCTCTATTCATTATTCCCATTCGGCTGTTTTGTGTTCAAACCAAATGTAATAGCATGTTTTATCCGGTCCGTTTGGAATAAGACTATGATCAGGACCTGCATAGATGTAACTGATTTCTCCACCAACATGGTTTACCTTCTCACCGTCAACATCCATGAGAATATCGGAACCATCAAGAATAACATTCCACTGGTCTACAGAAGGATGTCCTTTTTCAACTGTTCCCTGGCCTGCTCCAACTCCCTTAACAACACCGCAAAGGAATCTTCCTGCCTGACCAGGACTCATAATTGACCAGCTCTTTGTCTGAGGGCCCTTACAAGACTGTGTATAAGGCTGACCGTTTGAAAGTGGCTTGAAGAATGGAAGAACAGAATGTGTTTCTTCATAATGCTTCCAGTCTGATTCAACCATAGTTGTAACAAATTTTACAAACTTCATATCTGTTGCTGCATAGATTGCATAGTTATCTTTGTCCCAATCCGGGCAGAAGAATGAAAGCTCTTTAATATTGAATGCTTCATTCTTTGTTGTGATATAACCTGTTCCGTTTGTGAAACAGTAGAAAACACCACAATCTGCAAAAAGCTGTGGATGAACTGTACTTCCTGCCTTAAGCTCACACTTAAAACAACGAACAAGTTTGTGAGTACCTTTGAGAACTTCTATTTCTCCGTATCCATTGACAAAATCAACAGGACGCTCACTATTCTTTACTACTGGAACTGACATAAAACCTCCTTGGAAACTGTAAAAAACAGCACCTTTTTAAATAGTATCTCATTGTGATTTTTCAAAAACAAATGTAATAATGATCTGGACCCCGAAAAGGTAACACTTTTGTAATCACTGGTTCCTCCTAGGTAACACACTAGGAGGAATGATGTATTCAGAAGAATTTAAAGCAAATGTTGTAAAAGACATCCTGGGCGGGATGCCGATAAAAGCCGCAGCCAGAGTTTACAACATTGAACGGCACACGGTTCAGAGATGGGTCAGACGAGTAAGCGGAGAACCAGTGAT
>JAZLGI010000093.1:0-5574 GCA_045616225.1 Sphaerochaetaceae bacterium
AAGAAAAAAGATTACGAAAGCTGAAAAAGACACAACAAAGAAATGTTTGACACAATTTGTTTTAATTGCTTGCAATGTAAAAAGTTGCAAGCTTTTTTGTGCCTATCTTGCTGTCAAAGCCAGGACATTGACTGCGACGGAGTGAAGAACGCCCTCATGCACTTTAATGTCATACAAGTTTAATTTTTTGTTGTGTTCCCGTGAATTCACGTATATCAAAATAACTGATCTTTTCCCGTGTTACATTGCGGGATATACTTGTCTAAGGAGAGAAAGTATGAAGAAAGTTTTAACAGTCCTTCTTGTTGCTTTCTGTGCTCTTTGCGTTTTTGCAAACGGTGCTAAGGAAACAACACAGGCACAGCTTGTTCCAGGTTTTGACAATGAACTTGTCAAGGCAGCTCAGGCAGAAGGTGAACTCGTAGTATACGGTTCATGTGAAGAAGAATATCTCAACGCAGCTTGCGATAAGTTCGAAGAACTTTTCGGTATTAAGGTAAGCCGCCAGAGACTTTCAACTGGTGAAGTCCAGGCTAAGATTGAAGAAGAAAAGGGTAATCCATCTGCCGACGTATTCTTCGGCGGCACAACAGACCCGTACAACATGCTTGCTGATGAAGGTTGGCTTGAAGCATACGATGCAAAGAACGCTTCACACATTGCAAAAGCAGTTTACAAAGACAAGCAGAACCGCTGGTTCGGTATTTACACAGGTATTCTCGGATTTATGTACAATAAAGACGAACTCAAGAGATTGGGTCTTGATGCTCCAAAAGATTGGAAAGACCTTCTCAAACCTGAATACAAAGGCATGATCTGGCTTTCAAACTACAACACAGCCGGAACAGCAAAGCTCGTTCTCAACACAATGATTCAGAAGTACGGTCATGACGAAGGTATCAAGTACCTTGTTGACCTCGACAAGAATATTGAAGTTTACACAAAGTCAGGTTCTGGCCCATCAAAGAACGTAGGTATTGGCGAATGTCTTATTGGTATTGGCTTCCTCCACGATGGTATTTACCAGATTGTTGACAATGGTTACGGCAACATTGGTCTTGTTATTCCTGCAAGCGGAACATCATGTGAAATTGGTGCAACAGCTATTTTCAAGGGTAACAAGCATCCTAATGCAGCAAAGCTCTGGATTGAATTTGCTCTTTCTCCGGATTGTGTAGACCATGCAAAGGAAAACGGTTCTTACCAGTTCCTCGTACTTGACAACGCAACACAGCCAAAAGAAGCTGCAGAATTCGGTCTTGATCCGAACAACGTTATGGATTACGACTTCGATGATGCAACAGCTAACACAAAACAGTACATTTCTGATGTAATGGCTGCTCTTGCCAAGGCCGGTGCTAACACAGCAGATACAAGATTCCAGGTTAAGTAATTAATTACGAATCTATTCAGGATGGCGGCAAACCGCCATCCTTTTTTTAATTCTTTTTTCCAAGGAGATTGATATGGCAACAAAACAAGGTGCAAACCTTGACAGACGCAAACTGTTGGCAGACCCGATTATGGTGTCAACTATTGTGCTGCTCATTACTTTCCTGACAGTTTTTATTCTGTATCCGCTTGCAGTTCTGCTTGTGGACAGTATATTAGGGGACAAAGGACTTACCCTTGATGTATTCAAGCGTATTTTTGAAATTCCGACTTTTCCTGTCGCTATAACAAATACTTTAAAAGTAGGTTTTGTAGTAGGCCTTTTTGCAACTGCAGTAGGTCTTCTGTTTGCCTATGTTGAAGTTTATGTACGAATGAACAAATTCGTCGGAGGACTTTTCAAGGTAGTTTCCATGCTTCCTGTAGTATCTCCGCCTTTTGTACTTTCTCTTTCTATGATTATGCTTTTCGGAAAAGCAGGCATAATCACACGATATTTACTCGGAATATATGACAACAGTGTCTATGGCTTCTGGGGAATAGTAATAGTTCAGTCTATGACTTTCTTCCCTGTTTGCTACATGATGTTCAAAGGCCTGTTGAAAAATATAGATCCTTCATTGGAAGAAGCTGCCCGTGATATGGGTGCATCGAGAATGAAGGTTTTCTCAAGTGTAACTCTTCCGCTTCTTCTTCCGGGAATCGGAAATGCTTTCCTTGTAACGTTTATAGAATCTATTGCAGACTTTGCAAACCCAATGATTATTGGTGGATCTTATGATACTTTGGCAACAACCATTTATCTTCAGATTACAGGAAACTACGACAAGGCCGGCGCCTCTGCAATGGCTGTTGTTCTTCTCTGTATTACACTGGCAATGTTTGTTGTACAGAAGTTCTATCTTGAGAAAAAATCAACTGCAACACTTACAGGAAAGGCATCACGTGCAAGAATGCTTATTGAAGATAAGAGTGTTAGAATTCCTCTTACCGTATTCTGTGCAGCAGCAGCCTTGTTCGTCATTATTATGTACATTTGTGTACCAATCGGATCTTTCTTCCCGACATGGGGTTATAAATTCTTCCCGCTTACCGGAAAGTGGTTCAAACAGGTATTTACAAAATACAAAGGATTCAAGGCCTTCAGAGACTCGTTTATTCTTTCGTTTATCTCGGCCCCTATTACTGCTTTGCTTTCAATGATTATTTCTTACCTGGTTGTAAAGAGAAACTTTAAAGCCAAAGGTTTCATTGAAGCTGTTTCCATGCTTGCAATGGCAGTACCGGGAACTGTTTTGGGTGTCGGATACATAAGAGGTTTCTGTAACGGTATGTTCGGTAGCGGTTTCCTGCAGGGAATATACGGTACAGGTCTTATTCTTGTCATAGTCTTTGTAGTCCGTTCTCTTCCTACCGGAACAAGAAGCGGTATTTCCGCATTAAGACAAATAGATAAGAGCATAGAAGAGTCTGCATACGACATGGGTGCCGACAGCTTCAAGGTCTTTACGACCGTAACTCTTCCGCTTATCAAGGATTCATTCCTGAGCGGACTTGTAACTTCTTTCGTAAGAAGCATTACTGCTATTTCCGCAATTATTCTTCTGGTTACTCCGCAGTTCCTGCTCATCACTGTCCAGATTAACGAGTTTGCGGAAAAAGGTGCGTACAGTCTTGCCTGTGCATTCGCTACAATACTTATTTTCATCACGTACGGTGCTGTCCTTCTTATGAATATAGGAATGAAGTACTTCGGAACAAGCAAGAAAATCAGGGAGGTTGAATAATGAACAAAGTCAAAAAAGGCGTTCGCTTGGAACATATTTCCAAAATTTACAAAGATCCTAAAACCGGAAAGGATTTTTATGCAGTCAAAGATACAGATCTGACAATTGAACCGGGTTCATTTGTTACCCTGCTTGGTCCTTCGGGATGTGGAAAAACCACAACTCTGAGAATGATTGCCGGTTTTGAAAGTCCTGATGAGGGAGAAATTTATCTTGGAGATGAAGCTATTAATGCCCTTACTCCTAACAAACGTGATACTGCAATGGTTTTCCAGAGTTATGCTCTTTTGCCTCATCTTAACATTTTTGACAACGTAGCATACGGACTTAAGCTCAGAAAGGTTCCGAAAGATGAAATTAAGGAAAGAGTAACCAAAATTCTTCACCTTGTAGAACTTGACGGAATGGAAGCAAGAATGACAAACCAGCTTTCCGGCGGACAGCAGCAGCGTGTTGCTCTTGCAAGAGCTCTTGTTATTGAACCATCTGTTCTTCTTTTTGATGAACCTCTTTCAAACCTTGATGCAAAGCTCCGTGTTCAAATGAGAACTGAAATCAGAAGAATTCAGCAGGAAGTCGGTATTACTGCCATTTATGTTACACATGATCAGAGTGAAGCAATGGCTATTTCGGACAAGATTATAATTATGAACAAGGGTGTAGTTGCCCAAATGGGAACACCTCATGAAATTTATTATCATCCTGTAGATGAATTTGTTGCCGACTTTATTGGCGAAGCAAACTTCCTTAAGGGTAAAATGACAGGTATGGACGGAAAGTATGCTGTTCTTGATATTGCAGGTGCTTCTGTAAGTGTTCCATGCGAAAAAGCAATGAAAGAAGGAAAGGAATATACAGTGGTTCTCAGACCTGAAGCTGCTACCCTTAAAACAAAGGGCGGAATTCCTTGTAAAGTTGTTCTTTCATGTTTCATGGGATCTTATCAGAACTATCATGTTATGGTCGGAGATACTCTTGTCAAACTTGAAGAACCGAATCCGAAAAACAAGAAAATATTCAATGTCGGTGACACATGCTCACTGGTATTTGATTCAGATTCAGTACATGTTCTTTAACAGTGAACATACAAAACAACGGCTCCTTTTCGGGGCCGTTTTTATTTGTTCTGTGAGTCAAAAGGCAATGAACTTTGCAAGTCCGTGGTTTACAGATTTTTCAGCGATTTTGGCTCTTCCGGTTTTGTGTTGGTCAATAGGTAAAAGAAAGAAAAATGATCTGCCTGAAATCACATGATTGCAGGAAATCTTTTGGGCTAGCAGCCCTTTGATTGCAAGAATGCAGAGCAAATTGCAATCAAATTTCTTGCCAAGTCAGTGTCATCTGCCACTCTACTAACTTCAGTTGACGCATCTGACACAGACTTAAGAGTTTCTTTTTCTTGCTTGAAACTTGGGAACAAGGGTAGAACCAGGGTGAGTATTATTAGTCAAGGTGGGGGTATTTGGTACAAAAATCACAGTTGTAATCCAAATACCCTAAGGTTCTGTTTGTTCTATCGTTTATTAACATGTGGTATTATAAACAATATGAATAACGAATTGATAATTTTTGAAGCAAAAGATAGGTCTGTCAGCATACCTGTTAAAATTGAATCTGAAACAGTATGGCTTAACAGAAACCAAATTGCGGAATTGTTTGACAGAGATGTTAAAACAATTGGTAAACACATCAACAATGCTCTGCACGAAGAACTTGATTTTTCAAGTGTCGCAAAATTTGCGACAGTTCAAAATGAAGGGGATAGGCAAGTCCGTAGAGACATAGAATATTACAATCTTGATGTAATTATTTCTGTGGGCTACAGAGTCAAATCCCAAAGAGGTGTTGAATTCCGTCAGTGGGCTAACAAAGTTTTAAAGCAGTATATATTGCAAGGGTATGCAAAAAACCAGAAAAGACTTGAATACTTAAACAAAACAGTTGAAATTGAGTCCAAAATTATTGCCCATATAGCAGAAATTGATACTGAAGAAATGTTCTCAGTAATCAACGGATATACTCAGGCTCTGGATCTTTTGGATGATTATGATCACCAATGCGTTTCAAAACCGGAAGGCAATGTAACTTACTCAAAACTTGAGCTGTCGGAATGTTTTGACATAATTGCAAAAATGAAGTTCGGCAATACATCAGACTTATTCGGAACGGAAAAAGAAAATGGAAAATTGGATGGAATACTGGCAGCTGTTTATCAGACAGCATTTGGTCAGGATGTATATCCAACACTTGAAGAGAGACTGTAAATAGTTTTGTGTAAATTCTGACAAATAGCTCCTGAGCGTTGTACAATAACAATGTTCAGGAGTTTTTTAATGGCAAAGAAGAATGAACAATCGCCGGAGAGACAGGAACTTTTCAAGAAATTGATTGAAGA
>JAZLGI010000094.1:0-6757 GCA_045616225.1 Sphaerochaetaceae bacterium
TATGAGGACAACTGAGAGTTGTCCGAAGCAAAGCCGGCCTGAGCCCGGACTACCGGGAGGGAGAAGGGAAACCCTGCCGGCCGTAAAAAGGGTCCGTTGGACCCTTTTTAGTTAAAGACTTTGGTTGTTCAAGCACAATTACTGATATATGAAAAAAAATCTATATATCAGTAATTATGAAAGATTTAACAGGGAAAAGAGACTTTGAATTGGTCTTTTTACTGGCAATAGTATGGAAAAACCATGAATTTAACCAGTTTTTGCAACCAGCAGAGCTTTTTTACAAGAAAAAATACTGATATACGAAAATTTTTTTATATATCAGTAATTGAGTAATAACGTATTGGTGGTTGTTGAAAGTATTAAAAGATTCTGAACAGCTGTTTATCTTGATTCTTGACAATGTCTTATAAGGACAACTGAGAGGATAAAGGCAAGGCAGGGCTCTAGTTACTTCTTTTCTTATTTCACTCTTTTGGTTGGTTTTGATGCAAAAGCAGTGAAGGTTTCACCATTTTTGCGGTTTTTCTCACAAAAAAGCTGTTTTGGGGTATTAGAAAGTTAAGTCCAAAACAAGAAAAATGCAGATTAGACCTAACAAATAAGTTTAAGGGGCAGCCGTTTTTGTTTGCAATTGATTAAAGTTGTCGCAGATTTGTCGCACTTATTTTATTATTATACGTATTATAATAGGACTACACTTTTTGGAGATAAATCATGGATACAGAACTTGTTGAAAGAAAAAGACATAATTATTGGGAAAAAATAACTCAGATTTATGCAATTTATATTCTTGCTGTCCAGCCTATTCTTTGGGATAAGACCCGTTATTCTGCTATAACAGAGTTTAAATTCAGGGCATTCTGGATTCCTACTGTTGTTTATGCTGCAATTTGTTTAGGTGTTTTGATTTATAGCCTTTTTGATAAAGACGGAATACTTAAGGTTAGAAAGAATGAAATACCTTTGGAATTTACGATTCCTCAGATTCTTTGCATAGGTTATACCGTTTGGGTACTGATTTCTGCAGCAAGGTCTGATTTTGATTTATCTCACACTTGGATTGGAATGGGGAGATTTGAAGGAGTATTTTCTGTTCTTTTATACTCAACTGCTTTTATTCTGGTTTCTTTCTGGGGAGAGTATTCTAAGTGGTATCTCAGATCAACAGTTATGTTTGCAGTTGTTTTTTGTTTCATTTCTGTTCTTCAGCTGTTTTATGACGGAATCATTCATCCTGAGGGTTACACTTACTGGTCAATACATTTTATGGGAACAATTGGCAATATTGACTGCGTAGGCGGAATTGCAGCAATGGTTATTCCACTGTTGTTTGGGTATTATGTATTTATTAACGACCAAGTTTGGGACAAGATTGCCCTTGGAACAATGGGTGTTTTCACATTCTTATTTGTTCTTACAGATGTTGACAGCGGAAAAGTAGGTCTTATTGTTGCATTTGCTGTGGCTTGTCCGTTCCTTTTTAATGAAAGAAGATATGCAATTAAGGCTCTTGATGCTTTAGCTGTATTTGCATTTGCAATGTTCCTGGAAGAGTTTCTTAATATGGGAGATCATAGTTTTGCCATCACTTTTGAAAAGAAACAACTTATTCTTCTTTTGGGAGCTATTGTTCTTGAATGGTTCGCATGGTTTTTAAGACTGTCAAAGTTTTCTCTTAATATCTCAAAGAAGAATGCAACTTTATTAACCATTGCGATAATGGTAGTCTTCATTGTTGCAGGTCTTTTATTTGTTTATTTTTATGCAGGCAGCAACAGACTTGTTACAGAGGCTTCAGAGATGCTTCATGGATATCTTTCAGATAGAGCAGGATCAGGAAGAGGGTATATCTGGAAAACTTCTTGGTGGCTTGCCAAACAAAATCCAATATTCGGAACAGGTCCGGGTACTTTTGTAGCAACTTACTATCCGTATGATATTCTCACTACAACTACTGACTTTGCACACAATGATTTCTTGCAAATTGCCGTATGTGTGGGTATTTTTGGAATGATTCTTTATGTTTTTTTCTGTATTTCACTTGCTGTCAGAGCTTTCTGCAAAGCTTATGAATGCCCTTTGATTGTTATTTTTGGAGCAGCATGTGCAGGATACCTCGCACACTCATTTTTTTCTTTC
Source organism: Sphaerochaetaceae bacterium (assembly GCA_045616225.1). Taxonomy (GTDB): domain Bacteria; phylum Spirochaetota; class Spirochaetia; order Sphaerochaetales; family Sphaerochaetaceae; genus JAZLGI01. The sequence continues at coordinate 2,143 of JAZLGI010000094.1, forward strand.
TCAATTGCAATAGTTACACCAATGTTCTGGGTTATGGCAGGTATTATTGATAAACTTGCAAGACAATTGGAATTTACTTCTTCCAGAAAGAGCGAGAAAAAAGAACATAAACAGTAAAAAGTTCAAGTCTTCCCACCAACATAAGGAATGAAAAAATCCATCTTGTCCAGGCTGGGAAGACAGAAAAATCTTGGTTGATTCCAATATTGCCAAAACCTATTCCTATGTTGCCGAGAGTTAAAATAGAGCAAGAAAGACAGTCTGTGATGCTTTGACCGGAAAGACTTACAATTAATGCTCCAATGAGCCATGTTGCCAAATAGATTGTTACAAATGTAAAAATATTTATTAATGTTTGGGCATCATAAACTGTTTCGTCAGAACCTCTTACTTTAATTACTGCATTTGGATGTATTTTTTTCTTTATTGTTCTCTTTGCCATATCGTAAAGAGTTACAATTCTGGTGACTTTTATTCCGCCACCAGCTGAACCTGCACAACCTCCAATAAACATTGTTATTACTATCATAAAGAGTGCAAATGTAGGCCAATTAATGTACTTGTCTGTAGTAAAACCGGTTGTAGTCAATACAGAAGCCACATGGAAGGCACTGTATCTTAAAGCTGTGAAAAAAGATTTATAGACATTCTTTACAGAAAGCTGAATTGCTGCCAAAAGGGAGCAAACTCCAAAGATTCCTAAATAGGCTTTGGTTTCTCTGTTGTTTATGAGTTCTTTTGGTTTTCCTGTAAAAAGCTTGTAGTACAGTGAGAAATTCATGCCTCCCAATAACATAAAAATTGTAACGACAACATCTACGTAGGCAGAATTAAATGCCCCTATAGAAGCATTCTTTACGCAGAACCCTGCTGCGGAAACTGTAGAGAAAGTTACAGTAAGGGCATCATACAGAGATAGGCCTCCTAAACATAGAAAGAGAGTCTGAACTATTGTCATTCCAAAATAGATTGCCCATAAAACAAGTGCGGTATTCTTTGTTTTTGCAGTTAATTTATCTTTTGTAGGACCAACAGATTCTGCTCCAAACAAAAAGAAAGCTCCTGCTCCTGTCTTAAGTAGGGGAAGAATTGCAACAAAAAGAACTACTATTCCCATTCCGCCAAGCCAGTTTGTCATACTTCGCCAGAAGAGAATGCTTTTATAACAATCTTCTATATTACTTATTATTGTGGCTCCGGTTGTTGTAAAACCGCTCATTATCTCAAAGAAAGCAGCACTGTATGTGTAGTAATTATCGTCGCTCAAAAAAAGTGGAAGAGCTCCAAATGCAGTTGCTATTGCCCATGTGAGGCTTACAAACAAGAAGCCGTCACGGCTAGAGAAGCCCTCAAGCTTAGTGTCTCTGAGTGTAAGGAGAGCTACAAGGCTAAGACAAATCATGGAGACAATAGTTGTAATAAAGGCCCTTACAGCTAGAGTTTCGTGATAGACAATTCCAATAAGCATAGGAATACACATAATTCCCGCTATGAAAATAATGATTAAAGAGAGTAGTTTAATGTCTTGTTTAATATGCATTTTCTTTAATTGTTTGTTTCGGGGTTAATACCCAGAAGATCCCTGATAAAAGCAGCAGCTTTCTTTTCCATTATGAGGATTAGTGTGTCGTCTTCCTCTATCTTATATGCACCCGTTGGAATTATTGTTTTTCCGAGAGCTTGTTTTGCTATGCCGGCAATAATTCCGCGGCCTTTCATATTTACATCTTTGAGAAGTTTTCCGCAAATTGGGCAAGAAGAGGTTACATTAAACTCAAATGCTTCAATTTGTCCTTCAAATAATGAGTGAACACTTGATACATTACTGCCATGAAGATATCTGACAAGAGAATCTACGGTTACATCTTGTGTACTGATGAGGCTGTCAATTCCCAAGTGAGCTGCCATTCTCATGTACTGTGGATTCTTATTTACAAGAGCCATGGAATTTTTGACTCCGTTATGCTTTGCATAAGAAGCTACAATGATGTTTTTTTCATCTTGTTGAGACAAAGCAAGAAGTAAGTCTTTTGAAGCAAGGCCTTCATTTTCAAAAACGCCTTCCTTTGTTATTTCGGAATTTATTACAAGTACTTCCGGATATCTGTCTGCAAATCTGTTGCAGGTGTTGATGTCTTTATCAATGAGTGTGATATTTTTTCTTCTCTCAGGAGGAAACTGACCAATGAGGAAATCTGCTTCCAAAGTAGCGCCTACAATAGCTATGCTTTTTGGTGTTTTTCTTCTTCTTCCAACACTGTTGAGAATAGTTCCTACACTTTCTTCCTTTGCAACAAGACTTAATGTATCTCCAACCTTAATTACTGAATCTCCATCAGGGACAATTGCTTTATTATTTCTGTTTAATGCACCAATGATGAAGTTTCCGTTTATCTTCTTTCTTATTTCTTTGACTTTGAGTCCTGCATAAGGTGAGTTATCTTCAATAAAGGCATTGTAAAGAATAAGAGAAGAGTCCTCAAAAGAAATCATATTACTGTAAACACCTTGTTCCAAATCTTGGTATATGTGTCTGGCAACTTCTATATTTGGGTTTACTATATGAGATATTCCCATCATGGAATTAGAAGAACCGGAAGTTCCTGTGTAAGAAATGTTTCTTATTGCTGCTATTGTAATAGGAACTTTGAATTCTGTTGCGGCAAGAGAACAAGAAACAAGGTTTACTTCATCACTTCCAGTAAGTGAGATAAAAGCATCTGCTTCCATAATTCCGCAGTCTGCAAGATCCTCAAGGCTGGTTCCGTTTCCAAGAACGGACATACAGTCAACGCTATTCATTGCTGCAAGTACTTGTTCACGGTCTTCGTCAATAATGACTACATCTTTCTGTTCTTCGACAAGACGACGTGCAAGCCTTATTCCACGTCTTCCTGCACCTAAAATAAAAATTTTCATACTTGAATGATTTTAACTGAAAATAGGTGCAGATTCAACATCTGCACCTATTGGAGGTAAATTGTGTTATGGAAAGGGTTTAGTTAGTCATTCTGAATCTTTACAGAAATCTTCTTAGGCTGTTCGACAGGCATTTTTGGCAATGTAATTGTAAGGATTCCATTCTTGCTTACTGCTGAAATTGCGTCTTCGTTGATTCCTTCTGGAAGTGAGAAAGACCTGTCAAATTTTACATAGTTCTTTTCTCTGATCAGATACTTTCTGTTATCTTTTGCATTAACTTTTTCACTTGAAATGTGAAGGACATGTTTTTCTACATGAACATTTACTTCGCTATCTGAATAGCCGGCAAGATCTGCTTCTACATAGAAATTTTTATCATCTTCCCAAACATCTACTGTAGGAATCTGGCTGTTTCTAATACCCCAGCTATTGAACATATCATCAAAAAAGTTCTCAAAATCATTGTTTGCAGTTCTTAAATAATTCATACTTATTCTCCTTTTCAGGTTTTTACCTGACACCAAAAACAAAGCAAAAAGCGTGCCAATTTTTATATAACTTCATGCAATAAAAGGAATTACATTTTTTTTAAAGAGGCCGAATTAAAACAATATGAATTAGCTTTTAAGAAAATGTGTCCTTTTTTGACACAGTTTTGTCAAAAAGGCTCACTTTGAGAGCTTATGACTCAGAGTAATCAGAGAGTTGCTTAAAATGTGTCAAATTGACTCAAAATGCCAAGACTTGACAGTTTTGGTCAAAAATAATAAGGTAATTTTTGTTCGTCGCAGGGTAGAGCAGTTGGCAGCTCGCAAGGCTCATAACCTTGAGGTCGATGGTCCGAGTCCATCCCCTGCTAAAAAGCCACATTCATAAGGATGTGGTTTTTTTTATGGGAGGCTGCAATGCATTTGAGAAAAGAAGAAATGAATGTAAACGTTTTGGAACATCTTAAAGAAGGAAAGGGAAGTGTAGAAATGAGAAACTTCCTGCCAATCGAAGATGCAGAAGGAAGCGGAAGAACTTTCTCTATTGCCACACTAAAGCCTGGCTGTTCTATTGGTTATCACAAACATGAAAATGAGTTTGAGATTTATCTTGTGCTCAAAGGACAGGCCACCATAGTAGAAGATGGAGTTACTTACACAATGAAAGAAGGGGACATGATGCAGTGCAAGAGCGGATCCTCACACAGCATAGAAAACTGCACAAACGAAGATTTGCAGTTCTTAGCCCTTATTCTCTTTAATCAAAAGCATTAAGCCAATCATTATTGACAAGATGTATCAAATGTGAAAAACTATCACACGTTCGCACGGCTAACTCAGCGGGAGAGTGCCACCTTGACGTGGTGGAGGTCGAGGGTTCAAACCCCCCGCCGTGTAAAGTAAAAAACAGGTCTGAAAAGGCCTGTTTTTTTTATTTACAGGCAGCAATGGGGGTTTGAATCGAGGCGGTAGGAAGACAGTCCGGTGGACTGTCTGAAGCCGAGGCGGCCTGTAGGTGCGATGTACCACAAGAGCACCGAAAGGCAAACCCCGCCGTGTAAAGTAAAAAAGGGAGTGTTGCAGAATTAAAATTCTGCGGCACTCTTTTTGTTTGTCTACACGGCAACAATACAGTTTTCCAAGAAATCAACACACTTACAGACAATCCACCAAGGGCAAAGAGGGAGAAAAGGTCAATAAGGGCA
>JAZLGI010000095.1:0-21079 GCA_045616225.1 Sphaerochaetaceae bacterium
CCTTTGCTTGCATCTGATTCCTTCAATGAAAAGGGCCTCTATATCGAGTACAATATGAGAGCTTTTGAGGAATATATGATATGCAGCGGAACAAATCCTGATTCACCAAATAGGGTTTGTACTATATCGCTTCCGTATGTAGTTGCTGCAAACTGTGCTACAGTTGAAGAGGCTTTAGATTATATCAGAAACTCCATTGATGTCTTCACTATGCTTGATGAGTCGGTTGCATCCGGCTGGAACCTTTGTTTTATGATTGGAGATGCCACAGGAGAATATGGATTAATTGAAATTGCCCGCAACGAAATAATGTATCTTCCATATCAACATGGTCAGGGAAACTATTATATTACTCCAAAATGGAACGTTCTTTCTAAAGGACAATCCGGTTATGGAAGACTTCAATTTGGCATTGAACGTATAGATCAGGTTCAAACGGAAGAAGATATGGCTGAAATGATGGAAAAAATAATGTGGAGAAATGAAATCCTCAACGTTGAATATGCAAAAAGAGACGAGCATGGACACATTCAGTTCCTGGACAAAGACGGGAACCCATCACTTGACTGGAGAAGTGATAACGTAAAGCTTATACCAGTAAATGAAGAAGGCAAATATGTTGATATTTATGCTGAGAACCCAACGGAAGAAGCCATACTTGTGAAAGGTTATAAAGACGCTTCAGATAGAATTATAGCCGGGCACCCGTTAGCTGGTGATGAAGAAAAGGCAACTTTATATTATGAGTATTTGGCTAGAAATGATCTCTATTGGGCTTCTGATGACAATAATTTTGAAGAACTCCAAAAAGGGTTAATTGATTACTACAAGTATTCCGGTATCAAAGATATGCTGGAAGAATACTATAAAGGAAATGAAAAGCCTTTAAGAGATAACTCAAATATTTGGACAACTGCATTATCAATTTCAGCTAACTGCACTCAAAAGAGATTAACTGTCAAGTTTTGGGAAAAACCTGATACCGTGTTAGTTTGGCAATTCTAAAGGAAGGAACAATATGAAAACAACAGAAGAACTTGAACAGATTAAAGAAGAAGTTGGTACTCAGAAAAAGAAGCTTGCAGAGCTAAACGAAGAAGATCTAGAGCAGATAAGGGGCGGCTATTTGATCGTAGACGGACATATATTAGAGTTTGGTGTCCCCTCCAGTCGTTACTGCCCAAAATGCGGTAATCAAATGATGTGCATTTATGACTGTACTACTGGTAAAGAATTAGATTTCACGTGTGAATATTGCTCATGAACATCCTACTTTTTGAGACAAATGTTCTCGAAAATAGGTCGTTCCTTTTAATCTGTTTTGTGCCAGAGGACTTTAACGGCTCTTGCACAATTGAGACTGTAAATAGTTTTGTGTAAATTCTGACAAATAGCTCCTGAGCGTTGTACAATAACAATGTTCAGGAGTTTTTTAATGGCAAAGAAGAATGAACAATCGCCCTTGCCCCTGTAAAAGCAAAATGACAAACCGCCAACGACTTTCTCAGCCTCTTCTTCTGTAAGTTCTGCAAGCTTCTGGTTTAGCTCAACGTATTCTTCTTTAATCTGATTAAGTTCTTCCTTGGTCTTCATAATAAGTTCCTCCAAGTCTTTTAGCTTTCATTTGATTATACGATACAATACATCAATTGGCTACTTTTTAATATCCTATTATGTTCCCCAAGAGTACCGTACAAGTACCCAGTCCTTCCCCAAGCCGAAAAAAATATAAATTAAGTCAGAAGCGGACTTACAGAGGCATTACTTATGAAGTGTATAAAAATAATAGTAGACCAAGAAATTGATAGAAAAATATATGAGGCCTTTAAGAATTTCCTTCGTAATATACTCCACCAGCACTTCCGTTAGCGTGATTACCTGTGAAGTTACATGAGTTCCATTCTTCTACTGTTATACCACCATGTTGTATCGAAGGTGACTTTAACAGCAATACGGTCACTTGGCTGCCCTCCGAAGATTGATCCTTCTACGGTCGCAGGCATAGAAAACGTCTGCATTGCAAAGGCAAACGGACATCCGGTCAGGATGACGGCAAGCAAAAGCACAGAAATTCTTTTTTTCATTCCGGTATATTATCCTTTCAGAATGGTTGTATGAACCACAATATATCACAGTTTTTTATTTTGAAAATTTAGTATTTTTAACAGAATAACTGGCTTTTATATATATTCAAAACAAGATTTGCAAATAGAGTAGAACTGTGTATAATTAAAAAAAATTTTTTAGAAAATTAGAAAGTGAGATTTATTATGTACGAAAAGAAACAATTAAACGAAAAAGAACTTGAATCTGTTAATGGCGGTGTTGAAGTTTCTTCAGCAAAACAGCTTGAAAATCTTACAGTAGGAACGGCTGGAAATCAAATTGATTGGAATGGTTCAACATATCACAAAACTGAGTCCAAAATGGGAAATCATACTATTTATAAAAATGAGAACGGTGGTTGTATCTATGTAGCTGATAATTAATTGGTGTAGTTGGATACGATTTGATTTATTCTGAAAACATAGGAATCCCACGAGGGTTCCTTTTTTTCGGTTGTTTACTTATGGCCATCTTTGTAAACACCCCAATCACCGAGCCGCGATATTTCTTTTTTTCGATTTCGTTTCCACGTTCTCGTAATAGACTGTATTGCCCCAAAAATCTTTTTTAGTAGTGAAAGCAGTAAGGCAAAGTGGGAAAAGAGACCTTTTTGGTCTTTTTTTTGCTTTTGAGACTTAGTATGGACTTGAAGCTTTGCGTTAGGAGGACGCAGACACATTGTGTCCGAAGCAAAGCCGACCCGTAGTGCGTACCTCAGGGAGCACCAGGGCAAGTCCCGCCGTCCGCAAAGTGGTTCGGCATTGTTGCAGACCTGTATTTTTTTCCATCTTTTTGCTTCTATAAACTTTTTCTTCAAAATTCCTCTAAAAAAGTTTATAAAAATAAACTTTTTAAAGTAAAACTTGTCAAGGAAGTTTATTTAGCTTAGAATTTTCCAATGAGTACAATTAAAAAACTTGAACAAATAATTAGTTTGTCAGAACAAATGTTAGAAAATGCACCTAAAGGTACACTTTTCATCAAGAATATTAATGGCATTGATAGATACTATTATGGGGAATCTTCAAAAAGCGCAACTTATCTTGGAAATAATAAAACAGAGACAATCAGAAAATTACAAGAAAAAAATTATTACAAAGAGCTTAAGAAGACTGCAGAAACAGAGCTTGAAACATTAAAGAAAATAAAGAAACTGAAAAGTAAAATCAAAAGTGTAGAAAAAGTATACTTTGATATCCCCAAGAATAAAAGAACCCTGATAAAGCCATATATTCCAGCAGAAATAGAAGAAGCGCAAAAGAAGATAGAAAAAGAATTGAAGCTGTGGGAAAAAGAAAAGCTGATACGACGAGGGATTCCTAAAGATTTAAATCTGATAACTTTAAATGGAGAAAGAGTAAGATCTAAAAGTGAACTGATAATAGCAGACAGGTTGAAGAATGCAGGAGTTCCCTATTACTACGAAGGAAAGTACGTTTTTGTAGATGATGAAATAAACAGCACAAAATATTTTTACGAAAGCGAATTTGATGTATTCTTTCCGGACTTCAAAGTTCTGAATACAAGAACAGGCGAACTTTTGTTTTGGGAACACTTTGGTCTTATGGACAATCCTGAATACTGTGATTCTGCCCAGTTTAAAATAGAAACTTACGCTAAGCACGGATTTGTTATGGGAAAAAATCTGATAATTTCAATGGAGAGTTCTAAACATTCGCTGAATATAAAATACATTGATAAGCTTATTGAGACATATCTAAAGTAAAGAAACCGGAATACGCGACTCCTAACATCCGTAAATATTACGCTACTGTCTTGGCTAATGAAGCTGTAATTATCCTGATTTTGAGTTCTGAAACTTTTTGTTTTTTATGCAGAAATGCAGTTTATCAAAGATTAAAAGCTGCATTTCTGTTGGTTTTTATCTTACAAGCCCCCACTGGGCAAACTTTTCAAAACCGCCAAGTCCTTTGATATAGTTACGGGCAATTTCAACAATTTCAGAGTAAGGTTTACCGTCAATCTCTGTATCACCAATTGCACAGCAAAGTTCTACAGGCTTTCCTGTTTTTTGAGCTTTAAGGAATGCATAAATATTTACAGACACGTCTGTTTTAGAGAGGTCTTTTCCGTGAAGACCGCCGCCTGTAACAGAATCTGCCATATCAGAACCAAGCTTTCTGTTAGTCGCACCACTGTCAACATCTGTACCGCCCGTCCATTCACCAAGCGGATTAATCTGGGCTTTAGGATATTCATTTTTCAAATCATCAGTACATGCATTACTTTGGCAAATAATGAGTTTGTCATCGTCAAGAATGTACTTACCGTCATATTCATATTTTTCATAAATATGCTTTGCAATTGATGTAAGTTTTTTCTGTTCTTTGGAAACCGGCATACCTTTGAATATACCGTTGTCACCGCATCTGATTTGTTTTTCCTGGTTCCTTGCAAGATGTGAATCTTGAGGGATTTCTAAATAATCAACTTCAAGATTTCCAGCAATTCTCAGAACAACATCAAAAACCTGTTTAGGGTCAATCTTTATAGATGTTTCTGCAATGATGTGACAAAGTCCATGACCAATGAGAACCTCAACCGCAATCTTTGGGTTGGTATCTTTTGTGTAAGCCAGGTCTACAATAGCACCTGCAATTCTGTCTGCCACCTTATCTGGATGACTAGGATTTACTTTTTCAAACATAGAGACTCCATTTTATTTGATTATGCAATTATTGTTCCGTCATTATAACGAGCAATAAATTTGATTTTTCTTACGGGAAACTTTTTCTGGATTTTATACCCTTTACTATCTTTCAGACAGCATAATAGTTCCTTTTCCTCAAGAACAAAGGCTACATTTTCTTTTTCAAAACAATTTTCATAGGTTTCTATGAATTCATTGTTAAGGAAAAAAGTCCTGATTCTGTTTTTGAGCATTTACTCCCCCTTTTAGCCGAATTCTTTAAAGACGCCGGCAATATAGAGCCTGCACAGGCAGACAGAGGAGTTAGGCTTTACTTGGACAAAAAGAAAAGACCATTACAGGTCTGACTCTTCCTTTAGCAGATAACGGCTGCAAGTAGAAGTGTAACTCCCGTTGATTTATTTATAATCTTTTTTTGTAAAAAAAACAATGCAAAAAAAACAAACTCAAATCAATTGCCGTAGACAATGGCTGAGCCTATTCATAATCACTCTGACCAATAAATTCACGTAGTATAGAATCACTTGGAACAAACCTCTCGGATATTGAGTAAAAATTGTGTAAAAACTTAAGAAGTCTTCTTGCCATAGAATATGCTTGTTTATTTTCAGGTCCAACTTCCATTAAAAGCGGAGTAACATAAGAAGAAAGAACACCAAGTTCATAATCCAAAGCACTATTGAACATTACATCTGCATTATTCTGAAAAGGGAAAATGTGAATTCTCTCCCCTTTTTCCACATCAGACCACATCTGAAGCGTTTCAATAGCTTCAACACCTCTTGTTCTGTTATCTCTGACTATTCTTCTTATTATTCTGTTATCTGTGGTAGAAACTCTGTTATGGTCATCCAGATTTAGCTGTGTCAGGGCAGAAATATAGACAGAAAACCTATCTTTCTCTGGTACAGTTTCCATAAACTTTGGATTAAGACCATGAATACCCTCTATGACAAACTTTGTGTTTTCTGACAGTTTTACAGATTTACTTCTGAGAGTCTGTTGCTGTTTAGCAAAATTCCATTCAGGTAAAAACACTTCTTTCCCGTTGAATATATCTAACATGTTTTGTTCAAAAAGATTAAACCTCAATGCCTCAACACATTCATAATCCGGTTCGCCTTTTGAATTTAAAGGAAGTTCTGTTCTTGGCTTATAATAATCATCCAGAGATATTCTTATTGTCTCATACCCAAGCATACTAAGCTGTTCACAGAGCTTTTTTGCAAAAGTAGTTTTTCCCGAAGAAGAAGGACCGGCAACAAAAACTGCCTTGGCTGCCTTTTCTGCAATCATGTCTGCAATTAAAGCAATCTTTCTCCTTTGCAAAGATTCACATAGCCTTACGTAAGAATCAACAGACCCCTCTGATATCTTTTTATTCATCTCACCTACAGAAGGAACTCCAAGAATCTTACCCCATCTCTTGTACTCATCAAAAACCGCAAAGAGATTCTCATTATCCCTAAACGGAGAAGCAATATGAAGAGTATCAGAAGAAACCGGATACCTAAGCAACATGCCGCTTTTGTAAGGTTTTAGTTCCCAGACACTGAGTAATTCTGTATTAGGTACTATAGGTTCATAGGCAACATCCATGTAGTCTTTTATACAAAAGACTTTTACTTCCGGTTCATTTTTAAAAGAAAGCAGTTTTGCTGTTTCATGTAAATTATTGTTTTTAAAAAAGCAATAAGCCTTGTCAAACGGCACAATGCTTTCTTCTATGAACAGTTTTTCATTGCACAGACTCTCCATTTTGGAAGAAATCAGCGAAATGTCAAATTCTCCGTCGTCTGAAAAAGAAAAATAAAAACCATCACCAAGAGAATGTCCTATAACCAATCTTCTTTTTGGATAAACAAGTTTTGCAGAATAACAAAGAAGATAACATAGACTATGTCTGTAGATTCTTCTGCCCAAAGAATCAAAAGCCCTTATAACATCCAACCTACCGGAAGATTGCACATAAGAACTCAGAGATACAGCTCTTGAATTATAGAACGCTCCAACAATTGGGTTTTCACTGTATGAATTAGAAAGCTCAAAACCTGCATTCATAAGGCAGTCGCTTACTTTTGTAAATTTCTCAAAAGAGTATTCTTTGTTATCAATAATAAGTTTTATCATTGTTTTTTATCCTGCAGCCTTACTACAATCTATAAAGAATAACCCTTCTAAAGAGGTCATGCTCTTTGAGAAGGGTTTTAGTTATAAAGCAAATACAGCTATAAAGCAACTTCTTTATTTCCAGTCACCTTCATGTAAATCAAAAGTGAAAGAATTGTTGTTACAGTAAGAATAGTTGCATAAGCTGCGGCAATTCCATAGTTTCCACGGCTTACGTATGTATAAACAGCAAGCGTGAGTGTAACCGTTTTGAGGTTATAAAGAATAATTGCAGTAGAAAGCTCTGTAATAATTGTAACCCAACTTAAGATTGCTCCTGACATTATTCCGTTTCCCATCATAGGAACAGTGATTCGGAAGAAAGTTTTAAGTTTTGAAGCACCTAAACTTATTGAAGCTTCTTCAATACTCATAGGAATCTGCTGAAGAACTGCAACAGAAGACCTTATTGTATAAGGTATTCTTCTTATAACCAGGGCAATAATCATTATGGCAGCTGTACCTGTAAGTACTAAAGGGCCTCTGTTAAATCCCATAATAAGGGCAATACCTACAACAGAACCCGGAATGATGTAAGGAATCATTGAAGTCGTATCTATGACTTTGTTCATTGCATTTGATCTTCTTACAACAAGATATGCAATTAGGATTGCCAAAACAATTACAATTGCAAGAGCGCACAAACCAATGATAAATGTGTTAGGTATTGCTTTCTTGAGATGACTGAATGCAAATTTGTAGCTTTCAAGAGAATACCCTTCAACAAAAATTTTTCCGCGGGTTTTCTGGAAAGAAGAATAAATGACATAAACCTGAGGCATAAAAGAAAGACCCACTACAAACCAACAGTAGAAGTTCATAAGGAAGTTTTTTATGCCATGTGCCTGCTTTCTTTCAATAGAATGCAGTGCATTCATAGTAAATCTATGCCTGCTGTTTATATAATTCTGAATGAGGAAAATGACACCTGTAATTAAAATTGCTATAACAGAAACCGCAGCACCAAAGGTATGGTCTCCTCCAAGTTCACTGAAATATGCATTGTAAATTACAACAGGGAATGTCTGATAACCTTCTCCTATTAATAAAGGAGTTCCGAAATCTGCAAAAGCCCTCATAAAAACAAGCAATGTTGCAGCAATAATAGTTGGCATACACAATGGTATTACAACAACAAAAAAGCGTTTAATTTTGCCGCAACCCATATTTTCAGATGCTTCAAGAAGTGAATTATCTATGTTTTTCAAAGCACCGCAGAGATACAAAAACACCAAAGGAAACAGCTGAAGAGAAAGAACAAGAAGAATTCCCTTAAAACCGTAAATACTGCCAACTTCTATTCCCAGAAGATTCAAGAGCTGAGTAATATATCCGTTTCTTCCCAAAAGAACTATCCATGAATAAGCACCTATAAACGGTGCTGACATGGAACATAGGATAATCAGAACTTGAAGTACAGATTTTCCCTTAATCTCATACATCTGATAGAAATATGCAAGAGGAACACCAATTATCAAAGTCACAACCGTAGTTGCAATACTAACCTTTAAACTGTTGAAAATAGTCTCTACATAGTATTTTTGGCTGAAAAAAGTTTTAAAAGCTTTTAATGAAAACTTTCCATCTACCATTACAGAAACTTTCAACAGAGAAACCAAGGGATAAATAAGGAAAATTGCATAAATTGCCAATACGGAAAAAGAAACAACTTTCCAAACATCCATGCCTTTTTTCTTTGTCAAAGTTGCTTCCATCAGTCTCTATCTCCGTAAATATCCAAATCGTTGACTACACCTTGAACAAGATTCTTTTTCCCTTCTGAATCAAAGATATTAATCTTTTCAGTTTTGATTCCAAGTGAAATTTCAGTACCCTTTTCAATAATAGAATCTATCTGAGATTCCTGAATAATCTCTGCCTTGGTGCCATCTGTAAAATGAACAAAATAATGAGTATTAAGTCCAAGGAATACAGCATCATCCACAACCGCCCTAATTCCGTCTTTTTCCTTATTCTGAACAACCAACTCTTCCGGTCTGATAGAAGCAATAATGTCTCTTTCTCTGGCTTCTGATTCAAGGACTTTCTTAATCTCTGTTTTAAACCCGCCTACTGTAATGAAAGTTTTGCCATCTTCAACGTCAAGTTTGGATTTAATTACATTTGTATGACCTATAAATGTTGCAACAAAGAGATTTGCAGGTCTCTGATAAAGCATTTTAGGAGTTCCTATCTGCTGAATATCACCTGCGTTCATAACGGCAATTCTATCGGAAACAGCCATGGCTTCTTCCTGATCATGTGTAACATAAACACAGGTAATACCAATTGAATTTTGGATTTCCTTGATAACAGTTCTCATTTCTACTCTTAGCTTTGCATCAAGGTTTGACAAAGGTTCATCCATTAAAAGGACATCAGGTGTAATAGCCAAAGCACGGGCAAGAGCTACACGCTGTTGTTGTCCTCCGGAAAGACGTTCCGGCATACGATCGCGGTATTCCTCAATCTTCATTAATTTAAGGAATTTTTCTGTTTTGGACAAAATCTCGTTTTTTGGAAGCTTACGGTTTTTTAGACCAAAAGCAACATTCTTCTCTACCGTCATATTAGGAAAAATTGCATAGTTCTGGAAAACCATACCAATATTTCTGGCAGCCGGATCCATGTCGTTTATCCTTGTTTCGTTAAAAAAGAAATCTCCGCCTTCAATTGAGTTGAATCCTGCAATCATACGAAGCAATGTTGTCTTACCACATCCAGATGGACCAAGGAGGGTGAAAAACTCCCCCTCCTTGATATCCAGTGATAAGTCAGAAATAATCGTGTTGTTGCCATATTTTTTTACAGCATCTTTGATTTTGATTTTAACACTCATTTTCTAACCTCTCTTATTTTTGTTTGAATTACTTGCTGTATTTCTGAACAATAGCGTTGAATCTGTCACACCATGCACTCTTGTTTGTTCCGCAGAGCTCAAGATCTTCATAAGCAACATTAATATTTGCCATAGGAATCATGTTTGCAGAAGCATTGTTGATTGCAGGGTTAACAGGTCTTGCGTTTGACTTTCCTACTTCTGTCTGACCTTCGTCTGAAATAAGCCAATCCATGAAAGCCTTTGCATTGTCCATATTCTTTGCACCCTTGATAATTGCAGCACCGGCTGGAAGCCATACAGCACCTTCATCTGGGTAAACTACCTTAACATCCGGAGTTCCGTTGTCAAGAAGAGTAATACATGGGTCTTCATAAGAAACACCTACTGCATATTCTCCTGAAGCTGTTCCTTTGTAAATTGCAGAAGAAGATCCAAGAATCTTTCCGTCAAGCTGTGCACAGAACTGTTCTACCCATCCCCAAGCTTTTTCATCATAAGGTTCTTTTCCCATGACAAGAAGCATGTTTGTGAGTTCTGCCCAAGCAGATGAAGAAGCAGCTGCATTACCCATAGCAATATAGCCTTTGAGTCTTGGGTCAAGAAGATCTGCATAACCTGTGAATAAATCAGGATTAATACCAAGTTTTTCCATGACCTTTGTGTTGATAATAAGAGCAGCAGAACCATCAAGACAGTATCTTGTTACACAACCGTTCTGGTTTCTGTAAGCTTCAGGAAGTTTGTCATTTCCCTTTGCTACATATGGTTCAAAATAATCTTTGTATGTGTTTCCGTTTGCAAAGTTAACACCGCCGTACCAGACATCTGCCTGAGGGTTTCCGGCTTCTGCTTCAACTCTGGAAATAACTTCACCTGTTCCCATGCTGAGAACCTAAACATCTACACCGTAAAGCTCACCAAATGTGTAAGCTGCATCTACAAGGGCATCTGAGTTTGGTGAATAAATAACAAGTTCACCACCAAGAGCCTTTCCTGATTCTTTACTTTCTGATGATCCGTTAGCAAATGCTGAGAAAACAAGTGCTACAACGAGCATCATTACAACTAAAGACTTTTTCATAATCATTCCTCCTAAAAGAATGTAATAAACATATTTGATAATTATAGAACCGCAAATAACGGTTTGCAAGAAAAAATCAGATTAAGGAAAAATGCCGTAAAGCAAACTCTATTCCGTCTTCATCTATATCTTTTGTGACAAAGTCAGCAACATCTTTTACAGAATCTACAGCATTTCCCATGGCAACACCAATGCCAGCAAATTGAATCATTTTCATGTCATTTAAGCTGTCTCCAATGGCCATGGTTTCCTCTTTCTTTAAACCATACAAATTAGAAAAAAACTCTATTCCTTTTGCTTTATCACAGCCCTTGCTGACAACATCTACCCCCAAAGGAGACCATCTCTGAAAACAAATATCAGGAATCTTGTCATTAAGCATCTTTTCATCTTCAAGCCTAATGTCATAACAGACTGCCAAAAACAACGGATTTCCCGTGTACTCAGATATTCTATGGTCTAGAATCTTCAAATCTCCGCAAGCTTTTTTTATCGCATCACTGGCAAAATTTATGTAAACATCATCCTTTTCTACAAAACTCATTGGAATTGTCTTTGAGTTAAACAAATTTATAAGAGCTTTTAGAGTTTTCCCGTGAAAAGGGTTTTCGTAAAGAGTATTTAAGTTTTCATCAAGGCATAACTGACCATTGAGAAGAACATACCCGTCAAACGATATTTCTTTATACTCAGATAAGATACCCATTTCAGGAATACTTCTTCCCGTTGAGAGAATAACCTTCACTCCCATGTCGTGCAAAGAATTCAATGCCTTTACTGCACTGGGAGGAATCTGCTGTTTTTTGTGAGAATAAATTGTGTAATCAAAATCAACGAAGACAGCCTTAATACTCATTGTAGAACAACGCTCTCAAACATCAATTTTAATCATTTCTATTGGATTTTTAGAAGTGTCTGCTTTTAAAACAAAATCAAAAACATTTGGTACAAGACACATGAAAAAGTCAGGTTCAGGGAATTCCATTCTCTTTCTGTCAAAAAATTTACTTCCTGCAGTGTTCTTTAAGTCTGCTATTTCATCATGAATGTTCAATTCATTATCCAGAAGTAAAGATTTGATGTAATTTGCACACAAAGTGTCCTCAGCAGATTCTTCTGTCCCGTTAAGTCCCATACAGACAAGAGTAACAATCTGGGGATTCTGTTTTTTGATATAACGGGCAATTGCTTTTGCATTAACCAAGCTTCCGGAGATTATTTCAGTTGCATTTGAAGCAAAAACAATTCCCTGTGTTCCTGCACTTGTACTGTGAACAACGGTTTTACCCTTTAACTGTGGAACCGTAGTAAGATAGTAAGGGGAATTACCACTGTCAAAACCTTCCAGTTTTATTCCCTTTCGTTCTCCCACAAGATAATAATCCGGATTCTGTCTCTTTAGCTCCAGACAATCTTCTACTCTGCCCATTGGCAGAATTTTCCTTACACCCAAATCTGCAAGAAAACATTCAACAGTAAATGCCCTGAATACATCAATAATAACAGTCAGCCCTTGAGCCTGTTTTGCACCCTCGAGCTGACCTAAAATTCTAATTTCCATTAAATTAATTGCCTCTTGTTTCTTTCTGCTTCTGCTGCTTCATCATCTGCAGGATACCAAATAGGCTCAATAAATTTAACGCAACATCCTTCCTGAGCATCAAATCTTATTCTATGAGGAGTCTGAATCTTAACAAGCTGCTCTCCTACCGGAACAAGATATTCTGTTCTATCTGTAAGGAATATTCTCTTTTCTACATGAGTCTTGAAACCATCTTCTGAAGACTTAGTTATTTCTATCTCGTTAGGACGGGTAGCTACAACCATCTTTCCGGAAACTCCCTTTGGAATAGAAATCTTAAGTTCCTGAGAACTTCCAACCGGATAAACCTTACCGCCCTTAACTTCTACGTTAATGAAGGTACTTTCTCCCAAGAAGTTATGAACAAATCTGCTGTTTGGTTTGTTGTACAGATTTTCAGGAGTATCAATCTGCATGATTTTACCCATATCACAGACCATCATTCTGTCACTGATAGCCATAGCTTCGCTCTGATCGTGTGTTACGAAAATAATTGTAAAACCAAACTTCTTCTGAAGAGCCTTAATCTCAAATCTCATAGTCTCACGGAGCTTTGGATCCAAATTTGACAGAGGTTCATCCAAGAGCATGACCTTTGGATTTGTGACAATAGCTCTTGCAAGAGCAATTCTCTGCTGCTGACCGCCGGAAAGTTCTCCAGGATAAACATTTTCAAGCCCTTTGAGACTTGTATGCATAAGAGCTTCATCAACCCTTTGTTTTATCTCGGACTTATTGACTTTCTTTATTGCCAGAGGGAATGCGACATTGTCAAAAACCGTCATATGCGGCCAGACGGCAAAAGCCTGGAAAACCATTCCAAGACCTCTGTCCTCAGGTGGTATGTAAAGCTTTTTCTCACTTGAAGATACAAGCTTTCCACAAAGCTCAATTTCTCCATGTGTAAGATCTTCAAAACCGGCAATCATTCTGAGTGTTGTTGATTTTCCGCAACCTGAAGGTCCCAGGAAAGAAAAGCATTCTCCCTCTTTGACACTAATGTTAAAATTATCAACTGCAGTAATATCTCCAAGGGTCTTTGTTGTAAAAATTTTTGTTACATTTCTTAATACAATCTGGTCTGCCATATTAAACTCCCTTTCTGTCTTTTACTATGTAGTTGACAATAGAATTGAGTACAATGATGATACCTATTGCAACCGTTGCCAAAGCAGCAGCTTGAGGAATCATTCCGGCATCTCTAAGACCGTAGATTTGGACTCCAAGGGTTCTTGTCTTAGGACCATAGAGAAGAATAGATGTTGTGACCTCACGCATTGCAGGCAAGAAAATGAGGAAGAAACCTGAAACCATTGCAGGTCTTATAAGCGGAAGAGTAATATCTGCCAAACTCTCTGTATGTGAAGCTCCGCAAGCTCTTGCAGCTTCTTCCAACGAACTGGAAACCTGAAGCAATGCTGCAGAAGAAGTCTTCATAGAGAAGCTTAAGTAACGTGCAAGATAAGCAACTATGATAATCCAGATTGTGTTGTACAAGTTAATTCCAAAGATTGCACCTTGCCATGCAAGAATTACACCAATGGAAAGAACTGTTCCCGGAATGGCATAAGGCAACATTGACATGAATTCCAAAGCACCCTTTCCTTTTGGACGGATTTTCTGGACGACATAGGCAACAAGTGTTCCGAGAAGCATACAAACAACACCGGCTGTAACAGAAGCAAACAGAGAATTCTTGATAGAATCAATAGTTCCTCCGCCTTTGAATACTCTTTGATACTGTTTGAATGTAAAGTTGGAAAGCTTAATAGGAAGTCCGTATGCCTTAAGGAAGGAAACAAGAACAATCATTACAAGAGGAACTACAACAATAATGACAAGAGTAAGAACACAAACTACAAGTAAAGGATACTTTGCACCTCTAAGTTTAATGAGAGTTGGTCTTGTACTTTTTCCCTTGATTATATCAAAGCTTCCTGAAGAAAGAATCTTGTTCTGCAGAATAAGGGCAATGGAAACAACCACAACAAGCATTACAGAAAGAGCAGCACCCTGTCTTATACCGTCAAAGCTTCCGCCTGCATTGTATATAACTGCATAAATTCTTGTAGGCAAAGTATATATACCTTGTGAATATCCAAGAATAGAAGGAACTCCAAAGTGAGCAAGTGATGTTGTGAGGATTAACAAAGCTCCGGCAGAAATTGCAGGTTTTGTCAAAGGAAGCGTAATCTTCCAAATAACTGTACTCTGCTTTGCACCTGCAATACGTGCGCACTCTTCAAGAGTAGGATCCATTTTCTCAAGAGCTGCTACAACCTGCATGAATACAAACGGGAAGTAGTAAGAAACTTCTACAAAAACAATTCCCCAAATTGAGTTTATGTTTATTGGAGCAGTCTGGAGATTAAATGTGGTCATAAGGAACTTGTTCAGATATCCGCCTCTACCGTTGAGAAGCATATCCCAAGCCATAGCTCCCAAAAAAGGTGGGAACATATACGGAATATTAAACAAAGCTTTCATCAAACCCTTTGCAGGAATATCAGACCTTCCCAATAACCATGCATAAAAAACTCCGGCAATTGTACCAATAAGAGTTGCAAGGAATGCAATCTTTACGGTATTCCACATTGCCGCAAGGTTTTTTGGTTCAGTAAGCTGCTCCTTAAACATAGAGAAATCCAACTTCCATGAACCTCCTGCAACTTTTGAAAAGAAGGTATTGAAGATAATCATGAAAACAGGGATTACAACAATTATCAGCAAAAGGATAAATGACGTAATTGTCAAAGCCTTGTCCATGCTAACTTTCTTTTTGCCATCCAATGCAGCAAGTTGATCTGTTTTTGCGAACATACTCAGGCCTCCTTTTTCTCATAAAATCTAGGATTGACAAATCTTATGCCAACCTTTGATCCGTCTTCAGGAACTCCAAAAGTTTTTGCATCTAGCATACTCTGTTGGACTCTTATTTCTCTGTCTCCAATCTGAAGGAAATAATTATACTCACTTCCCAAGAAGACTTTGCTCTTTACCAGAGCTTTAATCTCTGATTTCTCATCAAACATGACATCATTTAATCTGACACCTAGTTCAACAGGCTTTGAGAAATCTATATCTGAAGGAATGTCACAATCCAAAGGTTCATTGACATCACAATCAAGGTACAATTTTGAATCTTTCTTGATTACCGGTAAGAAATTAGATGTTCCAATGAACTCAAATGTAAACCTGTTTGCAGGATTAAGAATGATGTCTTCATCATTACCATACTGGCAAAGAGAACCATCTATCTGCATTATTGCCATTTTATCACAAAGCTGAAGAGCACTCTGCTGATCATGAGTTATGTACAAAACTGTAGACTTAAGTCTTGTCTGAATCATTCTGATTTCAAGAAGCATTTCTTCTCTGAGCTTTGCATCAAGGTTTGTAATAGGTTCATCCATTACAAGTATTTCTGAATCAACAACAAGAGCTCTGGCAATTGCAACTCTCTGTTGCTGTCCTCCTGAAAGCTGCATAGGAAGGTGATTTGCGTAACCTTCCATGTGAACAAGCTCAAGAGCCTTCATAGCCCTTTCCTTTGTCTCTTCTTTCCCTACTTTTCTCTTCTTCAAAGGATATGAAACATTCTCAAGAACAGTCATGTGCGGCCAAACGGCATAGTCTTGGAAAACTATACCTATGTTTCTCTTCTCTGCAGGAACATTAATTCTTCTCTTGGAGTCAAAAAGAACTCTGTCCCCTACAGTAATTGTGCCGCTTTCCGGTTTCATCAAGCCCAGCAGACATCTTACAAGAGTGGTCTTTCCACAACCCGAAGGTCCTACAAGGCATAAAATCTCATTACTGTTGACTTCAAGAGAAAAATCCTTGAGAACTGTCTTTTTGCCGTAGCAGGCAGTTATATTTTCAAATTTTACGTTTGCCATTATTATTCTCTAAAATAATTAAAATATGGGGGCAAAATGCCCCCAATAAAGATTGTCTAAGATTATTTAGCCCAAATCTTGTTGAACTTATCAATGTAAGAACTCATGTTTGCACTGAGTCTGAGGAAGTCAACCGGCATATTAACTGCTGCAATAGCAGATGTGTCAATTGTCATCTTTACATCATCTCTAACAGAAACAAGGTTATTCTCTACAAGAACTTCCTGACCTTCTTTTGAAAGAAGGAAGTCAATGAGATGCTTTCCGTTTTCTGTATTTGCACAACCCTTAATAAGTGCAACAGGGCTTGTCATTGTACAAACATCACTTGTTGTGAAGTGGAAGTTCATTGGAGAACCTTCTTCAATAAGGCTTGCAGAAACATAGTCAAGGCAGATACCAATCTTGAATGAACCGTCTGCAACTCTGTTGTGTGTTGCTGTTGTACCGCTTTCAAGCAAACATCCGTTCTTATAAAGTTTCTGGAAGTAGTTTTCGCCGTACTTGTCAGACTGCATCATTACAGCCATCCAGTACTTTGATGTAGAAGACTGTGTTGGGTCTGTCATGATAATCTGATCTTTCCATTTTGAATCAAGAACTTCTTCCCATGTCTTTGGAGCTTCTGAATCTTTTACAAGAGTTGTATTCCAAGCAATACCCATTGTTACCAATCTTCCTGCTGTGTAATAACCATCTGAGTCAATGTAAGACTTTGCAATGTGTGCTTCTTCAGGTGATGAATACTTCTCAAGCCAGCCGTTAGCCTTGAATCCTTCATAGTCACAAGGGTCACCAAGCCATACAACATCAGCTGCAATCTGTCCGCCCTGTGCTTCTGTTGTCATCTTTGTGAGTACCTTTCCGCCGGATGCGAAATAGTATTCCATATCGATTCCAGGATATGCTTTCTCAAAAGCTTCCTCTACTGCCTGAAGCTGAGCTTCCTGCATTGAAGAATAAAGCATTACCTTTCCTGAATAAGTCTTGCCTGATGCACTGCCAGCCTGTGTTGCGCTGCTCTCAGATGCTCCGTTTGCAAATGCTGAGAATACAAGTGCTACAGCAAGAATCATTACTAATAATGATTTTTTCATACGTCTCTCCTTTTGAGTTTAACTTTTCCTTGATTTTAAAGGGTCAAAACAATACAGGTCAAGCCTCATTGAACAATAAATCAGTTAATGTAAACGGAATAATAGATAAATTATCAATACGCGATAAAGGGGGAAGGAAATCATTGTTTTTTTTCGATATTGCAAGTATGATTAAAATACACAAATGGTGTAATAACGTTTTTGGAGGTTATATATGGCTCATTTAAGCGAAGTTGCAGTAGCTAAAATTAACGAAATCTGCAGTAGATACGTTAATGAAAATACTCCTTTGATGATGATCCTGAGTGACATTCAAAGAGAATACGGTTACATTCCGTTGGAAGTTCAGGAACTTGTTTCCAAGAATACGGGAATCAGTGTTGCTGAGATTTACGGCGTTGTAACATTCTACTCTTTCTTCTCACTCAGTCCAAAGGGAAAGTATGTTATTGGTTGCTGCCTTGGAACAGCTTGCTACGTTAAGGGAGCACAGCAAGTCATTGACAAGTTCTCAGAGATTCTGGGTATCAAACCGGGAGAAACAACATCTGACGGACTTTTCACTCTTGATGCTTTAAGATGCCTTGGCGCTTGCGGTATTGCTCCGGCAGTATCTGTAAACGGAAAGGTTTATCCAAAAGTTGCAGTTAACGCAGTTCCTAAGATTATCGAAGAATTGAAGGCACAGGGAGGCAACAAATGATTAAGACATTTGAAGAATTAACAGCCAAACAGCAGGAATGCAGTGCTTGTCTAGCAGCAAAGTTCAAAGGAACTTCCGGAAAGAGAGCTGTTGTTCTCTGCGGTGGAACAGGATGTCTTTCATCTAACTCTGCTGAAATCAGAGAAAAGTTTGAAGCTATGGTCAAAGAAAAGGGCCTTTCAGATAAAGTAACAGTCAATCAGGTAGGTTGTTTTGGATTCTGTTCTCAGGGACCTTTTGTAAAGATTTATCCGGAAGATACACTTTATAAAGGTGTTGGCTTAGATGATGTAGAAGAAATCGTTGAGAAAGATCTTATTGGCGGCGAAATCGTAGAAAGACTTCTTTATGTAGATCCTGCAACAAAAGAAAAAGTTGCAAAGCAGGAAGACATTAACTTCTACAAAAAGCAGCGCAGAATTGCACTTGAGCAGTGCGGAAGAATTAATCCTGAAGACATTAATGAAGCTCTTGGAGCAGGTGCATTTGCAGGTCTTGCAAAAGCTCTGAAGATGGATCGCCAGGCTGTAATTGATGAAGTTCTTGCTTCAGGTCTCCGTGGACGTGGCGGTGCAGGATTCCCTACAGGAAGAAAATGGCAGTTTGCAAAGAACCAGCCAGATGGAGCAAAGTACGTTGTCTGTAACGGTGATGAAGGTGACCCGGGTGCATTCATGGATAGATCTATTCTTGAAGGAAACCCTCTTGCAGTAATTGAAGGTATGGTAATTGCAGGTTATGCAATTGGTGCTCAGAACGGTTATTTCTATGTTCGTGCAGAATACCCTATTGCTATTCACCGTCTTGAAATAGGAATCAAACAGGCAGAAGAACTTGGTCTTTTGGGAGACCATATCCTTGGAACAGATTTCTCATTCCGCTGTCATATCAGACCGGGTGCAGGTGCATTTGTCTGCGGTGAGGAAACAGCTCTTCTCAACTCAATTCAGGGTATGAGAGGTATGCCTAGACCAAGACCACCTTTCCCTGCAGTTAAGGGTCTCTGGGATTGTCCTACTATTGTCAATAACGTTGAGACACTTTCTATGGTTCCTTATATTCTCCGTAATGGTGCTGCACAATTTGCTTCATGCGGAACAGAAAAATCAAAGGGAACAAAAGTATTTGCTCTTGGTGGAAAGATTAACAACGTTGGTCTTGTAGAAGTACCAATGGGAACAACACTCCGCGAACTCATTTATGACATTGGCGGTGGAATTCCTAACGGAAAGAAATTCAAGGCTATTCAGACAGGCGGACCTTCCGGCGGATGTCTTACAGAAAAAGACCTGGATGCAGAAATTGACTTTGACAACCTTGTTGCCCGCGGTTCAATGATGGGTTCCGGTGGAGCCATTGTCATGGATGAAGACAACTGTATGGTTGACGTTGCAAAGTTCTATATGGAATTCATCTGCGACGAATCATGCGGAAAGTGTTCTCCTTGCCGTATTGGTACAAAGAGACTTCTTGAAACTCTTACAAAGATTACAGAGGGTAAGGGAACAATGGAAGATCTTTCAAAGCTTGAAGAACTTGCAGCTACTATTAAGGCCGGTTCACTCTGTGCTCTTGGTCAGACAGCAGCCAACCCTATTCTTTCAACAATTGCAAACTTCAGAGATGAATACATTGCACACATTGTTGACAAGAAGTGTCCTGCTAAGGTTTGCAAGAAACTCATGAGATATGAAATTGATCCTGCTAAGTGTAAGGGTTGTAGTGCATGTTCACGCAACTGTCCTGTTGGCGCAATCAGTGGCGTAATCAAGAGCCCGTTTAAGATTGATCAGGACAAGTGTATCAAGTGCGGTATGTGTCAGAGTACATGTAAGTTTGGCGCAATTGATAAAAAGTGATAAGGAGGAACAAGAATGGCATTAATTAATATCAAAATTGAAGGTATTCCTTATCAGGTAGAAGAAGGTCTTACAATTCTTGAAGCTGCAAGAAAGTGCGGTTATGAGATTCCTTCTCTCTGTGCTTACAATCATGGCGAATGTAATCGCGGTTCATGCCGTGTTTGCCTTGTTGAAGCAACAGGTGCAAGAGGTCTCGTAGCTTCTTGTGTTTATCCAGTAGCAGAAGGAATGGAAATTACAATTTCTTCTCCAAAAGCAACAGCTGCCAGAAGAGCTTCTGTAGAACTTCTTCTTTCAAACCACAACAGAAATTGTCAGGAATGTGATAAGAACGAGAAATGTGAGCTTCTTCATGTAGCACGTCTTACAGGTGCAAGAGAAAACCTCTATGAAGGTGACAAGACAGCTGTAACTATTGATAGAGTTGCTCCTTCCATCGTAAGAGATACATCTAAATGTATCCTTTGCGGACGTTGTATTGCACGTTGTGCAAATGCTCACGGAAACGGCATTCTTGGATTTGAAGGCAGAGGATTTAAGACTATTGTTTCTCCTGCAGAAAACAGAAGTTTTGCAAACTCACCTTGTATCCAGTGCGGTCAATGTGTAAGTGTTTGTCCTACTGGTGCTTTGATGGAAAATTCTGAAATAGACAAAGTTGACCAGGCATTCAGAGACGGCAAGTATGTTGTTGTTCAGACAGCTCCTGCAGTCAGAGCAGCTCTTGGTGAAGAGTTTGGTATGCCGGTTGGAACACCTGTAACAGGAAAGATGGTAGCAGCCCTCAAGAGACTTGGTTTCAAGAAAGTCTTTGATACAAACTACGCAGCAGACCTTACAATTATGGAAGAGGCTAACGAACTTCTTGGTAGAATCAAGAACAAGGGTGTCCTCCCAATGATTACATCTTGCTCACCAGGTTGGATTAACTACGCAGAATACTACTACGGCGATCAGCTTGATCATCTTTCATCATGTAAGTCACCACACGAGATGCAGGGTGCAATTCTCAAGCACTACTATGCAGAGAAGATCGGTGTCGATGCAAAGGATATGTTTGTTGTTTC
>JAZLGI010000096.1:0-9738 GCA_045616225.1 Sphaerochaetaceae bacterium
TGTAGAATGTTGCTACATCTTCTTCTGTAGGAAGAACTGCATTTTCAAACATATCTGCTTTCACAACTTGAATATAGCTTCTTGCAACATAGTTTTCTGAATACTGTTGTCCAATTTCATCTGCAGTTGCACCGTTGTACATTAAACAGATTTTATCAAATTCCTCATCTGTTACTTCTTTTCCAAGCTGAGACTCTATATATGCACGATACTGCTCAAGATAAAGATCCTTGTAGTACTGTATGTACTCTTTGTAACCGTCTCTTTCTACTGCCTGTCTGACAAGTTCATCTTCTACAAGAGAATTGACAACTTCATCTCTTGTTACACCGTAATCTTTATAAGCTTCTAAAGTTGCCTGAACCTGATTTTCTGTTACAACAGCCTGTCTTATAAGGTTTACAATTGCAACTGTCTTTGTAAGAGACTCTGTTTCTGTACTTTCTGTACTTGTTGTCTCCTGCTGAGTTTCATTTTCATTTATGATTGTAACAGCATCACTTGTCTGAACATTTTTCTCTTCTTTTCCACCATTGGCAAAAACAAAAGAAAGTGAAAGAAGCATGATAATTAAAACAATTGAAATCTTTTTCATTATTTACTCCATTGCAAAAATTGGCCGCAATGACGCGGCCTGAAATTTGTTAAAAACTGATAATCAAAGAGCCTGTGCTGTTGCAAGGAGACTTGAATCTGTTGTCTTGCAAACAACAGCAAGCAAAATTGCAAGCACAATAAAAACTGCAACAAGAATTGCTGTGATCTTGTTGATAACTGCGTTGGTTTTTCCTCCGAAAGCCTGATCTGCAGAACCGCCGAAAAGACCGGAAAGACCGCTACTGTCTTCACTCTGAATAGAAACGATAAATATGAGAGCAAGACTCACAATTACGAAAAGAACCAAAAGAACAATACTTAAAGCTGCCATTTTTATAACTCCGTCAATCAATGCAATTAATAATTGGAAGGAACTGTTCAACTGTGAGTGAAGCACCGCCTACCAATGCTCCGTCAATATGCTCACAAGCCATAAGCTCGCGCACATTACCCGGTTTTACAGAACCACCATACTGGATTATTGTATTTTCTGCAACCTCATTATTGAATTTTTCTTTAATTAAAGACCTAATAAATGCGTGTGCATTGTTTGCATCTTCCGCTGTAGCTGTTTTTCCTGTTCCAATTGCCCAGACAGGTTCATAAGCCAAAGTGACTTTTGACATCTGTTCTTTTGAAACTCCTTCAAGACCAACATTTACCTGTGCAGAGAGAACCTGCTCAAGTCTTCCGCCTTCTCTTTCTTCAAGAGTTTCACCTATGCAATATACAACGTCCATACCGTTTTCAAGTGCAAAAAGAATCTTTTTGTTGATTGATTCGTTTGTTTCTCCGTAATACTGTCTTCTTTCACTGTGTCCCAGAATTACAGTATTTACGCCAATGTCTTTGAGCATTGCACATGAAATCTCACCTGTATAGGCACCTTTTTCATGGTCATTACAGTTCTGGGCTGCAACAATAATATTGCTGCCTTTAACAGCTTCTACAACACCAGGAAGACATACAAAAGTAGGAGCAATCATTACTTTTACTTTTGCATCTTTTGCTGTCTTTGCAAGTTCTGCTGCATAAACAGAAGCCTCACTTGGAAGCATATTCATTTTCCAGTTACCGGCAATATAAAGTTTTCTCATTTTACAATCCTTTTATTTCTCAAGTGCTTTGATACCAGGAAGAACCTTTCCTTCCAAGAATTCAAGTGAAGCTCCGCCACCTGTTGAGACGTGGCTAATCTTATCTGCAAGACCAAATTTGTTAATAGCTGCAACACTGTCACCGCCACCAACAACTGTTGTTGCATTTGAAGAAGCAAGAGCCTGTGCAACTTCTTCTGTGCCTTTTGCAAATGCTGCAAACTCAAATACACCCATTGGTCCGTTCCATACAACAGACTTTGCATTCTTAAGCTCTGCAACAATAGCATCTGCAGTTTTCTTACCAATATCCATTCCCATAAGGTTTTCCGGGACATCTACTTCATCTACATAAGCAGGTTTTGCATTTTCATCAAATGTATATGCACAGACATGGTCTACAGGAAGAATAACCTTAACACCTTTCTTTGCTGCAACATCAAGGAAAGATTTGGCAGTATCCAAATAGTCATCTTCTACAAGGCTCTTACCAACTTTGTATCCCTGAACTTTGAGGAATGTGTATGCCATACCTCCGCCAATTACAATTGTGTCACAAGTTCTGAGAAGACTCTCAAGAACTGTAATCTTGCTGGAAACCTTTGCACCGCCAATAATTGCAACAAACGGTTTTTCCGGATTCTCAAGAAGAGGAGCCATGAATTTAACTTCTTTTTCAATGAGGAAACCTGCATAAGAAGGAAGATAATGTGCTACGCCTTCTGTAGATGCGTGTGCTCTGTGAGCAGTTCCAAATGCGTCATTTACATAGATATCGCCAAATTCTGCAAGTTGTTTTGCAAACTCAGGATTGTTGGCTTCTTCATCTGGGTAAAAACGGCAATTCTCAAGAAGAAGAACTTCTCCTGCTTTAAGGTTTTCAACTTCTTTCTTTACTTCAGGTCCTATTACATCAGAGGCAACTTTTACCTTTCTTCCCAAAAGTTCTTCAAACTTCTTTCCTACAGGAATCATTGAGAACTCCGGATTCTTCTGTCCTTTTGGTCTTCCAAAGTGACTCATGACAATAAGCTTTGTTCCTTCCTGTTCAAGGATGTAATTAATTGTTGGAAGAGCTGCAATGATTCTTGTTGCATCTTTTACTACGCCTTCTTTAAGAGGTACGTTAAAATCAACACGAATAAGAACTCTTTTTCCTTTAAGGTCAGCTTCTCTGATTGTGTTTAATTCCATATTTGACTCCATAAATTAAAAAAAAGTAAAAATGAGCCTGCACATGAAGGCAGGCTCTTATAAGAAGATTTCAACTGAAATATAATCAGCCGTTAACCTTCTTCATGTAAGTAATGAGGTCGAGAACCTTGTTTGAATAACCAATTTCGTTATCATACCAGGAAACAACCTTTACAAATGTATCTGTAAGTGCAATACCTGCTTTTGCATCAAAGATAGATGTTCTTGTATCTCCGAGGAAGTCAGATGAAACAACAGCGTCTTCTGTGTATCCAAGAATACCCTTTAATTCACCTTCTGATGCCTTTTTCATTGCTGCACAGATTTCTTCATACTTTGCAGGCTTTGCAAGGTTTACTGTAAGGTCAACAACAGAAACATCAAGAGTAGGAACTCTCATTGACATACCTGTAAGCTTTCCGTTGAGTGCAGGAATAACTTTTCCAACAGCCTTTGCAGCACCTGTTGATGAAGGAATAATATTTCCTGAAGCAGCTCTTCCACCTCTCCAATCTTTGAGAGAAGGTCCGTCAACTGTCTTCTGAGTTGCAGTTGTTGAGTGAACTGTTGTCATAAGACCATCTGTAATTCCCCAATTATCATTGAGAACTTTAGCAATAGGAGCAAGACAGTTTGTTGTGCAAGATGCGTTAGATACGAACTGTGTTCCCTTTACGTATGTTTTTTCGTTTACACCGCATACGAACATTGGTGTGTCATCCTTTGAAGGAGCTGACATAACAACATATTTTGCACCTGCTGCAAGGTGTGCCTGTGCTTTTTCTTTTGTAAGGAAGAGACCTGTTGATTCTACAACATATTCTGCACCTACTTCATCCCATTTAAGCATAGCTGGGTCTTTTTCTGCAGTAACTCTGATTTTCTTTCCGTCTACAATGAGAAGAGACTTTTCTACGTCTGCTTCAATTGTTCCCTGATATGTGCCATGCATTGTGTCGTACTTGAGCATGTATGCAAGGTAATCTACAGGACAGAGATCGTTAATTCCTACAATTTCAATTTCCGGACGGGACATTGCTGCACGGAATACAAAACGACCGATTCTTCCAAATCCATTAATACCAACTTTCATTTGTTTATCCTCCTGAATAACCGATATTAATATACTTACATAGCAATTTTTGGTCAATTAAACTTGAACTTTACATAAAAAAAATATGAATAAATTTGTTTTAATATAAAAAACAAAAGTTATTTGCCGGTGTTTCTTGTAGTGATTTGAGTAAGATCTACTGTAATGCCTTTCAAAAGGCTCAGAAGATAGGAATTTGTAGCCCTGTGAATATCACTTGGAACTTTCTGACCGTCTGTGACATAGAGAACTGGAAGTTTCTTTTTACTGCATATAGAAATAATGTTTCCTACGGCATAAGTTTCATCTACTTTTGTGATAATAATTGAAGTTATGTCATAATTATCAAACTGGTTAAGAGCCATTTCTATATCGTTTGCCTTCATAGAGGCATTGACGGCAACAAAGAAACGTGTTTCTTCCTTTGGACATTCTTCCAAAAGGGAATCCAGTCTTCCTGCAAGATATCCGTCTCGAGGACTTTTTCCTATAGTATCTACAAGTATTAAGTCTGCATCCTTACATTCTTCAAGCTTGGAAGCGAAACTTTCCTTGTCATCTGCCCTGTAAACCGGAACACCTAGACTTTTTCCAAAACTCTCTATCTGCTCGTAAGCACCAATTCTGAAAGAATCAAGTGTAATGATTCTCACATCACCCTTGTTTGCAGAAAGGGAGCCGTAAATAGCTGATATTTTGGCAACTGTAGTTGTTTTTCCCGTACCGGTAGTTCCCAGTATTACGGCACATTTTGGAGGTTTTGATTGTGTTTGATAATCTATCTCAAAACAGGCAGAAATCTTATCCAGAATCAAAAGTTCAAGTTGTTTTCTATCGGGCTTTACAGGAAGGGCCTTGATAAGAACCTGTTTAATTTCCGAAAGGACTTTCTGTGTGAATTCTTTTGAAAACTCGTTAATTTTTAGGATATCTTCTGCTCTTTCCAAGAAAGGAGTTATCTCTTTTTCCTTTGCATTCTCTATCTCAATTTGTTTTTGCAATTGGGCATTCTGAACTTCTTCAGGGGAAGGAGTCTTTGCTTCCTGTTCAAAACGTTTTAAGAGTTTTTCTTCCTCTTTTGCTTCTTTAGCCTTTTTTATTTCAGAAGAAGAGTCCGATACAAAACAAGTAAGTTCACACTTGTGAACTTTACCTATTCCCATAAAACCCGGCTCATCAAAATCTTTACGTGAATGTATTCTTAAAGATTCACCGTACTGTTCCCTGGCTTTTTTAAGAGCATCTTCATATGTTTTAGCAATAATTGTAATGTACTTCATAAAAAAAATGCCGCGCTATTTAGTGCAACGGCATTATTTTAACTTAAAGGATGTATCTAGACAAGTCTTGGTTTTTAACAACTGAACTTAATCTTTGATTTACATAGTCAGGAGTTATTGTAATTGTCTGACCGTTGAGTTCATTTGCAGAGAAACTCAGTTCTTCCAAAAGAATTTCCATTATAGTGTATAGTCTTCTTGCCCCTATATTGTCTGTATTTGAGTTAACTTCGTAGGCAATTTCACTTATTCTTCTTATTGCATCATCTGTGAAAACAAGCTCTACACCCTCTGTTCTCAGAAGTTCTGTATACTGAAGTGTAATTGCATTCTTAGGTTCTTTTAATATTCTGAAGAAATCATCTGCAGTAAGGTCGTCCAGTTCTACTCTAAGTGGGAAACGTCCCTGAAGTTCAGGAATTAAATCACTTGGTTTTGATACATGGAAAGCTCCTGCTGCAATGAAAAGAATGTGGGAAGTATCAATGATTCCATATTTGGTGGAAACTTTTGTTCCCTCTACAATAGGTAAAATATCTCTTTGAACACCTTCTCTTGAAACATCAGGACTGCTGGAAGAATTTTTTCCTGCAATCTTATCTATCTCATCTATGAAGATTATTCCCATTTGCTCTGTTCTCTGTTTTGCAATGTCAACAGCTTTTTCCTGGTCTACACTTTTTTCTGATTCTTCCTGTGTGAAAATCTCACGGGCTCTCTTAATTGTGATTTTTTTCTTCTTTCCTCTGTTCTGAACTCCTGAGAAAATAGAACCAAGGCTGTTTATAGCATTTTGCATATCTTCCGGATTGCCGTTTCCCATCATTCCTATTTCTATCTTTGGAGTTATGTTAATAGAAACTTCTACTTCTGTATTTTCAAAATCTCCGTTTCTGAGTTTTTCTCTTGTAAGCTCTCTGACATTTGTCTTGGCAGCATCAAAAGATGAATCTGTAGATGTGTTTTTATCAAGATTTGGTAAGAGAAGGTCCAAAAGCCTTTCTTCTACCTTTGCATTGACCTGTGCTTCATTTTCTGCGGCAAGTTCTCTTTTGACCATGGAAACAGCACTTGCTATGAGGTCTTTGACCATTGACTCTACATCACGTCCTACATAGCCCACTTCTGTGTATTTAGTTGCTTCTACTTTAATAAAAGGAGCATTTGAGAGTCTTGCTATTCTTCTTGCAATCTCTGTTTTTCCAACACCTGTAGGTCCTATCATTATAATGTTTTTAGGATAGACTTCTTCCTTTATATTTTCAGGAAGGCGCTTGCGTCTTGTTCTGTTTCTCAAGGCAACTGCAATTGTTCTCTTTGCCTTATCCTGACCTATAACATATTTATTGAGTTCTGCAACAATCTGGCTTGGTACCATCTCGTCAAGATTGTACTTTTTTACAGAATCTTCCTGTGTAAGCGTAAGTTCGTTTGACATTAGATTTCCTCCACAACATATTGGGAATCTGTGTAAATACAAATAGAAGAAGCAATATCCATAGATTTAAGAGCAATTTCACGTGCAGATAAATCTTTGGCGCAATCTAAATATGCTCTTGCAGCAGATACTGCATAGTTTCCGCCGCTACCTATGGCAATTGCGTCATATTCAGGTTCAAGTACATCACCGGTTCCGGATATAAGAAAAATCTTATTTCCGTCACTGGCAATCATCATTGCTTCAAGTTTTTGAAGTGCTCTGTCTGTTCTCCACTGTTTTGCAAGGTTTACGGAAGCTCTTGTTATGTCTCCGTTTACTTCCGAGAGTTTCTTTTCAAAAAGTTCAAAAAGAGTAAATGCGTCTGCAGTTGTTCCTGCAAATCCAATTATTATCTTATCGTTGAAAATTCTTCTTACTTTATGTGCATTTCCTTTGACAATGGTATCACCTTGAGTAACCTGTCCGTCTCCTGCTATTGCAACATGACCGTTTTTTCTGACAGCAACTATTGTTGTTCCCTTCCAGCTCATTTTTTCTCCTTTTGGACATTTTGTCCGTGTGGATGTGTTTTTTTGTACACTTCTGTAAGATGTTTTCTGCTCACATGTGTGTAAATTTGTGTTGTACCTATACTTTCATGCCCCAACAACTCCTGCACAAGTCTTATATCTGAATCATTGTCCAGAAGATGCGTTGCAAATGTATGTCTGAAAACGTGGGGTGTAAACTTCTTGGTAAGCCCCATTTTAAGACGGTACTTATCAAAAATACTGTGAACAGTTGAATTCGGCAAGCGTTTTCCCTTGGAGTTTATCAATACATACAGAGGATCTTTACCTACCGTGCTTTCTATTGTTTTCTTTCTTTCCACCAGATATGTTTTTAAAGTATTGACAGCTCTGTTTGAAAGAAAAACAAATCTTTGTTTTGTTCCTTTTCCTGTTACAAGAATCCTTCTATTTTCAAAATCTATGTCACCTACTTTCATATTCATGATTTCACTTAGACGGCATCCTGTAGAATAAAAGAGGTTGAACATTGTAAGTTCTACCAGCTCTGAGTATTTTTTTGGTTCAAAGGCAATGAGCTTTTTTATCTCATCTTCTGAAAGAACTGTAGGCAATATGCGTTTTGTTTTGGCTCCGCTTATATGTGCAAAAACCTGATCTCTAGCATAGTTATTCTCACACAGATATCTGAAAAAGCCTTTTTGGCAACTTACTATTCTGCTTATGGTTGAGTTTGAGAGTTTTTGTTCGTAAAGAGAAGAAACAAAATCCTTTGCATCTTCGTGGGAAAAATCGCAGAACTGAATTTTTCTTTTTTCAGAGTATTCAAACAGTCTTCTTAAATCATGACCGTATGAAATTATTGTCTTTTGCGAGTACCCCAAAACCTTGGAAAGATAAGTAAGATAACTGTCAATTAAAGTATCGTTGTTTTCCACATGCTCATAGTAACATCTTTTTTTATGTTTTAGCTACAATTGTGTAGTTATACTCACCGTAACGTGCAAATGGTTTTATGATTTTTTCTGTTCTAACAACCTTTAATTTTGTTTCAAACAAATTTGAAACAGAGGTTATGATAGAAGCTCCTTCTTCTGACAATTTTAAAGAACCTGTGTTTTTTGCACTATTTTTTATGCCTTCTTCTGTTACATAAACATCTTTTCCCATCTGAAGTGCAAAATCTGCTGTTATTAATGAACCGGACTTTTCAGGAGCCTGAACTACTATTGTAGCTTGGCTGTATGCCGCCATAGTAAGGTTTCTGTTTGGAAAATTTTGTTTAAATGCCGGCTCAAAAGGAGCAAATTGGCTTATTAGGGTTCCTCCGTTTGATACTATTTTATCTTTTAACATTCTGCTCATTACAGGGTAATCTACCTCAAGGCCACAACCCAGTACGCCAATCATATTGCATCCAAGGTTTAACTGAACTGCAGACAAAGCACCCCTTGCAGCTGCTTGGTCTATTCCATGGGCCATTCCAGACACTACGGTAATATTATTTATCTGAGACTCCAATCCAAGGCAAAAAGCTCTTTGCAAAGCTTCTTCTGTTGCATATCTGGTTCCCACAATAGTAACTTTTTGATTGTTATTTGGTTTTTGTCCTTTGTAAAAGAACATATAAGGAAGGTGTCTTTCTATAGGAAAGAACTCAGGAAAGCTTCTTTCTTTATACCAAATCACATCTCCAAAACCGTCTTTTAACCAGTTTAAACATTGTTTTACTTGGTTAAACTTTGGTTCTATCTGAAGTGTGTCAAAAACTTTATTAAGAGGAATATCGGAAAAAATAAGTGAGTGTCTTTTTTCCAATGTTAATGAATGCTCAAAACCAATAAGCAGTTTTCTTTCCAATACAGTAAGGTCTTCCATACAGCCACCTTATATGTATGTTACCAAAAATTGCTTATTGCTCAATTTTTGAGCAGTTTTGTTGCAGTTTCCTATATTTCTTTATGATGTTTTGAGTATTCAGAGAACAAATCTTCTGTGTTTACGTGAGTGTAAATTTCTGTTGTTCGTATATCTGAGTGTCCCAAAAGTTCCTGAACACTTCTTAAATCTGCTCCGTTATGAAGTAAATCTGTTGCAAAACTGTGTCTTAATGTATGTACTTTTGCATTAAGATTGCAAAGTCCGCAATACATTTTTAATCTGTTCCAGATTTCCTGTCTTGTAAGCCTTTTTGCTCTGTTTGAGAGGAAAAAGGCTTTCTCGGTTTTCTTTGGTTTTTGTTTTGCTCTATCTGTATCTATGTAGGTACATAAATAGTTGTAAGCCACGTCTCCTACAGGAATTATTCTTTGCTTGTTGCCCTTTCCCGTAACTTTTATCTGGTGCTCTTCTTTATGAAAATCCTGAATGTTGAGATTAACCAATTCAGAAACTCTAAGACCGCAGGAGTAGATTAACTCAAATATTGTCCTGTCTCTGTATCCTAATTCTTTATCTACCGGAATTGAATCCAACAGTTTTTGAGTTTCATCAGAAGATAACACAACTGGAATTGCTTTATGAATTC
>JAZLGI010000097.1:0-9699 GCA_045616225.1 Sphaerochaetaceae bacterium
GATTATATCGAGTCTAACCTTAAAGATGAAATTCTTGTGCAGAATATAGCAAACGAAATTGGAATTTCTGCTCTGTATTTGCAGCAAGGTTTTTCTTGTGTTACGGGAAGCTCGATCTTTGAATACATCAGGGGAAGAAGATTATATCAAGCTGCTTTAGACTTACAAAGCACTGACGCAAAAATAATTGATATTGCCTTGGACTTTGGATATGAAACAGCTGAAAGTTTTACTAAGGCATTTAGCAAATTACATGGTGTAAGTCCAAGTATGGTTAGGCAGGGTGCTCCGATTAAAGTTTATGTTCCGTTCAAAGTTAGGTTAGAAGTTCAGGGAGGAAATCAAATGAATTGTAAAATTGCAAAAATGTTTGGGTTTAAAGTAATCGGTTTTGAAAAAGTTTTTTCATCAGAAACATCGTATGAAGAGATTCCTAAATTCTGGGATGAAATATGTGAAAAATATGCTAACAATATTTATCAGGGTAATGCTCCTGAAAATGACTTTGAACAGGCTATTATTGACAACTGTATTGGTGAATATGGAGTTTGTATTGATGACATGGGAGAAAACAAATTTAGATACCTTATTGCCGGAAAGTATACAGGTGGAAAAGTCCCAGAAGGTATGACTCTTTATGAATTTCCTAGTTGTGAATGGGCTGTGTTTGATTGTATTGGAGCTTTGCCAGAGGCACTGCAGACTGTAAACACAAGAATATTTAAAGAATGGCTTCCTGGTAATGAAGAATTTGAGCTATGTGGTAATTCAACTGTGGAATGGTACAACTGTATCAATGGTGAAAAAACAGATCCAGATTATCATAGTGCAATCTGGATTCCTGTGAAGAGAAAATAAAAAGTAAACCCCAGTTTGCCAATTCGGCATACTGGGGCTTTTTCTATATTCAGACAAAAAAAATACTAATCACTTTCGGTGGGTCCCAATTAACCCTTCGATGCCCAATTGCACCTAAACACTCATGATTAGCATTTATACTTTACACTTATGTAGTAATAATGTCAACGGAAAATTTATTCAACTTTGAGTGATGGCTCATACAAAGGCTCCCAAGCGCCACCTTGCCCATAATCTCTCCAATCATACTGCAAACCACCAGTAACCTGCTTAAGCTCTTCTTCTGTAAGCTCAGCAAGTTTCTGACTCAGCACTGTGTACTCATTCTTTATCTGTTCAAGTTCTTCTTTTGTTTTCATAATTCTTAAACATCTACCGTTAGCATTTTAGTCGATCAAACTCAGAACCACTTGTGATTTATTTGTTTTTAGGACAATCAATACACTCCAAATTTTGTCCTCTATTCCAATAATCACACGTTGTGACGGTAGTACTATATCTCATACTACATCCTCCAAACTCCCAACCGCCACTAACAATTTTCAACTCATCCTCAGTCAGTTCTGCAAGCTTCCTGTTTAGCTCTGTATACTCTTCTTTTATTTGTTTCTGTTCTTCTTTTGTTTTCATGCTAATCAACCTATCTCTGAGGATCCTTACAAGTAATGGTATTTGGCTCTCCTTCAGTGGAAATAAATGTCGAATTCTCTTTGATATTAAACAAATCAAAGTTTTCAGAGCTGTCCAATCCGTTGCCACCACCGACTACTTGTGAGAGTTCTTCATTATTTAATTCTTCTTTTGTTTTCATAATTTATCCTTTTTTCTAATTATACGATTGGTGATGAAAAACGGCTACTTTTCAATTTCAGCTGAATTTCATTTCCTTCATATCAAGTTTTTGCCTGCAGGCATAGTCCCGGGCAAGACACTTTCCGTCAAAGCTGTTTACACAGTTTTCTGAACACAGAAGATCCTCTTTGCCTTCTTCTATTTTCTCAATTTCTTCATCAAGTTCTCTATAGAACCTTCTGTCCTTTTCTTCTTCTTTTTTCCAGAATTCTTCAACTTTATCCATATTTAATAATTGTAACTTTTCCTATAATCCCGTTCAATCCATACCATAAGAAGATTCACAATTCTGTTAATCTCATCTTCGGTCATGGCCCTATCCAATGGAACTTTGTACCACTTGTTCAAGCATCCCCTACAGCAACAGGCACAAGCATGTTGAGCCTTAAATACAGGATGACCATGCATTGGGGTCTGTTTTCCATCATTAAACGGATTTTTAGGAGCAACACGTGTTCTGATGAAGTCCTGGGCATGCTTTCTTATTTCATCCATTCCCACTTTGTCTATATATGCTCTGTCTTCCGGAGATAAATGAAATCTTCTGCGAAATGAGGATTTATTAAGCTTTTCAAGTGCTTCATCTATGGTCTGCATACAGCTTGGATTATAACACAGAAAAATTTTTTCGTTAAAACTGCCTCAACTTGTCCGCTTGGTGATGAAGAGGTAAAAAGAATGACTGAAACAGACAAAAGAAAAATTGATGAACTTCGCCTTCAAGGCCTTGGATATCTGGCAATATCACAGCAGACAGGACTTGCAAAAAGCTCAATTGCATATTACTGCCAGACTCATAGCATTGTTGAAAGCCAAACCAAAGAGATAGAAGAAACTCCATCTAATACCAGATGCCGCTATTGTGGCCGTCTTTTACATCACACCAAAGGCAAAAAGAATAAAGTCTTCTGCTCCCAGACCTGTCGTCTATCTTGGTGGGCAGATCATCCAGAACTTAAAAACAAAAAAGCCTTTTACCAATACAGGTGCCCTATTTGCAACAAGACTTTCAAGGCTTATGGCAACAACCATAGAAAATACTGCAGTCGCTCTTGCTACCTCAAAGCACGTTACGGAGAAAATCATGACACAAGAGCAGTTTGAAAATGAGAAAAAGTACACTGTTTCACTTCATTTTGTTGAGCAGATGGCACGCAAGAAGATCATTACAAAAGAAGAATTAGAAGTTTGCAAGCAGTATTTGCAAGATAAGTACAAACCTCTCATCTTTTAATGCCTAATTCCTTTAAATAACTAGACTTAGTACAAACTTTAGTCCATTGTTTGACAAAAGGAGAAATCATAAAAGAAGGAGTAAAAACATGACTGAAAGATACGAAAACGAAATAATCCGACTTAGACAACAAGGCCTTGGCTATCAGGCAATTGCCTACCAAATGGGTCTTCCAAAAAGCACGATTGCTTATTATTGTCAAACTCACAACATTGAAAAAATCCAGAAACAAGAAGTAAAGGAAAAGGTAGAGGTAGAGAGAAAAACCTCTGAAAGACCCAGATGCCGATATTGTGGCCGTGTTTTATATCACACAAGTGGCAAAAAACATAAACTTTTCTGCTCCCAGACCTGTCGCCTAACATGGTGGGCAGAACATCCGGAACTTAAAAACAGAAAAACCTTTTACCAATACAGGTGTCCTATTTGTAACAAAACATTCAAGGCTTACGGCAATAACCACAGAAAGTACTGCAGTCGCGCTTGTTACCTTATAGCTCGATACGGAGAAAAGAAATCTCGCAAGAAATCGGCCTAATTCCTTTATTAGACTAGACTTAGTGACAACTTTAGTCCATTGTTTGCTTGGAGAAATAAATGAAAATAACGGTAATACCAAAGACAGTCACAACCTCAAAACGAGAAAGGGTTGCTGCCTATATAAGAGTCTCTAAATCGCTCCTCCCTGGGATGGAGTCACTGAATACACAGCTTGAGTACTACCAGAAGAAAATCACTTCAAACAGAAAATGGGAGCTTGCAGGAATATACTCAGATTCAATCTCCGGAACAAACACAAATCATCGTCCTGGGTTCAAGCGTCTGATGAAAGACTGTCATGAAGGCAAAATTGACAGAGTCCTTACAAAATCCGTAACAAGGTTTGCAAGAAATACAGTAGACCTTTTATCCGCAGTAAGAGAACTGAAAGAACTGGGAATACCAGTAGTCTTTGAAAAAGATGACGTTGATACAATGACTAGTACTGGTGAGCTTGTACTCTCCCTCCTTGCAGCCTTTGCTCAGGAAGAAGCAAGGTCAGCAAGTGAAAACAACAAATGGATCATCAGAAAAAGATTTGAACAGGGAATCGGTGCAACTTATGCCCTCTATGGATACAACTGGGAAGATAAGAAACTGAAAATAAACCCAGAACAAGCCCCTGTAGTAAAAGAAATCTTCTTGCGATACCTAAACGGCCAATCGCCATGTAAGATTGCACAGTCTTTAAATAAAAAAGGCATCAAATCCTTTAAGGGTGGAACCTTCAAAGAATCAGTCATCTGGGACATGCTCAGAGAAGAAAAATATACAGGAAACTCACTGCTGCAAAAAACCTTTCGTGAAAGTTACTTGACTAAGAAAAGTGTCCCAAACAAGGGTGAACTTCCTAAGTACTATGCTCAGAATACTCACCCTGCAATCATCTCAGATAAGCTCTATGAAGCTGTGCAAAAAGAAATAGCAAAAAGATGTGAAAAAGGATATCTGGCTAACTCAAGTATCTCCTTTAACCCCTTTACAGGAAAAGTAAAGTGCGCAAACTGCTCAAGATCCTACAGACGCCAAAGTACCACAAGAAATGGAAAGACTCGCTACATGTGGAAATGTGGCAACAGGATAGATCACCGTTATCAGGACTGTAAGAACATGAGCATAGCAGAAACTGAGCTTTATAGGCTCACCCAGGAAGTCCTGGTATGTGATGAAATCACAAAAGAAATCGTTGATGAGAAAATCGACAAAATCCTAGTTCACGATGATATGAAGCTTACATTCATCATGAAAAACGGAAAGCAAATAGAGAAATACTGGAAATTTAACTCTCAAAATGCAAAATATCTGGAGGAAAAATATGGAAGGAGCCACGAAAGTAACAGTAATTCCTGCAACACTTGAAAGATACACATCAAAAAAGCTTACTACAAAAAGTAAACGACGCGTTGCAGCATACGCAAGAGTCTCCACAGACTCTGATGAGCAGTACACATCTTACACAGCCCAAGTTGAGTACTACCGCTCTTACATCCAAAACCATGACAATTGGGCCTATGTAAATGTGTATGCAGATGAAGGCTTAACCGGTCTTCATATGAAAAACAGAGAAAGCTTCAATAAAATGGTAGCAGATGCAAAGAATGGTAAAATTGACCTTATACTCTCAAAATCAATCTCCCGCTTTGCAAGAAACACAGTTGATACACTCTCCACCATAAGAAGTCTCAAAGAGCACGGAGTTGAATGCTTCTTTGAAAAAGAAAACATCTGGACCTTTGACAGTAAAAGTGAAGTAATCCTCTCAATCCTAAGCTCGCTTGCCCAGGATGAAAGTAGAAGCATCTCTGAAAACGTAAGCTGGGGTTACAAAAAGCGGTTTGCTGAAGGCAAGGTCAAAATGAGCTATGGCGTCTTTATGGGATACAAAAAAGGAAAGGACGGAAAACCTGAAATCATTGAATCAGATGCAAAAGTCATCCGATATATATACAATCAGTTCCTCAAAGGCTATACAGTCTCATGGATAGCACATGATCTGACCAAAAAGAAAATCAAAACTCCGGGGAACAAAGAAGTTTGGCAATACTCAACTGTCTTAAGCATACTTAAAAACGAAAAATACTCAGGTGATGCAATCCTTCAGAAAACCTACAAACCAGACCTTTTATCTCATCAGAAAAGAAATGACGGTCAGGTTCAAAAATACTTTGTAGAAAACAGCCACCCTGCAATTGTAAGCAAGGAAGTCTATAAGGAAGCTCAACTCCTACTAGCAGACCAGCCTAGGCCATCCGGACCAACCTATGACAGTGTCTTCAAAAGTAAAATCATCTGTGGTACATGTGGATCAATCTACGGACATAAAACCTGGCACACTGAGGATGTAAGGTTCAAATCCACAGGTTGGGAGTGCAACAAAAAGCACAAGAACAAAAAAGTCTGCTTAACCCCTCGCTTAAGGGATCCAGAAATAAAAGAAGCCTTCCTAAAAGCCCTGAACAAGATCATCACAAACAAAGAAAGTGTAATCCAGGATCTTAAGGAAATAGAAACGCTTGTTTGTAACACTGATGAACTTGTAAAGGAAAAAGCTACACTTGAAACAGAAAAAATGGTAGCCAGTAAAATGCTGGACAAACACATAGGATCAGAACCACTTAAGGCAGAAGACATCACAAAATACGGCCTGAATACGCTTGAGAACAAGCTGATAGCACTTCAGGAGAAAATAAACAACATAGACCACGAAATCCTCAAGAAAGACTGTAAACGCAACAGAATAAAGCACTTCATCAAAGAACTGGAAGAGAAGACGGGCCTTGTAAGCGACTTTAATGAAGACGATTTTTCAAGGCTAGTAGATCACATGACGGTCTATACAAAAAGTAAAATCACAGTCACATTCAGAGGTGGGTATGAGGTGTAAACCTATTACAAGCAGACTCTACAACCAACAATAGGATTTATAGAGAACCAATCAGTATCACTGAACAAATGTAATCCAACCGAGGAATCAAAATTGGGCCAGAGCCAAAATTGTGCAAGAGCCAAAAAAAATAAGTGATGATCCTACGTTTACCCGTACACCCCGCAACAAGACGCAGGGAGGTCATCACTTCTATTAAGATAGTACACAATTAAAATAAAACTGTCAAAACAAACAAAAGAAAAGGCAACAAGTTCAGCACACCTGAAAACTTGTTTTTTTCCTCTTTTGCGATGTCTATAGACTCGCTGGAAGATAATAAATTACCTATAGTTGTATTAAATACTTTGGCAATAAGTTGTAAAGAATCCCTGTTTGAATAACCTCTGCCCGTTTCCCATTTTGACACAGCAACTCTGGAAACATGAACTTTTTCTGCAAGTTCTTCTAGTGAAATATCAGAGTCAGCTCTTAATTTCTTTAATTTTTCCGAAAACTTCATATTTTTGTTTCTGCTTTTCAAATATTCAGAGAACTACCCAAATACCGTCTTTGTCGCTACCTTTTCTCTCAATCAGATTCTTTTCTTTCAAAGAGTTCAGAACTCGTTGTATTGTTCTTACCGTTTTTGCAGTACATTCTGCAAGTTGTTCTCTTGTATAATCCGAATGTATTCTTAGAAGCGCTAACACCGCTTCCTCTGTTCTATTTACAGTGACATTTACAGTGACGTTTTCAGTGACATTTTGAATTGGATTTCTGTACAAAACAAATGAAAATCCCAATTCTGAAGTCTCATAAGAATATTTAACTCCAGCGTCCTTACACAAACCGTCAATTCTCTTAAATCCACTACCAAACTGCTCTATTGATTTATTCAAATAAAGAATTCTTGAAATTAGCGCATTTCTAATTGACGACTGCAAAGGTTTTTTTACATATTCCTCCGGTTTATATGGACTTGCATAAGAACCCGGACTATAAATTACTATTTTATTTGGGTGCACACAGATTTCATGATACGTGTTTGAATTATATTGAGAATGCGCAAAGCTATTTGCAATAACCTCTCGAACAACTGCAACCGGAATCTCAGGAATTTCATTACGTTCTAATCCAGCTATTTCAATTCTCCATCTGATGTTTTTTAAGATGTATTCTTCTGCAATTTGCAAGAGATTGAGAACATTATCCTCGTAAAGCTTCATATCAAGAAAGGTAAGCCTTTCTTCCGTTGCAAATACTGCAGTTTTTAATGCAACAGGATGATTTTTACCAAATAGCGTATTCCCTGCATTATTGAGAAATTCACCCTTAACAAGCCCAAAACGTTTCAATACAGAGATAGCAGAATATCTTCCATTGGGAATACGTCCTGCCTTAATAGCATTATCAACAAATGCTTTTATTGCTTTTTTATCACAGTCTGACTCTTTAAATTCCGTTTGTGCTTTCTCCCACTTTTCTTTGTATTCATTCGATACAAAAAAAGCCTTGAGGGCTGCAGGAGATATCTCTCTATCTTCATCCGCTGTTCGCAAATAATACTTCCCATATGCTGAATATGGTGTTTCTTCTCCATTAAACTCAACTTTTATTACATGTCTGTTTTCTATGGCAATATCTTCAACTAC
Organism: Sphaerochaetaceae bacterium; assembly: GCA_045616225.1. Classification (GTDB taxonomy): domain Bacteria; phylum Spirochaetota; class Spirochaetia; order Sphaerochaetales; family Sphaerochaetaceae; genus JAZLGI01. Next base: position 8,003 of record JAZLGI010000097.1, read on the forward strand.
AGGATATATTTGCGGTTTAATACTTTCGTAAATGGTGCGGGAAACATCACGCAATGATAGTTCTGAAACATCTTGACCGGACACTTCTCCGTTTGGCTTTACTCCAAAATACAAAGTTCCAACACCGTGCTTATTCAGCATAGCAGAAATCGACTCCATTGATTTTTTCAATTCTGCGGTCGTTTTCTTAAATTCTAATGTCTCAGATTCTATTCCTAAGTTCATGTTAACCTTCTTAGGGTAATTATAAAACATTGCAAATAAAATGTCACTGTAAATGTCACTGTAAATGTCACTGTAAACATCACAGCAACTTGTCGAAAAGACTTGAGAAAAAGTTAAAAACAAAAACCTTTATTCCAGATGCTTCAAATGCAGTTTTCGTACCCCAATGTTCATACTGTACGAAAAAGTATTTAGTGTACGGAGTGGTACGAAGTATACGAACCACGGGGGTTCATATCGGTGCTCTGGCATCAAAGTGGGTCGGTATTGATACAATACTGACCCTTTTTTATTTCTTTACAGTGAAAGAGTTAAGGCGACAGACCAACACAAACAGCTAAATTTTCGGCCTGAAAATCCTGTCTTTCTGACCGTTTTGAGCCTTCTTTCAGCATCCTAATGCAACCACCTACGGAGTAATTCTCAAAAGGTTCAGGATAATTCTCAAAAAGTATGGGGCAATTCTCAAAAGGTTTGTTTCAGCCTCTGAGAACTTCACGTTATCAACCCTAATCACCATGCCGGGACCACCACATGGAGAGTCGTCTATATGACGAAACGAACCTCCAGCATAGTCCTTTATATCCACAGTGGAGAACGAAACCCCACCGTTTCGTACAGCCCTTTTCAGCACAGGAGTGTCCTTGAAGCTGTCGAACGACTGAGGGAACATCGTAAGAACGGTTATGCGCATAGGGCTGGTAGAACTGGCGTTATGCATAGTCACTTCCCCATCATGTTGAGCATGATGCCGCTTTGGTCCTTAGTGAACAGCTGGCTCACCTCAAGAGGAATGTCGAACAGCGTGCAATCAAGCTGTCCTCGAAACCACTGCAGGTACAGCGAAACCAAACCGCCTGCAAAGAAAAGAGCCCTTATGTGAAATCTCTTGGATCTTCGCACCTCCAAAGGTATGGATTGGTCCTGCTCCATGTACTCTATGAATATGGACATGAGCTTTTCAATGAAAAGGCCTGATTCCGGAGTAGCCACCAACGTCTTGTAATATTCGGGATCCTCGGAAAGGAAGATGCTCACCTGAAGGAGAAGAGGAGCAGGATTGGAGAAGAAGTTCTCCAACCTGAAATCCTTGAGCAAAGTCATGAGCTTGTCTATGACCTCCTGCTCTATCTCGTCAATGAGGTCCTTGAGACAGGAATAGTGGGCATAGAACGTAGCCCTGTTTATGTTTGCCTCGTTGACGATGTCCGTTATCGTTATCCTGTCGGCAGGCTTTCTCTTTATGAGGCTTATGAAAGCCTGACGTATCAGACGTTTGGAACGAAGCGCATTGCGGTTGCGTTTCCTTTCAATGGGCTTATCGAAAGCCTCACATTCAACACCAACTCTCACTTCGTTCTTTTCTTCTGTCGCCATATGTAAAATTCCACCTTTTCGTGAAAAAACAACCCAAAGCAGGTTCCAAGAAACATATTATAAAGCATCAAAACAAAAAAACACAACACATGTTG